>DRPG01000314.1 GCA_011376105.1 Deltaproteobacteria bacterium
CCGTGTTTGACCGCGGCCAGGGCTGGTCCGGCCAGGGGCCTCATCCGGACGAACCACTGGGTGGACAGCATCGGCTCCACCACCGCCCCGGAGCGCTGGGAGCGGCCCAGGCTCATCGTGTGCTCAGTGGTGCCCCGGAACAGGCCCATCGCCTCGATCCGCTCCTTGACCGCGGCCCTCGCCTCCGCGACGGTCATCCCCTGGAAGGGGCCGCCCTCGGCGTTGAGCCTGCCGTCGGGCTCGAGCAGGTTGATCATCGGTAGATCGTGACGCCGCCCGACCTCGAAGTCGTTGAAGTCGTGAGCCGGCGTGACCTTGACCGCGCCGGTCCCGAACGCTGGATCCACCAGGATCGCATCGGCGATGATCGGGATCTTCCGATCGACGATCGGGTGCTGCAGCATCTTTCCGATCAGGTGCTGGTAGCGCTGGTCGTCGGGGTGGACCGCCACCGCGGTGTCGCCCAGCATGGTCTCGGGCCGGGTGGTGGCCACCACGATCTCCGATCCCCCGTCGGCCTCATCGATCGGGTAGGCAAAGCTCCACAGCTCGGCGGCCACCCCCTCCTCGTGCTCGACCTCGAGATCCGACAGCGCCGTCTGATCGAGGGGATCCCAGTTGATCAGGCGCTGATCCCGGTAGATCAGGCCCTCCTCGTACAGCCGGACGAAGTGCTCGGTGACCGCACGCTGCAGCGCCGGCTCGAGGGTGAAGCGCTCCCGCTCCCAGTCACAGGAGACCCCCAGCCGCTTGAGCTGGTGGGTGATGGTGCCACCGGCCTCGGCCTTCCAGGACCAGACCCGCTCGACGAAGCGCTCCCGGCCCATCGCCCAAAAATCGCCACCCTCAGCCTCGATCTGGCGCCGGACGACCCACTGGGTGGCGATGCCCGCGTGATCGGTGCCTGGCACCCACAGGACGTTGTAGCCGTCCATCCGTTTGTAGCGGACCAGCACATCCTGCAGGGTGTTGTTCAGGGCGTGCCCCATGTGCAGGGAGCCGGTGACGTTCGGCGGGGGGATCACGATGGAGTAGGCCTCCCCGGGGGCCTGAGGATCGGCGTGGAAGAGCCGTGCCTGATCCCAGGCCTCGCTCCAGCGTCTCGCTGCATCGTGGGGATCGTAGGCTGCGGGCAGATCGGCCGCGGACATCGTCGCTCCCTGGTTCAGCGGGGCACCCTAACCGCCCCCGTGGGCGCCGACCTCCAGCCGATCGGATCAGCCGGAGAGGCGGTCGCGCAGCGCGGTGGCCTCGGCCAGCCAGGCGCACTTCTTCGGGGCCCCCTCGATCGCCCGGGCGACGTCCTGCAGCGCGGCCTCGGGCCGCCCCAGCTCCGCGCGGACGCTGGCGAGCATCCACCACACTTCGGCCCTGGGCTTCTTTGCGGCGGCCAGCTCGCTGAGGACGGCCTCGGCCTCGGCCAGCCGGCCCGAGCGCCACAGCAGCCGCCCCTGCAGCCTGCGTGCGATCACCCCCTCGGCCGTGGACAGCAGCGCCGCAGCGGCCACGCCGGCCCCCTCGATCACCTCGAGCTGCTCGACGAGGGACTCCACCGACTTGATCAGCCCCCGCTCGGTGCAGCGCCAGTAGGCCCGGCCCCCGACCTGGAGCGCGACCCGTAGCCCCTCCTCCCCCCGGTGGGGGGCCCAGACCAGCCGCACCGGCAGCTCCCCGAGGCGGGCCCCTCCGTCGGCGAGGGACAGCGGCACCCGCTCGCCGGCGGACGCGATCGCCTCGGCACCGGTCACCAGCCACCAGCCCACCACGGCCCCGGGCTCAGGCTGCATCACGTCGACCCCGTGGCTCAGCCACAGGCCCGCATAGCTCTCGAGCTCCCCGCGCTGCCGCAGGCGACGCCTCGCCTCGACCACCGCCTCGCCGTGGGGGCGACCCGCGGCGGCCGCAGCGGACAGCTGCTCGGACAGCGCAGACAGGCCCGCTTCCCCCACGATCTGCACCAGCTCGAGGATCGCATCGGGGGGGTGGCGCCCCGCGGCCAGCCAGGTGGCGAAGGCCTCGCCAAGCAGCGCGTCGGTGTCGGCTCCGCCCCCGACGGCCATCCTGCGCAGCGCTGTGGCCGCGCCGATCCGGACGTCGTACCGGGGATCGCGCAGGATCCGCCCGAGGCGCTGGACCACCGCTGCCTCGGGGATCGCTGCGAGCACCATCAGCAGGCTGGGGTTGTGCCCTGGATCCGAGCCCTGGATCTGGGCCAGCACCGCCCGACGCTGAGCCTCGTCCGCAGCGGACGCGGTGCGCATCGCCACATCGGCCGCGGCCGCGGCGGTGTACAGCCGCACGGAGGGGCTCTTGTCCGTCAGGGCCAGCTCGATCAAGATCGGGACATCGTCGAAGGAGCCCTCCCGGGCCAGATCCCGGGCCGCGGCTGCGCGCTCGGAGACATCCTTGCTCTTCAGCGCTCTGTGGGGATCGTCTGTCTCGCCCATCGCTCCTCCGTGCAGCGCGACGGCACCCCAGACACCGTGGGGAGCAGGCCATCGTGACGAACACCTTGTCCGTCTATCGCAGCGCTCCACCCCGGCACCCCCGGGGGCCACCGTCCTGGACAGCCCCCGACGCCGCCGGTCCCCGTGGAGAGCATCGATCAGGAGCCGGCCATGGAGCTTAGGCTGGGGCTCCGGCGGGAGCTATATCCTCTCCAGCAGCTTGGCGATCCGCTTCGCCAGGGCGGTGACCGCTGGCTGCTCCAGGGGGGGCGGGCTCTGCTCCGAGAAGGAGCCCTCGATCGAGCGCATCAACATGCCCGCGGCTGCATCCAGGGCGATGTCCTGCCGCCAGGCCTGCAGGAACCGATCCGCCCCCGAGCCCTGGACGACGACCTCCGCCTCGTCGTCCAGCCCAAACGTCAGCAGGCCCCAGACATCGGGCCGGTTGTGGGCCACCACCTCGGAGACCGCCGCCATGACCGGTAGGCGCGCGGGACGGTGGGCCTCGGGGTGCTCCAGGATCGTGCGCACCAGCGCCACCTCGAGATCCCGCCGGATCGCGTCGAGGTCGATCTCCGGGCCTCCGGCCGCCGGCAGGGGCGGTGGGACCTCGATCGCCGGCGCCTCGATCGCCGGCGCCTCGATCGCCGGCGCCTCGATCGCCGGCGCCTCGATCGCCGGGACCGGAGCGAGCGGATCGTCGAGGGGGGGCGAGGGCACATCGGCGGGGACGAGGGGGTCGGCGTGCAGAGCTCCGCCGTGGAGCGCTCCGCCACCGGCGGCCTCGGCCATCGGCACCCGGCGCGACGGGGCGACGGCCACGATCACGCTGGAGTCGACCAGCTCGGCCCGGATCGCGTCGAGCTTGCGGGTGAGGAAGATGACGATGTTGTTGCTCTGGAGCAGGCGCTGTTGCCTGGGCCAGTCCAGGAGGAAGGGGGCCCCGGGCACTGGATCGACCCGGCGCCGGTGCCCCGGGATCAAGCGCTCGGACTCGGTGACGAGGTATGCCTGGGCTGTGCCCTGGGTGCTGAGGGCCTTCCAGATCCGCGCCAGGGCCTCGTTGGGGGTGGTCTCCTTCAGCGCATCTACCCGGCCCTCGACCAGCTCGTGGGCCTTGATCAGGTTCTCGAACAGGGTGCGATCGGCGATGCCCGCGAACTCGAGCCGGCTGGGGCTCGGCCAGGGCCGCAGCACCCCCACGATCGGCCGCGTGCGGGCGAGGAACCGCCGCAGCACCCCCACACAGTCGAGCTGCGCTCCATCTGCCTCGAACGTGACGCCCTGGACGTCGCCGTGGAGCACAAAGACGTTTCCTTCATCTGCGAGGTAGCGTTCCTTGAGCTCCTCGATCCAATCTGGCCACACCATGGGCAGCCCGTATCGTTTCGGGCCTCCCCGAGCGAGCGGAGCACAACAGACGATGGCCACCCAGCGAGATTCACGCGTGTCCGAAGTTCTCGCCCACGCCCTCGAGGATCATCCCCAGCCCGGGCGGTGGCTGGTGGTCGACGATCGGCCAGGGCTGGTGGTCGAGCGCCTCGACGGGGCGGGCGGGGTGGGCGAGGTGCAGCGCTGGCACCGGCTCGCGCTGGAGGGTCGGGCGGCGACGGCGGCTCCGCCCGACGGTCCATTCGACGGGATCGTGCTCCGTCAGCCCCGGGGCACCGTGACGCTGATCATGCTCACCAGCCTCCTGGGGGCCCGCCTGGCCCCGGGCGGGCAGCTGCTGGTGGGGGGCGCCAACGACGAGGGCGCTCGCTCGATGGCCCGGCACCTGTCCGAGCTCTTTGGGCAGGTCGAGGTGGTGGCGACCCGGCGCCACTGCCGGGTGGTGGCCGCACGCCGGCCCAGGGCTGATCTGAGGGGAGAGCTGGAGGGCTGGTCCCTGGCGGTCGGGGCGGAGGTCGCCGGGGTGTCCCTCTCCTGGCGCAGCTGGCCCCCGCTGTTTGCCCACGATCGCCTCGACGCCGGCACCAAGATGTTGCTCGAGTCCCTGCCCCCCTTGGAGGGGGCGGTGCTGGACTTTGCCTGTGGAGCAGGGGTCGTGGGCCAGTTCCTCCTGCGCAGGGGCGATCCAATCGAGCTGACCCTCTCAGACGTCGATCCCCTGGCCCTGCACGCCGCCCACCACAACGTGCCCGGGGTCCCCGCCCAGCTCGCGGACGGGCTGCCCCCTGGGGGGCCGTGGCAGCACATCGTCAGCAACCCACCGCTGCACCTGGGCAAGGACGAGCACCGGGGGACCCTGGCCGCGCTGGCCGCCGGAGCCCCGGAGCGTCTGCGCCGCGATGGCTCCCTGTGGCTGGTGGTCCAGGGCTCCACCCCGGTCCGCCGAGCGCTCCAGGGCGCGTTCACGACGGTGGAGCGCGTCGCCCACAGCCCCAGCTACGCGGTCTGGCGCGCCACCGGGATCCCGAGGGCCCGCCGACGGGATCGAGCCACCGGGATCCCGAGGGCCCGCCGACGGGATCGATGAGGCCAGGTGATCGGTGGGGCCAGGGGGGGGGCGGCTACTCGAGGCGCTCATCGACCTTGCCGTCGCCGTCGGTGTCTCGCCCGGTGCGCACCACGACACCGTCGAGGAAGCGCTCCCAGACGTCGATCTTGCCGTCGCCGTCTTCGTCGCGTTCCTTGCGATCGAGGTGCATGAGCTTGTCGTCACCCTGGATGTAGTACTTGAAGACGTTGGGCTTGCCGTCGCCGTCGGTGTCGTACTCGGACATGACCCGCAGGCCCTTCTTGTAGTGATCGGTCCAGTCGAACTGGCCGTCGTAGTCGGAGTCCATGTCTTCGCGGGAGAGGTTGCCGTCCTCGTCGAAGATCGTGATGACGTCGAACTTGCCGTCTCGGTTGAGATCGAGCTCCTTGCGAACCAGCAGCCGGGGGGCGTCTGCACGCTCCCGGTAGTAGTTGCGGATGTCGGAGGCTCCGTTGGCGTCGAGATCGACCTCTTGCTCCACCAGGCCCTCTTCCTGGAGCACGCGCTCGGAGATCCGGCTGACGTAGGCCTCGGAGCTGCCGCCCTTGTTCTTTGGGCACCCCATAGAGAGGGCGAGGAGCAGGGCGAGGATCGGGCGAAGCGGCAAGGTGGACTCCAGCGTATCCCACGACATCTTACCCATCGGACAGAGCCCGGCCAACCCGTAGGGTCGACCGGGGGCGGACCTGTGCTATCGTGCTAGGTTGTCCTCCAGCGGGGAGGAACGTGGTGGGAGCGCGACGCGGGCGGCTGATCATCGTCGACGACGAGCCAGTCATCCTAGACCTCCTCACCGCGGTGTTCGACGGGGATGACACCGTTGAGATCTCCTGCTTCTCCGACGGCACCACCGCGCTGGCCGCCATCGAGCAGGGCGTCGATGTGTTGCTCACCGACAAGAACCTGCCGGATGTGGGGGGGCTGCAGCTGGCGAAGCGAGCCCGCGAGCTCCACCCCGACGTCGAGATCATCGTGATCACCGGCTATGCCTCGCTGGACACCGCGTTGGCGGCGATGGAGCTCGATGTCTTCGACTACATCATCAAGCCCCCCAAGGACATCCGCGACGTCCGGCGGAAGGTGCACCAGGCGCTGGACAAGCAGGCCATGGCCCGGGAGAACCGGAGCCTGATGGAGCGGCTGACCGAGCGCAACGCGGCGCTCGAGGCGGCGCTGCAGGAGCTGCAGGAGCTGCAGGCCGAGCTGATCCAGTCTGAGAAGCTCGCGGGGATCGGCACCCTAGCCGCGGGCATCGCCCACGAGATCAGCTCTCCGCTGTTCGGGGTCATGGGCCTGGCGGAGGCCATCCTCGAGGAGGACGACCAGCAGCTCGTCCGGGGATACGCGAGCGAGATCGTGGACTATTCGCGCTCGATCAAGGACATCGTGATCCAGCTGTCGGGTTACTCCCGCACCGCATCGTCGGAGTACTTCACCACCGTCGATCTCCCCAGCGTGATCGAGGACGCGGTGAAGCTCGTGGCTCGCTCGCTGAGCTTCGATCCAAGCCGGATCGAGCTGCGCGCAGAGCCTGCGCTGTATGTCAACGCCCGCACCTCCGAGATCCAGCAGGTATTTGTCAATCTGGTAAAGAACGCGGTGGAGGCGGTGGTCGATCGCCACGGCGCCGTCCTCGACGATCAGCCCTTCCCCGGGCTGGTTGAGGTCTCGTCCGGGCGCCGGGGCGATCATGTCTGGGCCACGGTCCGCGACAACGGCTCGGGCATCCCCGCCGATCGCCTCAAGGCGATCTTCGATCCCTTCTACACGACCAAGCCCCCGGGCCGGGGCACCGGGCTCGGGCTCAACATCGTCTACCGCATCGTCACCAAGTACCGGGGCCAGGTCTCCGTGGAGAGCCAGGACCAGCAGGGCACCACGTTCACCCTCAGGTTCCCGGTCGACGACGGAGAGGAGTGAGGCGTGCGGCTGTGGGTCCGGCTGGCGCTGGTGATGGCTGGGCTCGCGGTGATCCCCCTGTTGCTCGTCGGGGCCTCGGCCACCAAGGTCGCGACGAGGCAGGCCGAGGGGGTCAGCGAGGCGCTGCTGCGCCGGGAGGCGACGGTCCAGGCCGAGCTGCTCGGGCGCTGGATCCATGATCAGGCACGCCTGGTGCTCTCCTGGCCCCAGCTGTACGCCGATCGGCTGAGCAGCTTCGCCCCCGAGTTTCGCACTGGCTTCGCCCGGATGGTCTACAAGGGCACCCCCACCGCCGCCACCGTGGTGCTGGTCAACGGCCACGGCCACGCGGTGGTGGATCCGGTGTACAGCACCACCGGAGATCGGCCCATCTCGTCGGAGGGTCGCGCCTGGGCGCTCACCGATCGGCTGCCGGTGATCGCTGCGCTGCTGCACCCCGATGTGGTCCACCTGGGCAAGCCCTGGCTGCCCGAGGGGCCGGGCACCACCCCATCGCTGCCGCTGGCGGTCCTGGCGGCGGGGGGGGTGAGGCCCTCCGAGCAGTACATCCTCGGGGTGGAGGTCCCGCTGGAGCTCACTGAGGCGCTTCTGCTGCAGGTCACAGGCTCCCACGCCGTGGCCCTGGTGGACGAGGAGGGCCACGCCCTGGTCGGTGGAGACCATCCGCTGATCCAGCCCGATCGGCTCCGCCCCCTGATGGGCACCGGCAAGCTGGTGGACTTTGTGCTCGAGGGCGAGCCCCAGGTGCGGGGCAGCATCGCCCCGGTGCCCAACACCCCTGGCTGGGGGCTGGTGGTGGCCGAGTCCGCCGCCGCGGTGCTCCAGTCCGCGGTGGCGATCCGCAGCCGGATGATCCCGTCGGTGCTGCTGACGGCCCTGGGGGCCTTGGGGCTGGCGTTCGTGGTCGCCGGCTCCCTGTCGCGTCCGGTGGAGCTGCTGCGCAACGCGGCCCTGCAGGTGGGCGACGGGGCGCTGGGCACCCGGGTGGATCTGCGCCGCTCCGACGAGATCGGGGATCTGGCCCGGGCGTTCGATCACATGTCGGTCCAGCTGGCCGCCACCCAGGCGGAGCTCGAGGCTCAGCAGCAGGAGATCGAGGCCTTCAACCGGGAGCTGCAGCAGCGGGTCGACGCCAGGACCCGGGAGCTACGGGCCGCCCAGGACCAGCTCGTCCGCTCTGGTCAGCTCGCAGCGGTGGCCGAGCTGGGGGCGGGGCTGGCCCACGATCTGAACAACCCCCTGACCAGCGTGCTCGGCATCGCACAGCTGCTCCGGGATCGCTCAGGTGGAGACCGACTGATCGGCAAGCTGGAGCAGGAGGCCCAGCGCTGCCGGGAGGTGGTGGCTGCGATGCTGAAGGTGAGCACCCTCGAGGTGGATCCAACGAGGGCCCCCGTGGTAGACCTCCACAGCGTCCTGCAGCAGGTCAACGATCTACTGCAGGGGACGTTTCGCCAGCGGGGGGTCGGGCTGCAGCTGACACACGACGGCCATCCCGACCTGAGGGTACGGGTCGATCCAGCCCACTGCACCCGGCTGCTCACCCAGGTCATCGGTGGAGTCCGGGCCGGGCTCGATCCCGGGGCCACGGTGACGGTCAGCACCGAGCGAGAGGGCACGTCGGTGGTGGTGAAGATCGAGTCCGATCATCCGATCGCCGATCGGCTGGATCGGAGAGATGATCTGATGGCGTCGGGTCACAACCTGTGGGTCGCCCGTCAGCTGGTGGATCGGCTCGGGGGGCGCCTCGAAGAGGTCTCCGACGGGACGACGTGGCGCATGGTGCTCCCGGGGGCATGATGCGACGTGGCTTTGTGGGTGTGCTCGCGACGGTGATCCTGGTGGCCATGGTCTCCACCGTGTGGCACTATCTACACATCGAGCGGCAGCACCCCGAGCTCACCCTGTCGGAGATCAGCGGGGAGGTCCGGCTGCAGCGCCCCAACGCGAACCAGATCGAGCCCGCCCGGGGCATGCTCCTGCTGCCCTCGGATCGCCTGGCCACCGGGGCCCGATCCCGGGCGGTGCTGACGCTGGGGCGGGACACCCACGTGAGGATGGGCCCGACCTCGTCGATCCAGGTCGTGGCGGTCGACGAGTCTGGGGTCTCGCTGGAGCTGGAGGACGGCGCGCTGCGGGCCACGGTGCGTCCCGAGTCCGGCGCGGTGCAGATCGCGAACCAGGGCCGGGCCGTGCTCGCCACCCGGGGCGAGTTCGAGGTCGGGGTCGACGAAGACATCCTCCAGATCCGCACCCTCGACGGCACCGCGTCGCTGTCCGGCCTGGATCAGACCCGGCTGGAGACCGGCCAGCAGGCCACGGTGATCGATCGCCACGCAGACGTGGGGCCCATCCCCGAGGAGCTGCTGCTGGCGATCGACTGGCCCGACACCGCCCAGCGCACCCGGGGCCCCTCCTCCATCCTCAGCGGGACCACCGCTCCCCGGGCCCGGGTCCGGCTCAGCGGCTCCTTTGGAGAGCGCCTGCTGCGGGCCGACGAGGAGGGCTACTTCGAGGCTGAGATCCCGCTACAGGAGGGCCCCAACCCCGTCGAGGTCGAGGCCACCGACGCGCTGGGGCAGCGGCGGCACCGCGTGGGCAGCCTCCAGATCCGGGACACCCGCGGGCCCACCTTCCGGGGTGGGGTCGAGTACGATCAGTGATCGCCTGGATCCTGGCGGCGACGGCGGCCGCAGGGACCGAGGTCGTGGTGCTGGACGGCGTGCTCCGCCCCGGCCGGGCGGCCACCCTCGAGGTCGCGGCCACCGATGCGGTGGGCCGAGCCCTCTCCACCCCACCCCCGCTCGAGATCCTCGGGGCCTCCCACCAGGCCTTCTCGCCGATCCGGCCCGGGGTCTGGCGCTGGTCGGTGGTGCCGTCCCTGGAGCACTCAGCGGTGGAGGTCTCTTCGGGTGAGCTAAAGCGCCGGTTCGAGGTCCTGCCTCCGGCGGAGTCCGCCCTACGGGTGCCCGGGCACGTCGACGGCCTCACCACCGACCCCTTCGTCCCGATCCCCCTCGCGGGCCTCGAGCTGGCCGACGTCGACGCGCTGGACATCGCCCTGCCCGCCGACGCGGCGGTGCTCGACGTGGTCGAGGGCGACGGCGGCGTCGTGCTGCACGTGTTCCCCGGCGAGGGCCGCTACCCGAGGATCGTGCCGGTGGGGATCCGGGATCGTCGAGGCGATGATCAACCCGCCTGGATCCTGCTGCGGCTGTCCGCCCGCCCCAAGCTGCCGATCGAGGCTGAGCCCGGTGCGCAGCTCTCCCTGACCGTGGGCGGGCGGAGCTATGGGCCGTTCTTCGCCAACCCCCGGGGCCAGATCGAGGCCCGCTTCGATCAGCTCCCGGGGGAGGCCGTCGCCCACGCGAAGATCCTCGACGATCTCGGCAACGAGACCCAGGCCGAGATCCCCCTGGTGACCGCGCCTCACCCCGTCCTGCTCGCGCTGGCGGACGGAGAGATCCGGCCCGATCAGCCTCCGCCGATGATCCACCTGTTCGCAGCACCGGTCACCGCCGGGGGCCCCGGGCCGGCCCTGCCCCCCCCCGCGTGCCGGACCCCCACCTCGGATCTGCCGGTGCTTGAGCTCGGCCCCCGGCGCTGGGTCGTCCCCCTCCCCGCCCAGGAGCGTCCCTCAGATCTGAGGGTGGTCTGTGCCGTGTCCGAGGACACGGAGGCCTCGATCCGGGTCCCGATCGCCCAGCGGATCCCTGATCACCTGAGCGTGAGGATCTACCCAGAAGATCTTCGCGCCGACTTCCCCGTCGCTGAGCTGCGGGTCACCCTGGAGGACGTCCGGGGGGAGCGCCTGCCCACCAGCGGGGTGGAGATCGAGGCCGATCACGGGGAGATCCACCTCGATCGTCCCGAGGGCAACGTGCTGCGAGGGGAGTACCTCGGGGATCGCGCGATCCCCCTGGGGGCGGATCGGATCGCGATCAGCTACACGGCCCCGCCGGGGGAGGGTCCGGTCCACGAGCTGACCCTGAGCTGGGGAGCCTCTCCCCGGGAGCGATCAGAGCCCCTGGTGCTGCTCGGGCGGGCCCTCGATCGGCTCCGGCGCCCGCTGGCCGGCGTCGAGATCACGTTCGAGCTCGGGGGGCGCACCGCCCGGGGCACCACCGGCCCCCACGGCTGGGCCAGCGCGTCCATCCCCCCCCCGGCGGGCTCGGATCCCCTCATCGTCCGGGCCTTCATCGAGGGCTCGTGTGGCTCGACCGGCTGCCCCCCGGCGCTGCTGACCCAGCACCTGCGCATCCCCGGCGACAGCGCCCAGGCCGGGCCGGGCACCCCCGATCTCTACATCGCCCGCGCGCTGACGATCCGACCGGGCCGGCTCGCCGGCCTGAGCGTGTCGGTGGATCCACCGATCCTCCGGGCCGCGCCGGGGGCGATCGCGTACGTCACCGTCCGCATCGAGGATCGCTCGGGGCAGCTGATCACCGACGAAGACGTAGAGATCAAGGTCAGCGAGGGGAGCCTCTCGGAGCTACAGGTCCGCTCCGACGGCACCCTGGTGGCCGAGTACACCCCCGTCCCCGGAGAGCGCAGGCGCGAGGTGGAGCTCACCGCCACCACCGAGTCGATGCGCTCGTCCACCCGGCTGGTGCTGGAGCCCCGGATCGTCCGCTTCGCCTTCGGCCCCTGGGTGGGGGCCCAGACCAACTTCGGCCGCCTGCACAGCGCCGTCGGGGGCCTCGATCTCGACATGCGCTCCCGGACCCGCTGGTTCGGAGAGTCGATGATGCTGCGGCTGGCGATCCAGGGCACCAGCTTCCGCTCCCTGTCCGCCACGGGGGTGGGCCCTAAGGTCGAGATCCTCTCGATCGTGGTGCCGGTCACCGCTGCGGTTCTGTTCCGCGACGATCGAGGCCCCTGGTCGCTGTGGGGGGGGGTCGGGGCGACGGTGGCGCTGCACCGCCAGCAGACCTGGTTCGGCTCCGTCCCCGTTGGCACGGGCCAGACCTCCCTGGCCGGCCCGGCCGTCCTCACCGGGCTGGCCCGGCGGGCGCTGCGGGGAGAGATCGGCCTGTCGTTGCGGAGCCACTGGCTGCCCGCGACGGCCAGCGGTGAGATAGGTTATACCGGCAACCTCGGTGGAGTAGGTGTCGGGCTCGGGTATCGGCTGGTGTATTGATGTGTTGGTCTCTGCTCACGATCTTCCTCGCCTGTCGCCCCACAGCGCTGCCGGATCCGGTGATCCATGAAGTCGATCCCGTGTTCGCGTTCAACGGTGACGGCGAGACGGTGGACATCCTGGGCGCAAACTTCTACCCCCAGGTCGAGATCTCGGCGTTCACCGGCGCGGTCGACGTCGATCGGAGCTTCTCTGCCTGGCTCGAGGGGGAGCTCGGCGGGGATCGGGTGCGCTACCCCTTCGCCGGGGTCAGCATCATCGACGACGGCCTGCTGAGGGCGAACCTGGAGCCCGGCCTGCCCCCGGGGCTCTACGATCTGGTGGTCGAGGGCCCCACCGGCCATCCCGGGGCCCTCGACGACGCGTTCACCGTCACGGATGTCGAGGCCACCCAGTTGATCTTGTCCTCGGATCGGATCGTGTACACCCTGGGGGAGGAGGCCCGGATCTCGATCCAGCTGGTGGATCTGGGGGGGGAGGAGGTCGAGGTGCCGCTGGAGGTAGCGCTCGTCGCCACCTCCGCGACCTCCGATCAGCTGGTCTACACCACCGAGGCCCTCGGGGAGCTGCGCCCCACCCCCGACAGCGACGGCATCATCGGCACGCTGCGGGGTGGGCGGGCGGAGATCGGCATCCTGCCCGACGGGATCGGGCAGCTGAGGGTCCGGGTCGATCCCTGGGGCGACTCGGAGATCCTCGGCGACGATCTGGCGGTCACCTTTGCCCCGGGCGACGACTGGTCGGTCGAGATCACCCTGCCCTCCGACCCACCCCCACCGTTTGTCGCGGGCCAGCCCTTCACCGCGATCACCTCGCTGGTGGACCAGTATGGAAACCCAGTCGAGACCCGACAGAACCTCACCTTCGTGACCAAGTGCTCGGGCTGGGTCGGGCAGCAGGAGATCCTGGGGCCCACGGAGCTGATCGTCACCCCCTCCTTCGCCTGCAACAACGATCAGATCCTGGTCTTCGCCGGCCCCCAGGGGGCGTCTGAGCCCTACACGGTCGACGCCGGGCCCGCGGATCACTTCCAGGTGGAGCTCCCGAGGACGAGCTACCGGGCGGGAGAGCTCCTCGAGGCCCGGATCTACCCCGAGGATGCCCACAACAACCGCACGGGCTGGAGCGGCGAGGTGACGCTGGCGGCCTCCTCCGGGGGGTTGATCGGCACGACCTGCAGCCAGCCCTTCACCTCCTACGACTGTGAGGCGACGATCACCGTCGCAGGCGATCTGATCACCATCTCGGCGATCGGAGACGGCGGCGCCATCACCGGGACCTCCGCGGAGCTGATCGTCACCGCGGATCCGGTCCCCGGCTCGGTGGAGATCGCCGTCGGGGCCCAGGCCACCGCGGGGCAGCGCACCACGGTCGAGATCCAGCCGCTCGACGCCTGGGGCAACGCGATCAACGCAGCGATCCTGGGCGGCGCGGCCTTCTCCATCAGCGACTCGCTGGGCGAGGCCACCTGCGATCACGTCGGCTACACCTTGGCGGACGCAGCCCTCTTTGACTGCGTCCTGCACACCGCGCGTCCCGACGCGATCCTCTCAGTCGAGATCCTCGGCTATGGGATCCAGGCCGACTCGCTGCCGTTCGAGGTGATCAACGGTGCCCTGGCCGAGGTGGTGGTCACCGGGGAGGCTCCGATCGAAGCGGGCCAGCCCCTGGAGCTGATCCTGTCGGGCTACGATCTCGACGGCAACCCCTACCTGGTCCAGTCCAACCCCCAGCTGGATCTGTTCGATGACACCCACAGCTGGGATCTCCCCTCCATCGATCTTGGGCTCGACGGCACGGTCGCGGCGCAGGGGGTGATCACCGTGGCGGGGAGCACCACGCTGCACGTGCTCCAAGACGGGCTGGAGATCGGGCGCTCCGATCCGATCACGGTCCAGCCCGGCCCCACCGAGGGGCTGCAGATCACCCCACAGTCTCCCTGGGGCTGGGTCGGCGATCCCACCGACGTCCGGACCGAGTCGATCGATGCGTACGGCAACCGCACCGACTGGGGCGGGCTGGTGATCCTGACCTCCCAGGCGACCCTGTCCCCCCCCGTCGACGTGACCCTGGTCAACGGGGTCGGCCTCGGCGCCTTCACCTGGACCGAGCCTGCGTTCACCGACACGCTGAGCGCCGATGGCGGGGGCTGGCAGGGCCACAGCCCCCCGCTCGCGGTGGCGCAGGACTGCGGGGCGTCGAACCCGACGGTGGACGTCAGCTTCAGCGGCAGGCCCGAGGCGCTCTCCTGCCTCGATCCCTTCGACACCACCACGGTCACCGCCGATCTGAGCGCCTCGGTCCAGGGGGCCTTGCCGCTGCTGGGCTATGCCGCGGCCCCGGTGGGGGGGATCGCGACGGCGGATCTCCAGCCCCAGCTCGACGTCGAGCTCGTGGGGGCGGGGGTGCACGAGCTGGCGGTGCTGGTGGTGGACACCGCCGGCTGCGCCGACGAGGGCACCGCGCGGGCCTGGGCCGGCCCCGGGGGGGGGCTGCCGGTCGGTCCGGTGCCGCTAAGCTCCACCAGATCCACGATCAGCGAGTTCGACACCGTCGCGGTGAACGTCGTGGGGATGACCGACTGCTCGGGGGATCCGGCGTCGCAGCAGGAGCTGCGGCTGTGGGTCACCGGGGGCACCCTGTCGGGGCTCCAGCCCACCGGAGACGGCCTGGCGCTGGCCCTCGACGCCAACGGCGACGGGACCCTCGACATCGACACCAACGGAGGGATCGCCAACGGCACGCTGACCCTGACCGCGTGGGTGCCCTCGGGGGCCGCCGGCGGGAGCCTGCAGCTGTCCCTGATCGGCGACAACACCTTCCCCACCGTCGAGGCCCAGCAGCCCACGGGCCAGACCTCGGGGATGATCTCCGAGATCGTGCTCACCTTCTCTGAGCCTCTGCTCGGCGACAGCGTGGTCCCGGCCAACTTCTCGGTCACCGGCCCCGCGGCGGTCACGATCGACAGCGCGATCCTGGAGCCCTCCGGAGACGTGGTGAGGCTGGTGCTCGACACCGCCGTGGACGCAGGCACGGGCGCCTGGACCGTGGTGGTCTCGAGCGATGTGCGCGACATGGCCGGCAACCGCCTCGCCGGCGACTGGGAGACCCCGGCGACCGACTACACGGGGGCCTTCGGTGACGTGGGCGGCACGGTGGACGCGGTCGCCTGCACCTCGATCACCCCCAGCAGCGGGGTCTTCCGCCCCGACGGCGATCCGGGCGTCGACAGCGAGGCCGATCGGATCACCTTCGAGCTCGACAGCGCCCTGGCCCCCGCCTGGTGGGTGATCGAGATCACCGCGACGGACGGGACCCTGGTGTACCAGGACTGGCGGGTCCCGCTGGGGCCGATCGATCACGTCACCTGGGACGGCCGGGACAAGGATGGTTACATCGTCGCAAACGGGAGCTACAGCGTCCAGATCCAGCCCGATGACGGGCTGGGCAACCAGGGCCCCGGCTGCGAGCTGGTGATCTGGGTCGACAACGCCCTGGAGCCACTGCCGTGAGCGAGGGCGCCGACGATCCCCTCGATCGCGTCCCCGGGGATCGGGTCGCCGAGCTCGCTGAGCTGGGCGTGCTCACCGCCACCCTGATCCACGAGCTGCGGCAGCCCCTGTTCGCGGTGAAGGGCAGGCTCCAGCTCACCCAGCGCCAGGGCGGTGTGCTCACCGGGGCCGAGATCGGGGAGCTGCTCCAGCACCTGCTCCACGTCGAGGAGCTGCTGGATCACTACGCAGGGTTGGGCCAGTCCGGGGCGGGGGTGGTGGATCTCCGGGAGCCGGTGCAGCGGGCCCTGTCGATGCTGGCCCACCGCGCCCGCCAGCTCGCGGTCCACCTGGTCCCGAGCCTCCCCGACGCGCCGTTGTACGTCGCCGGCCGGGAGACCGCCCTGCGGCAGGTGGCGGTCAACCTGCTGCAGAACGCCCTGGATGCGGTGTCCACCGCCGAGGAGCGGGAGATCCGGATCGAGCTCGGGGAGCGCGGCGGGGGCACCGTGCTCGAGGTCAGCGACACCGGGCCTGGGGTCCCCGAGGCGCTGCAGCCCCATGTCTTCCAGCCGTTCGTCACCACCAAGGCCGAGGGTACCGGCACCGGGCTGGGGCTGTACATCGCCCGGAAGCTGGTGCAGGAGCTGGGGGGCTCGCTGGAGCTGGAGCAGCCCGAGGGCGGAGGGACCCGCGCCACGGTGATCCTCCCCCGGAGGAGCTAGGCGAACTGCTGGTAGACCTGCACGTTCTGCCAGGTGACATAGCCCCCGAGGAACATCATGAAGGTGCCCCCGAACGCACCGGTGTAGCCCAGGATCACCGCAGCGATCCCACAGGTGATCCCACACATCGCGGTGATCCGCCACGCGGATCGCTCGGAGGTCACCAGGCTCAGGGCCGAGCGCAGGGCGTTGCCCCCGTCCAGCGGGTACATCGGCAGCAGGTTGATCACGCTCCACACGATGTTGACGAACAAGATGTCTCCGACCAGCGAGGCGGCGAACCCCGGCGCGGGCGGGATCACCAGGGCCACCCCGAGGGTGACGAGCCCGACGGTGAGCCCAGCGAGCGGACCCGCTAGGCTGATCGCCAGCTGGCGCTTCGGGGTGGTGCGGGCATGGGTGACGTGGCCCCCGAGGCCATGGATCACGATGTCCCCCACCCGCAGCCCGAACCGACGGGCCACCAGCGCATGGCCCAGCTCGTGGAGCAGGATCGAGAAGAACACCACCAGGGCCCAGGACACGATCGCGGACAGGGGCTCCTGGACCTGGAGCTGGAACAGGAGGTAGACCCCGAGCAACAACAAGAAGGTGGGCTGCACGTTGACCCGGAAGCCAAAGAGTTCGAAGGACCAGGATTGCACCAAAGCTCCCAGAGCGCGATCGACACGGAGGCGCCGTTCGGTCCCCTGCGCCCTAACCTCTCCTCAGCACCACCTGCACCGGACCACACGCGGCCTCGACCCGCTCGATGATCCCAGGCCGCAGGCTCGCGGCGCCTGCATCCGATGTCACCAGCGCCACGGCGCCCACCGCCAGGGGTGGACGACCCACGACCTCGGTCAGGGTGTGGCGCCGCCCACAGGCCGGACAGCCCAGCCCGGGGCCGGTGCTGGATCGCCGAGCGCTCCAGGCCTCCGAGAACGCTCCAGTGATCAGCCCGCCAGTCTCTGGGCAGTGGACCGAGAACCCGCCCTGGCGGTTTGCGAACAGCACCGGACGCCCCGGCGCGTCGATCCACAGGCGGGCGAAGCCACCGCTCACCCACCGCTGGGGGTGCAGGCCGGGGCCATGCTCAGGAGCGAGCACACCCTCGCACACCAGCGCCTCCAGCAGCCGCCGCAGGTCCCTGGGGGTCTGGGGGGTCGGGTCACTGGGGACCAACAGGATATCGAGACGATGGGACGCTCGCGCCACGTCAGGCGGTAACCTTGGAGAGAGATGGCTGCTGCATCCCCCCACCACCTCCAGACCCGAGCGCTGATCCGGAGGCTCAC
>DRPG01000315.1 GCA_011376105.1 Deltaproteobacteria bacterium
GGGTTGGAGCTCAAGCCGTAGCGCGACCTCTCCTCCCCCCAGCGGCCCCCCCCGATCGGCTGAGGTGGTCCGGATCATGCCGAGCCACAGCCCTAGATCGAGGCCGATCCCCGGCTCCAGCTCCAGGGTGCGGGCCGCGCTGCCCAGCACCGCAGAGCGGGTGCCCCCCACCAGCAGCGCCCCCACCCGTGTCCCCGGGCTCGTGTGGGCGCTGACGGACAGGGTCCCGTAGTGATCGGGGCCCCCCGACGAGATCCATCCGGTCTGCACCGACCAGCCCGGGGACGCAGCGGCCCCCGCGGATAACCACACGATCACCAACGTACCTCCAGCGTGGCGTCCACCACAGCTCCTGCGTCGGCGAGCAGCAGATCGTAGCCCGCCAGACCCCCCGCCAGGGTCAGCCCCACCGCCGGGTGGGGATCGATCGACAGCAGCAGGGCTCCGTCGGCGCGGGCCTGCTGGATCCTGTCCCCCTGGTGGCGTGGGGTGTCGCCCACCCGGGTCCGGAGCCCGATCCGTAGCGCGTCCCTCGCGGCGATCCGGCAGTCCAGCGTCAGCCGGCTGCCCAGATCGCCGCGGACGTCGTACCGCAAGACGATCCGATCGGCGTGGGGCAGCCCCAGCCGGATCCCCAGCGAGACCCCCGGCGACAGCCCCTCGTCGTCCACTCCGATCGCCAGCCCCCCGATCGCCGCTAGGCCCGGAGCCGCTGACTCGAGCTCACCGCTGATCCAGTACCCAGCCGCCGGCTCGCGGCCGGACAGCTCGTCCCCGACGTCGCCGGGACGCAGCACCCAGCGCTGGCCCCGGCTGCCCTCCAGCGCCAGCTCGATCCGGGCGAGCCGCTGGGTGGGCACCGTCCACCACGACAGGGCCCAGCCCCCCACCCCTGAGCCATGACCGTCGTCCGCCCAGCCGCCCCCCGCCCGGATCCCTTGGGTCCGGGCTCCATAGCGCCCGGACCAGGCAGCGAACACCCCGGGCAGCTCCCGGCCGGCCCCGTCGCGCTGCAGGGCACGGAGGGGGGCCGGCCGCGGCGCAGATGATCCAGCCCCAGACACCCCGGGCTCCGGCCCAGACACCCCGGGCTCCGGCTCCGGCTCCGGCTCCGGCTCCGGCTCCGGCTCCGGCTCCGGCTCCGGCTCCGGCTCCGGTGGGATCCAGGGCGTGGTGGGCTCGGCTCCCAAGGGCTCGTCCAGCTGCAGCCGGGTGCCTGGGGACACCTGCACACGGTGGTGTGGCTCCAGCACCAGCAGCTCGGGTGCGCTCCACTGGACACGAGCGTCGCCTGCATACCGCAACCCCACGACCGGCGCCCCGGTCCGGGGATCGGGCCTGGCCTCCACCAGGTACACGCCCACCGTCTGGCCTGGGCGGATCCCGGGGGCTCCAGCGACGGTGATCGTGTCTTGCCTGGCCTCGACGATGGTGCCGGGCTCGGTGGCCAGGGCCAGGGCCAGCCACCAGGCGGACAAGATCGGCATCGAGCTCCCTCCAGGCGCAGACTGTACTCAACAGATCGAACAAATAGGAGGAAGTGAATTACTAAAGTGTACGCTATATGCGTACAGTATGGTCTAGATTGTACTCATGATGGCCCTGGGATCCTGATCTCCAGCGCCGCCGTGGGGCCGCAACAGGGGGATCGGAGGGCCCTGGTGCTCCGGCTCCCCTGCGCTCGCAGAGATCCGTGCGTCCCCGCCCCCGCCCCGGCGCCGCGGGGCGATGGACACGAGCCTGAGCGAGGCCAGGACGTCGTGGGGGGACGTGTACACCCAGCGCTGGGTGGCGATCGCGCGCCGGCTGTCGGGGCGGTGCCCCTCTCCAGGGCGCGGGCCCAGGGCGCACGATCCCGGTGAAGATCCGCCCCCAGCTGTCCGAGGCGGATCAGCGCCTGTGCACCGCCTCCCCTCGAGCCCTGCGGGGCGGCGCACGCCGTGGGGCTATCATGGCCGTCGGGGGCCCTTGGACGACACGCTCTGGAGACAGCTCGAGCTGGCCGGGATCGGCTTGACCGCGGGGATCTTCGTGATCCTGCCCAAGCCGCCCGCCGCCACGCTGCCGATCGCGATCTTCATCCCAGCCTGTGTGGGGCTCTGGTCTCTGTATGCAGCGGCGCGGGTGCGGGCCCAGCGGCGGCTGCTGGAGCGCTGGGGGCTGCGGCCGAACGTGCACCTGCGCCCCCTCGTGGCGATCCTCGCGCCGCTG
The DNA here is from genome assembly GCA_011376105.1 of Deltaproteobacteria bacterium. Taxonomy (GTDB): domain Bacteria; phylum Myxococcota_A; class UBA796; order UBA796; genus DRPG01. Next base: position 2,212 of record DRPG01000315.1, read on the forward strand.
CTGGGGGGGCTGGTGCTGCTGGGGCTCGGCCTGGCGTGGGTGCTCGGGCGATCGCTGCTGCCTCCGTACCTGTGGCTGTCCCTGCTGCTGTACCCGCTGTGGGGGCTGATCCAGCAGTGGCTTGTCCAGGCCCTGTTCGTGGACAACGTCCGGGCGCTGGCGGGGGCCTCTACCCTGTGGCTGCTCGGCCTCGGCGCGATCGGCTTTGGCGCGATCCACCTCGCGCATCCGCCGCTGGTGGTGGCGACCGCGCTGATGGGGGGCGTGTATGTGGCCTTGTTCCAGCGCTGGCGGAACCTCTGGCCCCTGGCGTGCTGCCATGGGTGGCTGGGTAGCCTGTTCTATCCCTGGGTTCTGGGGATCAACCCCGCCGAGCAGCTGGTCGAGCTGCTGTGCCCATAGCCCGGGCCGCCCATGGATCCATCCATGGATCCATGGGGCCTCGCCGTCACAGGATCCGTCGCTTGATCCTGAGGCCGCCCCCGGGGTGCCCCCGGGCCATCAGGGGACCTGGAACTGGGTCATCAGCTGGATGGGCGGCTGGGTGTTCAGCTGAGCCTCCATCCGGTATGGGCTGCTCGACAGCGGACCCCAGCTGAAGGTCTCCTCCACCGATCCCAGGGCCGGGACGGGCAGCTGGGTCAGCACCGGCAGACACTCCACCAGCGCGGCCTGACCCACGTAGGGATCGTACAGCTCCCAGGTGTTGACCAGGCAGGAGGCGGTCAGGGCGAGGTCGATCTGGGTGGGGCAGGGGTTGTCCACCACCACCGCCCCCTCGATGTTGCCCGAGCAGGAGGTGCAGGGGCCCGAGGGATCCCGTGCCTCGAGGCGAAGGATCAGATCGGCGGCGGTCCCGGTCGGGCAGGAGGGTGCGCCGGTGTCGGTGGGACCGGTGTCGGTGGGACCGGTGTCGGTGGGACCGGTGCCGGTGTCGGTGGGGCCGGTGTCGGTGGGACCGGTGTCGGCGTCCGCGTCGGTGTCGGCGTCCGCGTCCGTGTCGGCGTCCGCGTCCGTGTCAGCGTCGGTGTCGGTGTCGGTGTCGGTGTCGGTCTTGGTGTCGGTCGTGTCGGTCGGGCCGCTGCACCCGAGACCAAAGATCAGCATCCACATGGTGCCTCCTCCTGCTCGGGAGATTGCAAGGATCGGGCCACGGTGAGAGTTCAGGGTGTCCCGAGGTCCGATCGGGGACAGAGGGACGGATCATGTCACCGATGTCGTCCCGAACGGCCCGCCGCTCTGGGGGTCCTGGAGCTACCTCTGTGCCCCGTCTGGCGTGGAGCCCTCCGGACCAGGGCCGACGCCGCCATCTGTGGGGAGGTAGAGTAGAACCTCGCACCGTGATCCGTCACTCGATGGAGGCTCTCTTGATACATGTTGCCCGATCGCCTCTGTGGTGGGTCCGTGGGGGATGGCCTGTGCTGGTCCTGGGGGGGGCTGTGGCCTGTGGCCAGGAGCCGGAGGTGCTGGACGCAGACGGCGATGGGTTCGTCGCCACGGACGACTGCAACGACGGCGACGACAAGATCCATCCCGACGCCGAGGAGATCCCCTACGACGGCCTGAACAACGACTGCGATCCAAAGACGCCGGACGACGATCTCGATCGAGACGGACACCTGCACCTCGACGACTGCGACGACAACGATCCAGACGCGTACCGGATCGTGCCCTGGCCAGGGGACGTGGACACGACGAACATCGATGGCTTCTGTGACACCTTCTGCAGGCGCGACATCCTCGGGGACCTCGATCTGATCGACTCAGGCCTCACCGCCGTGCCCGATCTGAGCTGTGTGTGGGAGGTGGCGGGGGCCCTGACCCTCCGCTCCAACGCGTCCCTGACCGATCTGTCGGGCCTGTCGGGCCTGACGTCCGTCGGGGGCAACGTCCGGATCGTGGCCAACGCGTCCCTGACCGATCTGTCGGGCCTGACGGGCCTGGCCTCGATCGGTGGAGAGCTCGAGCTGCTCGAGAACGAGGCGCTGGTGGATCTGTCGGGGCTCGAGCAGCTGAGCGCGGTGGCCGCGGATCTCAACATCTCGCACAACGACGAGTTGATCAACCTGTCGGGGCTGGACAACCTGTCGAGCGTGGGGGGGTTCGTCAACATCGTCGAGAACCCGAAGCTCGAAGATCTCTTAGGCCTGTCGGGGCTGACAAGCCTCGGCGAGGATCTGTACCTGTGGTTCAACGCCAGACTGACATCGCTGTCGGGGCTGTCGGGCCTGACCTCGATCGATGGGCTGCTGTACATCCAGCAGAACCCCGCCCTGACCAGCCTCGATGGCCTCGACGGCCTGACCTCGATCGGCGGCGACCTGGGGATCCTTGAGAACGCAGACCTGACCGATGTGACGGCCCTGTACGGGCTCCAGCTCGTCGGCAACAACCTGTCCATCGTGGGTAACGTGTCGCTGACCGACGCCGCCGCCGCTGCGCTGGTGGCCGAGATCGACGTCATCGGCGGGATCGTCGAGGTCTCCGGCAACGAGTGAGTGCCGAGGCGAGAGGGGGATCAGCGGTGCAGCGGCACCCCCGCCTCCGGATCCACCACGCTGAGCCCGGGGGCCGCCCGGGGGCCGCCCGGGGGCCGCCCGGGGGCCGCCCGGGGGCCGCCCGGGAGCCGATCTCCAGATTGTGGACACGTTCACAGCCTCCGATCGTCTAGCCTGGGGGGCCGGGGGTGCCCGGGATGGAGGTCAAGATGCGCGCTGGACTGGTGTGGTTTGCGGTGGTCGTGGGGCTCGGCGCCTGCAGCGGGGGGGGCGAGCTGAGCGACAAGATCGGAGAGGGTCCGGTGCTCGACTGCCCGGAGGGGGGCTGCTCCCTGAGCTGCGACGAGCCTAGCTGCAGCATCAGCTGTGAGGGCGGCGGCTGCGCGATCGACTGCTCGGGCGAGGACTGTGTGGTCGACTGTCCGGCGGGGGGCTGCAACGTCACCTGCACCGCGACCTCCTGCCTGACCTCCTGCGCCGACGGAGGCTGCAACGTGAACTGCAGTGGCTCAGAGAGCTGCGTGATCGACGAGTGCTCGGACACCTGCGCCCTTAGCTGTGGCGGTGCGGCGACCTGCGACAGCGCCTGTGGCGTGATGGACGCCTGTCTGACGAACTAACCGGGCCTCCCGGGGTCGCGTGCCTCGGTCGCGGTGGCCCGATCTCCGGATGGGCTGGTAGGATCTTGTGGCTCGGCCAGGGCATGGCGAGCCCCGGAGGTCCCTTGCTCGCCTGGTTCGTCACCACAGCCCTCGCGGGGTCGGGCCCCTGGAGCCTGTCCAAGGGCGATCTCTCTGTGTACGGGGGGATCGAGGCTCAGCGCTTCACCACCCTGGCCCCGGTCTTCGATGGAGAGCTGGTGCCCGTCGTGGTGGGGGGCCGGATCCACAACACCACGATCAAGGGCGCGATCTCGCTGGGCTTGATCGACCGGGTCGAGATCGAGGTGAGCGTGCCGATCCAGCGGGTGGAGGCCGCCCTGACCGGGGGCGGGGCCTGCGCGGACTTCCCGCTGAGTCCCTGTGAGACCAGCCAGGGGCTGGGCCTGGTGGATCTCCGCACGAAGTGGCAGCTGATCGACGAGCTGGGGGGCGCTCCGATCTCGGCTGCCCTGGGGGCGAGGGTGCGGCTGGGGGCCCACACCCAGGCCACCCGGGAGCGGATCACCAACCTCGGGGAGGGCACCACGGACTTCGGGATCTATGGGGTGATCGGCCGGACGGCGGGCCTGGGTCAGGGCTTCTACAACGGGTTCCTCGAGGTGGGCTACCTGCACCGCCCCCCCAACCTCCTCGAGCCCCGCTCGCCCCACGACGAGCTGTGGTCCGATCTGGTCTTCCATGTGGCCCCCCGCCGGATCGTGTGCCTCGGGCCTGCCTCGTCCCTGTTCTGGCGGCCCGGCGGGGTCGACTTCGACACGGTGGATCTGAGCCGCTCCGATCGCTTCGCCTCGCTCCGGGCGCTCAACCTGCGGGTCGGGGGAGAGCTGGTGCTCCGGGATCCAGAGGTCGGTGTTGCGCTCTCAGTCACCGTGCTCCAGACTGTGGTGGCCAGGAACAATCCCTCGGATACCTGGATCGTGTCCCTCGGTCTGTCCGCCCAGAGCTCGCTCCGGAGGTGACATGGACACCTTCGAACAGCGCTCCGTCGAGCTGCTGTCCCTGCTCGGGCAGGGCGGGTTCGGCAAGGTGTATCGAGGGCGGGTGTCGGTCCCGGGGGGCTTCGTCCGGGACATGGCGATCAAGGTGCTCCACCCGGAGATGGCCACCCCAGCGATCCTCGCCCGGCTGCGGGACGAGGCACGCACCCTGCTGCTGCTGCGGGATCGGGCCATCGTCTCGGCGGAGACGCCGATCCAGCTCGGCGAGCGCTGGGCGGTGCTCATGGAGTACGTCGACGGGATGTCGGCCCAGGAGGTGCTGCAGGAGCTCGGGCCGTTTCCGCCCTCAGTCGCGGTGGAGATCGTCGGCGAGATCGCGAGGGCGCTGGACGCGGCCTACCACCAGGAAGGCCCCGACGGGCCGCTGCGGTTGGTCCACCGCGACATCAAGTGCGCAAACCTGCAGATCACCCGGACGGGCGAGGTCAAGATCCTCGACTTCGGCGTCGCGGTGGCCGAGTTCGACGAGCGCGAGGCCAAGACCCGCTCGATGATGCTGATCGGCACGCCCGGCTACCTGGCACCGGAGCGCTTCAGTGGGATCGCGGGCCCCGAGTCCGACGTCTATGCGCTGGGGATCTCGCTGTTCGAGATGCTCGCGGGGCGTCGGCCGACCCAGCAGGAGGCGTGCCCGGTCTCCGATCCCAGCCCGGCGCTCGAGGTGGCCTGCGCGCTGGCTACCCAGATGCGTGCGCCGGATCCTGCGGACCGTCCCACGGCCCGCGAGGTCTGTGCCCGCTGCCGCGAGATCGTGATGTCGCTACAGGAGATCTCCCTCACCGAGTGGTCCCGCACGATCCCCGCCCGGGACAGCCAGGCTGACGATCAGGTCGGTCAGATGTTCTCAGTGTCGAGCCACCTGGCGCTGGATCAGGTCGGGGATCCAAGCGGGATCGAGGACCCCCCGACCGCTGCGGTGTCCACGATCCAGGGGGGCCGGGGCCCCTCGCCGGGGTGGGTGGGGCTGCTGATCGGCGCGACCATCGCCCTGCTGTCGGCCGGGATCGGCCTCGCCCTGGTCTCGGTGGGGGGGGTGGCCCTGCTGATGGGGCCCGGGCTGTGGGATCCAGAGGGCGAGGGCCTGGCGGTGGTCGCCGACGAGGTGCCCGGAGGCGCCGGGCCCGACCCGTCCGGGGCGGTCGGCGCCTCCACGAGCCCGCTGTCCACCGGAGGCATCGCCCCCGGGCCCGGCGGAGACGGTGGGGCCGCTCCTGGGGTGGCGCCCCCGAGCCCCACAGCTGGAGCGGACACGGTGGGCGTCGACGCGGGCACGGCCAGCGCCGCCGAGGAGAGCGCCGCCGGGGAGA
>DRPG01000316.1 GCA_011376105.1 Deltaproteobacteria bacterium
GTACTACTCGGATCTGCGCCGGCGGGGCATGAGCCTGGCTGTGTTCCACGAGCTGTTTGGCCGTGACGCCGCCGCTCAGCCCCTCGCGGATCTGGTGGCCGAGGCGCTGGAGGGCCAGCGCGCCCGCTACTTCACCACCCAGGAGCTGATGTGGGGGGTGACCGGGCTGGGCAAGTGGGTGGCGGAGCCTCCCAAGGGCCTGCCCGATCCGGTGCTCACCTTCCGGGGCGAGCGGGTGGAGGCCGCCAAGGAGCGCAGCAGCGACGGCGAGATCGCGTGGAAGATCGCCGGCGGGAGCCGAGGCGAGGTCGCGGTCGGCCTGCCCAGGAGCGCAGGCGACATAGGGCTCACCGCGGTGATCACCACCGAGGGGGTCAAGCCCGACGCCAAGCTGCCCAGCGGCAGCCACGGGCTGCGGGTGTCCCGGGGCTGGTTCCAGGCCGGGGGCTCGCCGCTGTCCGAGACCAGCCATGCGCTCGGGGACCTGGTCTACGTCAAGCTGGCGCTGACCAACACCAGCGACAAGCGCGTCGAGAACATCGCGCTGGTCGATCGGATCCCCGCGGGCTGGGAGATCGAGAACCCTCGCCTGGGGCGGGGCAGCCTGCCGGACTGGGTCGACACCAGCGAGCTGTGGATCCCCGAGTACATGGACATCCGCGACGATCGCTTCCAGGTCTTTGGAGGGCTCGATCGGGGCCAGTCGGTGGAGGTGGTCTACGCGGTGCGGGCGGTCACCGTCGGAGACTACACCGCGCCGCCGGTCCAGGCCGAGGCGATGTACGATCCCGAGATCTGGGCCCGGGGCGACAGCAGCGAGCTCAGGGTCTCCGGCGACTGGTCGGAGTTCCTGCTGTGAGGCGGGGCCTCGGCTGGATCGCCCTGTCCCTGTCCCTGTCTCTGGCCATAAGCTGGCTGCTGGCTCGTGCCGTGCCCCTGCCCGGGCGGCTGGGCGCCCGGGACTCGGTGGTGGTGCTGTACGCAGACGGGAGCGTCGCCCATGCGTTCCTGTCGTCCGACGAGCGCTGGAGGATCGGCGCTCAGCTGCCCGGGATCGATCCCCGGTACCTCGAGGCCCTGGTGGCGCTGGAGGATCAGCGCTTCTGGTGGCACCCGGGCATCGATCCCGTCGCGATCATCCGGGCGGGGATGCAGAACCTCGGGGCGGGGGAGACCGTCTCCGGCGCCAGCACCCTGACGATGCAGCTGGTGCGGGTGCTGGAGCCCAGGCCCCGCACCCTGGGGAGCAAGGTGATCGAGGCGCTGCGGGCGGCGCAGCTCGAGCTGGTGCTGTCCAAGGAAGAGGTGCTGGCCGCCTACCTGTCCTACGTGCCCTACGGGCGGAACCTCGAAGGGATCGAGGCCGCGAGCCTGTCGATGTTTGGCCACCGGGCGGACGTGCTGGCGCCCCAGGAGATGGCGGTGCTGCTGGCGGTGCCTCAGGATCCCAACGAGCGCTATCCCCACCCCGATCACACCGTGGCCCTGCGCGCCGCCCGTGATCGGATCGCCCAGCGGCTGCTGGCTGCGGGTCAGCTGCAGCCGCTGGGCGAGGCCGCGGGCCCCGGGGCGGTGCTCCAGAGCATCCAGGCCTCGACGGTGCCGCCTGCCTTGATCCCGATGCCCCGCACGATCCCCCACGCGGCGCAGTGGCTGCGTCGGCGGGACGCGTCCCTCGAGATCGCCACCACGCTGGATCGAGGCGCCCAGGGGGTGGCGACCCGGGCCCTGGCCCGGATGGCGGCCGAGGGGCAGCGCCAGGGGATCCACAACGGCGCGGTGGTGGTGGTGGATCACCACACGGCCGAGATCGTGGCCCTGGTCGGCAACCTGGACTTCTGGGACGGCGAGCACGGCGGGCAGATCCCCGCCTTCGCCGAGCCGAGATCGCCGGGATCGACGCTGAAGCCGTTCCTGTACGGGATGGGCATCGATCGGGGTGAGGTGCTGCCGGAGCACCTGGTGCAGGACGTGCCCGTGCGGTGGGGTGCGTACGCTCCGGACAACTATGACGGCACGTTCTCGGGCATGGTCTCGCTGGAGTCAGCCCTGTCGCAGTCGCTCAACGTGCCGTTCGTAGACCTGCTGGGGCAGCTGGGCACCGAGGCCTTCGTCGGTCTGCTGCGGGACGCGGGCACCGACAGCCTCGTGGACGCCCCGGGGCACTACGGGCTGTCGCTGGTCGCCGGCGGGATCGAGCTGTCCGCCTTGGAGCTGGCGGGGCTGTATGTCGCCCTGGCCCACGACGGGCTGGCGCGGCCGCTGCGGTGGCGGGCGGGGGCGACCCCCGGGGTGGGGACGCCGATCCTCTCCCCAGGCGCGGCCTGGCTCACCCGACGCACCCTGCGCCTGCGGGACCGACCCGACTTCCCGAGCCGGGGCCGGTTCTCGTCGCTGTCGAGGGACATCCACTGGAAGACAGGCACCAGCTATGGGCACCTCGACGCGTGGGCGGTCGGCTCGGATCATCGCTGGACCGCGGTGGTCTGGCTGGGCAACCTCGATCGGAGCAGCAGCCGGGCGCTGGTCGGGGCCCCGGCGGCGGGCCCGATCTTGTTCGACGTGCTCGAGGCTCTGCCCGACGAGGATGCGGAGGATCTTCGCCCGGAGGCGCTGGTGAGCATCGAGATCTGCAGCCTGTCCGGCCGGGTGCCCGGCCCCGACTGCCCCCACCGGAGCACGGCGTGGGCCCTGGGCCACCGGGTGCCCAGCGAGCCTTGCGCCCTGCACGAGCGCATCGAGGTCGACGTCCAGACCGGCCGCAGGGTGCGCCCGGGCTGTCGCGGAGATCGGGAGACCGAGGAGCGGGTGGTGGTGGTGTGGCCGGCCGCGGTCCGCCGCTGGCTCGACGACGCCCCGCCCCTGCCTCCGCTCGATCCCGCCTGTGCACCGGTGGCCTCCTCCAGACCTCCCCGGATCGTCTCCCCCGCCGACGGGACGGTGGCGAGGTTGATCGCGGGGCTGGAGCCCGACGAGCAGGAGATGAGGCTGGAGGCCGACGCACACGGCGAGGTGAGCTGGTTCGTCGACGGGACCTGGCTGGGCCGGGTCCCACCGGGGGAGGCGGTGTGGTGGATCCCGAGCAGGGGCGAGCACCACTTGATCGCCCAGGACACCTCAGGGCGCAGGGACGCGGTCCGGATCGAGGTCCGCTAGGAGCTTGTCGCGCTGGCCTCGTCCCTCCGCAGCACGGGATAGGGTCGGTGGGGGAGCGTCTCCCCCGATCACCCGAGCGTGTCGAGACACCACGAGGGCTCCTTGGAGGTGGATGTTGTCGGAGGGCTGGCTCGAGTTGGGCCTCAGGGCCTGTGTCATGGTCACCGTGCCCGTGATCGCGGGGGCTGCCTGGGGCGTGCTGCGGGGGCTCCGCAGGGCCCGCCCCGAGGCCCCCGATCCCGTGGGCTGTGTCGCCTGTGGCGAGGCTGAGGTCGCCTGGATCGCGGACGGTGTCTATGTGTGTGGCTGTGGCTACGAGGGCGGGCCCGGGCACGCCGACTGGCTCAGGGCTGAGCGCCGTCGCCGGCTGGCCGGGCTGCCCCAAGAGCAGCGCAGCGCCCTGGCCATCGCCGCGCTGCGGGAGGCCCGCACCCTCGCCGGGGACGCCGACGTGGTCTTGCGGCGGCTCCAGCGGAGCCTCCGCGCTGAGGTCTCGGACGGCTCGGGCCGGGAGAGCCGCCCCTGGGAGGTCGATCTGTTGTCGGCCACCGGCACCCTCGCCCAGGCCTTCGCTCAGCTTGAGCTCGCCGCGGACGGGCTCGGCGGCACGGCCCCCGCGGCGCCCGATCTCCGGGCTGAGCTGTGGTCTGATCAGCTCGGGCAGTACGATCTGGTCTGTGTGCGGGAGGATCTGATCCGCGCCCGGGACGGCGTCCAGGCCCTGCAGGTCGCCGCCGATCGGCTGGCCGCCGCCGCCGATCGGCTGGCCGCCACGCCGGAGCCCATGGCGCCCGGGGGCCGCTGAGCCCGGGGGCCGCTGAGCCCGGGGGCCGCTGAGCCCGGGGGCCGCTGAGCCCGGGGGCGCCGCCGGGGATCAGGGCGATCCTGGTCAGGGCCTGCGGGCCCGCCGGA
>DRPG01000317.1 GCA_011376105.1 Deltaproteobacteria bacterium
GTCGTGGATCACGATGTGGACCAGCCCATACTGGCTCTGGAGCTCGCCGATCAGCCCCTTGGCCTGTTGGTAGGGGCTGGAGGGCTCGGAGGACTGGATCGCGAGGCTGACCCCACCCTGGAGCCGGATCAGGGCGGTGAGCATGTCACCCCCCTCCATCGCGGCCTGGGCCCCGAGGAGGTGATCCTCCAGGGTCAGCTCGACATCGAGGGCCTCGAGCTGGCGAAAGATCCGCTCCACCCCGACCCAGGCGTTCTTCTGCGAGAGCTTGACCAGCTCCTCTTGGAGGCGGTTGCGCTCAGCCTCCGCCTCTCCACCCAGGGCAGGGCTCGCCAGCCCCAGCCCCAAAGTCATGATCCATGCCCACCGCATCTGCGGAGGGTAGCACGGTGACAGACCCGTGCATACGGAGTACTCCATGTGCCTACCCCTCCTCCTGTGGCTCACAACAGCCCCCTCAGACGCAGCCGATCGACGAACCCCGGTGGTCGAGGCCGTCGAGATCGCGACCCCTGCGGTGGTCACCGTCTCGGTCGAGGTCGAGACCCACAACCCCTTCTCGATGTGGGGGCCTCAGCTGTCGGCCTCCGAGGGCTCGGGGGTGGTGATCCGCCCCGAGGGCCTCGTCCTGACCAACGCCCACGTGGTCGAGGGCGGCCGCAACGTCACCGTGCGCACCGCCGAGGGCAAGCGCCTGCGGGCGAGGGTGATGGCGCTGGAGCAGGATCTCGATCTCGCGGTGCTCCAGCTCGAGGGCTCTCACTCCCTGCCCACCGCCCAGCTCGGCGACAGCGACGGCCTGATGCTCGGGGAGACGGTGGTGGCCATCGGCAACCCGCTGGGGCTGGGGCTGACCGTCTCGACCGGGGTCGTGGCCTCGGTCCGGCGGGACGTAGAGATCAAGCCGGGCCTACACCAGTCCTTCATCCAGACCGATGCAGCGATCAACCCGGGCAACTCGGGCGGCGCCCTGGTCAACCTCGAGGGAGAGCTGATCGGGATCAACACCGCGATCCGGGCCGACGCCGAGGGGATCGGGTTCGCGATCCCGGTGAACCGGGCGATGAAGATCGCGGCCGATCTGGTGCACTATGGTGCGGTCCGGGCCCCCTGGCTCGGGTTCGAGGCCGTCGACGTCGACGTCCACCCCAGCCTGGAGGGCGCGATCCTCGTCGCGGGCGTCGCCCCTGAGGGGCCGGCCCAGGCCGTGGGGATCCAGCGCGGGGATCTGATCACCGAGCTCGACGGGCACGCGATCTCGTCGCGGGCGGATCTCAACGCCAGGCTGGCGGAGCACACCCCCGGCGACACCCTGTCGCTGACCCTGGTGCGCAGCGATCGCTACGCGACGATCCGGCTGAAGAGCACCGAGGTGCCCGAGCGCGAGGCGGACCTCATCCTCTCGGAGTACTTGGGCATCGAGCTGGCCGAGAGCGCTCAGGGGGTCGTGGTGATCCGAGCCACCACCGATGGACTGTGGTCCCGCTCCCGGCTGCGGGTCGGGGACATGATCGTGGCCCTCGATGGCCAGCGGATCTCCTCGATCGCCCAGGTGGAGGATGCACTACGAAAGGCCAGGGCTCAGCACCGGAACACGGCGCTTTTCACCCTGCGTCGAGACCAACACCACGGCCACGTCGAGCTCGCCCTGCGCTGAGCCAGCTCGCAGGGCTCAGGGCCCGGCGCAGGCGCTGGCCCGAGCACAGGCCCAGGTCCGATCGTCGTCGCTCGCTGCGGCCGCGGCCTCGTCGGCCCAGCCCAGGCGACACCGCTCGGGGGGCACGGTCTGGGGCTCGCCCCCGGAGTGGGCGCCGAGGCAGCCCTCGTAGCTCTGTGACAGCGCGCCTCCACAGGTGGCAGACAGCGCACTGTGGCCGCCGTCTCCACCCCCGGTGGTGGCCAGGATCGAGGGATCGAGGGCGATCACGCCCGTGCCACAGCCCAGCGTCACCAGGATCGGGAGCATCGCTGCCCTCCCCAGGCCCCATCGGCCCCCCGGGGTCGGAGCTTCAGGCCTGCAGCGCGATGGCCAGCGCCAGGAAGTGCTGTACCTGTGCAGGATCGACGTCCTCGGGGAGATCGAAGCGCAGATACCGGACCTGGGTGCCCATGCCCCGGAGCTGCCCCCCGGGATCGTCGAGCTCAGCACCGCGCTCGAACAACAAGCGCACATGATCGCGCTGAGGGGCGATCCCACAGAAGTACTGCCGCAGCTCGAACCCCAGGAGTCGCCAGCCCGGCCGCACCCGCTCGACCGCGTCTGGAGCTTGCTCCAGCACCAGATCCCGCAGGCTCCAGCACAGCCCGGGGACGGGCTCGGGGAAGCTATAGAACAGCGCCTCGGGGGTCACTACAGGGGCCCCCGGGAGGCCCAGGGGATCCCCACGAGCACGAACAACAGCGCGAGGCCAAAGCCCGCGGTGGCCAGCTGGTGGCGCCGGGGCGAGGGGTTGGTGCGCTTAGACAGGGCGTGGCCGGCGTGTGCAGCGATGATGGCGAGGATCATGGCGGTGGGGTGCTCGACCACCCAGAACCTCAGCTCGGGCTTGCCCATGGCCGCGCCCATGTCGCTGAGCCCCGCTGA
>DRPG01000318.1 GCA_011376105.1 Deltaproteobacteria bacterium
CGGATCGCCGAGCTCGAGGGCCGGGTCGCCAGCGCCGAGGTGATCGACGTGACCAAGCTCCCGGCCAACGATCGGGTCGTGTTCGGGGTCACGGTGAAGATCGAGAACTCGGACTCCGGTGAAGAGCGCACCTGGCGCATCGTCGGGGAAGACGAGGCCGACGTCGAGCTGGGGAAGATCAGCTACAAGTCCCCCCTGGGGCGCGCCCTGATCGGGTGCCGCGAGGGGGACGAGGCCGAGGTGCCCGCCCCGAGCGGAAAGCAGACCTGGGAAGTCGTCGAAGTCTCCTACCGATGACACACCCGGCCGGCGCCTCCACGACCCCAGCGGAGCCGCCGCTGCCGCTGGCCGAGCTGGATCGAGCGCTGCGGCCCGTCCGTCGGGTGATCCGATACGCGATGATGCCCGGCGCCCGCGCCCGCTTCGTCGAGCGCAACACCGCACGTCACCTCGACGGGGCCCTGGCCCTGGATCTGCCCAGGGCCCTGCGCGAGGATCTGGCGTCGGTCGCCGCCGGGCTCGCGGGCTTCGACGCTGCCCCCGAGGTCGAGCAGCGCACCCGGCTGTCCGAGGTCTACGCCGGCCTGGCCCGGGTGGACGCCGTCGCGGGCCTGCCGCTGCCGATGAGGCGGCTCAAGCCCATCTCCAAGCCGATCCAGCGCGACGTGCCCGAGCCGCCTGAGCCCAGCGCGCCCGCTGCGTCCACGGCGCCCGCCAAGGACCCACCGCCGGCCGGAGACGATGCACCGCCGAGGCCCCCCGACGACGCCTTGTCTCCCCCGGACGAGCCCGGGGGAGACAAGGCCCCGGAGCCCGTCCAGATCCGACCGTCGACGCCGCTGAGCGAGCTCGATCCAGCCCTGGGCGAGGCCCTGGCCCAGCACGGGCTGACCACGGTCGCAGATCTGCTCGGGCTCCGCCCCGCGGCCTGGGAGACCCTCGAGATCCATGGCGCCGGGCGGCCCCCGCCGCAGCGGCGGGTGGCCCTGGGGGGGCGCCTGAGCGGTGGGTGGTGGGTCCTGTCCCCCTCGGGAGAGCGTCGTCGCCGTTCTCGCCTGGTGGGTGCCGCCGCGGTCCAGATCCAGTGGGCATCCGAGGCGGTGGCGCCCTGGCTGGAGCTCGATCGGAAGGTGGTGATCGTCGGCGACGTGCTCAGCGATGGCCTCGTCGCTGAGGCTGAGATCGTGGTGGGGGAGGGCTCGGTGGTGCACCTGCCGCGCTACGAGCTGCAGGAGATCGAAGATCGTGCGCTGCGGGCCCTGGTGACGGTGTGCTCGGAGAGGCTGGGGCCAGTGCGGGATCCCGTCTCGAGCGAGCTGCTCAAGCGCCTCTCGCTCCCACCCCGGGGCGACGCCCTGATCGGCGTGCACCGCCGGGATCCACAGGCCCGCTGCCGCCTTGCCTTCGACGAGGCGCTGTTGGTCCAGCTCGCCGGGGCCCTGCCCCGGGCCCGCGGGCCCCGGAAGCGGGGGCTGCCTCACCATGTGGTGCATGGCTTCGCTGGCCACATCAGCCAGACCCTGGGGCTGATCCTCGACGATGATCAGCAGCGCTGCTTCGAGGACGTGAAGCGGGAGCTGCGCAGGGCGGTGCCCATGCGCCGGGTGATCACCGGAGAGGTCGGGGCGGGCAAGGGTGCCGTCGCCCTGATGGCCACCGCCACGGTGGTGGAGGGGCGCGCCCAGGTGCTGGTGCTGGCCGACGACGACGCCGGGGCCGCGACACGGTTCCTGCACAGCGAGCAGGTCCTCCGGGAGGGGGGCATGATCTGCAGGCTGGTGCAGTCGCCCCCCACCGGATCCCAGCGTGACGCGATCCGGCGCGGGGAGGTCCACGTCGTCTTTGGCAGCCTGGAGCTGCTCGAGCACGAGCTGGCGTTCCGTCGGCTGGGGCTGGTGGTGGCGATCGAGCGAGAGCGGTGGGGGCACGCGAGCCAACTCCACGCCCAACTCCCCGCTCCGCTCCCCGATCTGCTCGTGCTGACCTCGGTGCCCGTCGGCCCCCGCCTGTTGATGACGGCGTATGCCGATCACGACGTGAGCGTGCTGACGGATCGCCTGCGCAGGCCCGCGAGCATCACCCTGTGCCACGCCGATCAGCGCGCGGAGGCCTACGCAAAGCTCCGGCGGGTGGTGGAGCAGGGGCACCAGGCCATCGTGGTGTTCCCGATGGTCCGGGGCAAGGATCCCCTCGACGCCAGGGAGGCCCTGCGCATGGTGCGTGCCCTCGAGGCGGACGCCCTGGCGGGGATGTCGGTGGGCCTGTTCCATGGCTCGATGCCCGCCGACGAGCGCCAACGGGTGTACGAGGACTTCTCCCACCGTCGCCTCCAGGTGCTGGTCTGCACGACCCGGATCGAGGAGGGCCCCAAACCCCCAGGGGTCGCGGTGTTGGTGGTCGAGCAGGCCGAGTCGGTGGATGCCTGGCGGCTACATCGCCTGATCGGCTTCCTCTCCCGCAGCGCCGTGCCCTCGGAGGCGATCCTCGTCTCCGGGGATCTGGCCTCGGAGGAGGCCAAGGCCCGGCTGCTGCAGCTGCAGGAGGCCCCGAGCGGCACGGCCCTGACCGAGGCCCTGGTGGCGCAGCGCGGGGTGGAGCAGGTGGTCGCGGACGGCGTCCCACCGCTGCCCCAGCTGACCTGGCTGGATCTCGATCAGGATCTGAGCTTGGTCCTGAGCGCCCGGGACGAAGCCGCTCGCCTGTTGGGAGCTGATCCCGGCCTCCGCCGGGGCGCCCACGCCGAGATCGCGCGGGAGCTGTTCGAGCGCTGGGAGGAGCTGTGGCCCGAGGCGCCCCGATCCTGGGCGCCGCCCCGGCTGGAGGAGCCAGGGGAGCCAGGGCGCAAGCGTCGCCGCCGCCGTCGCCGTCGCCGGTAGCCGGCTGCCAGCCGCCGGGGCGGGGCCGCGACCCGCTCACATCTGGAGCACCAGGCCCGCCACGAAGAGGAAGATCAACAACATGAACGCCAGCAGGCCGATGACGTTGCCCGCGGTGGGGCCCCGCTGAAGCTCGAAGACCACGCTGGCCCGCTCCCCCCGCTCGGTCTCGATGGTGACCACGCCGGCGGTGGCCTCGTCGGTCAGGGCGCCCCGGTCGAGGCGGACCAGGATCTGCTGCTCTGCTGCGGAGGGATCGAGCTGATCAGGGGTGACGATCAGCCAGGGCACGTCTGCCTCGGCGCGGCCTCCCATCGATCCTGTGCCGCCGTTGCGGAGCTGGATCGTGGCCTCAGCCGGATCCGCCCGGAGGGACAGGGTGCGCACAGGATCCCCGAGCAGCTCCAGCCGGGAGACCCCACCGGGGGCCTCCAGCCGGGGCTGGGTGGGGCGCACCGTCTCCCGGGTGCGGGCGGGGGGGCCGGTGCGGGCGGTGGTGAGATCGTAGTGTCGGCGGGACTCCTCGTTCGACAGCACCTCCTTTGCGAGGGCGAGGCGCTCTCGCTCAGGATCGCCGGGCTGGAGCTCGGCGATCCGGTGCCCGTAGGCGTCCACCACCTCGACGGGGGTGGCCCGGGGATCGACCCCGAGGAGCTTGTAGAGATCCTGGCTGCTCGGTGCGTGGCTCAGGGGATCTCCCTCCAGCGAGATCTGCATCTCGTCGGCGATGCGCTCCAGCACCTCCCGGAAGGTCTCCTCGCTGACTCCGAGCGAGAGCGCGTTGTGGCGGAGGTAGGCCTCCTGCTGCGCCCCGAGCCCGCCCCCGGCGAGGACACCCCGCACGGTCATCTCCAGGACAGGCAGGTGCTCGGACTCCGTGCGCCGTCGGACGTCTCGTAGGTAGGCCGGGCCGTCCTCGAGCACCGTGCTGAGGCTGGAGAAGTGCTTGATGAGGAACAGCGCCTCGCGGCGGTACTTCGGGTTGGCCTGCATCCCCTGCATAAACTTCCTGCGGGACTTGAGCTTGGCTCGAGCCTCTGCAGGATCGACCTCCTCGGTGAGGCCAAGGTAGGTGAGCAGGTGGGGGGCTCCCACCAGCTCACAGAACGCTGCGGCGTTGTCGAGGTCGCGTAGTTCCATCTGTCGCCTGGCCGGGGACTCGTGTTTGTATCGAGCCTGGGGCGCATCGGTCAACGATCCAGATCTCCCCGGTGGAGACGCCGAGCCAACGATCGTGGCTCCGGGTGGCTCGTGGGGTCTGGATGGAGTGTGCGGTGGCTCGGGATCTCCGGCGCGCTCCCGCTCAGACCATGCGAGCTTGTAGTGGTCTAGCTGTTCGGGGCCGCGGTGGTCTAGCTGTCTGAAGCGGTGGGGCCGGCTCGCCGGCTGCGTCGGGGGGGGATCAGTCGACCACCATCCGGCTGGTGCGGCCCCGGGCGAGGGCGACCTCCTCAGCGGTCATGCCGCCCTGGAAGCGGATGTCGATCCCCTCTCGACCTCCGGTCTCCACGTCGATCACCTGGACCTTGAGGATCTGGTTGACGCCGTAGCTGTAGACCACATCGATCCGGGTGCCCCGTGGACGCGGCGGCAGCCCGGTGAGCTCGACCTGGCCGATGACCGTGACCTCGTCCCGGAAGCTGCCGGAGCCCTCGGTGACCTCGATCCGCACCGCGGTCATGTTCTCGAAGGCGTAGGCGAACTGGTGCTTGATCTCGTGGGGCAGCTTGGTGCCCTCGGGGATCAGCTCAAACACACGCTCCTGACGGGACTTGTTCAGGACGATGATCCCCAGCGGGTGGGTGGTGGCGTCCTCGATGGTGACGTCGGGGAGCCCTCCGGTGGCACCATCGCCCACCGCGTCCTGGGCGACGTGGCCGCCGTAGGCCAGGCCGATCACCGCCCCCCGGGGGCTGGGCCTGGGCTCCACGGGGGGCTTGGGCCTAGGCTTGCGGAGCTCCTTGGCGCGATCCACCATCGCCCGGCGCTTCTCCCGCAGGGCGGGGTGATCGGGGCGGTGGCGGAACACACCCGCCAGCGACGCACCCAGGGCGACGCACTCCTCGGGGTTCACGTCCTCGGCGGGCTCCCGACCTGAGAGGTTGGTGAGCATCCTCCGGATCATCGGCATCCGGGTGGAGCCCCCGACAAGCAAGACATCGTCGAGCTGATCCCAGGTCAGGCCGGCCTTCTCGAGCACGATGTTCGAGGTATCCTCGCACTGTTGCACCAGATCGGCGGTGATCTGCTCGAACAGATCGCGGGTGACCTTGACCGCCAGCCGCTTGCCCCGGTAATTCACCGGGACCACCGCACGTTCCTTGGTGGACAGGCAGATCTTGGCGTGCAGGCAGCGCTCATACAGCTCCTGGTAGGGCGCTGCGTCGTCGCGGGGATCGAGCTGGTACTTCTCGAAGAACTGCTCAGCGACGTAGTTGAGCAGCCGATCGTCCCAGTCTTTGCCGCCCAGCTCAGCGTTGCCGTCGCTGGCGATGGTCGACAGCTTGGTGCCCCGGATCTCCATCACGGTCACGTCGAAGGTGCCGCCTCCGAGATCGAGCACCAGCAGCTTGCGCTGGCCCCCGATCCGATCGAGGCCATAGGCGATGGCAGCGGCGGTGGGCTCGTTGATGATCGACAGCACGTTGAGCCCGGCGATGGTGCCGGCCTCGGCGGTGGCGCCGCGCTGGGCTGAGTGGAAGTAGGCGGGCACGGTGATCACCGCGTCGACCACCGGACGCCCCAGCAGCTCCTCGGCGTCTTCCTTGAGCTTGCGCAGGATCAGGGCCGAGATCTCCTGCGGGGTGTAGGAGTGCCCGAAGAACTCCAGCGTGAAGTCCTCCTCCCCCATGTGGCGCTTGATGAAGCGGACCACGTTCTCAGGATCGATGACCACCATCTTGACGGCCTCTTCCCCGACCACGCAGACGTTGCTGCCGTAGAAGTGGACCACCGACGGGGTCGTGGCGAAGCCCTCCCCGTTGGGCACGATCTCGGGCTTGCCGTGGTTGTTGACCAGCGCCATCGCTGAGAAGGTGGTGCCCAGATCGATGCCGAGGACGATCTGGCTGTCATCCGACATGATCAGGCCTTCCTGCCACGGTACCGCAGGATGATGACCTCCTCGGGGCGGAGCGGCTTCTGAGCCCGGGAGAAGCCCCGCTTGAGGACCTGGGAGATGCTGTAGTCTGCCTGCTCGTCGTCGGTCTCGTCGACCTTGACCGCCCGGTGCAGGGTGCGATCGAACCGCTCACACGCCTCGACGGGCACGACGTCGCGCCGGTACAGCACCTCGAGGAACTCGTCGATGAGGTACTGGAAGCTGTCGGCGATCACGTCCGGGGACATCTCCTGCTTGATCAGGCTCTCCTGGAACCAGTTCATCGAGTCGTAGAACAACAGCAGGTCGAGCAGCAGGGGCTTCTCTGCCTGAAAGAGGAAGTCCTCCTTGTACTGGCGCAGCTCTTCGTAGAGCTGATCGAACGCTTTCTCCCGGACCTTGTCGTTGTTCAGACGATCGTTGACCATCTTCTGCATCTCGCCTACTTCGTGGGCGAGCCTGCGCATGGCGTCGGTGGTGGATTCGGTCACTACAACGAGCCTCGGATCAGTCTGACGGGGCACCGAGTTCGGTGGCCAGGTTGATGAAGGTGCCCTCGAGCTCGAGGGATTCATTGCAGAAGTGGAAGTCGCTCGGCCCGCTCGCCAGCGAGGAGAGGAACCCACGCTGGACCTGATCGCCGACCCCGACGGTGATCACCCGGGCGCCCATCGCCCTCAGCTCGTGGACCTGCTTGAGCGTGGCCTCTGGATCGTCGGGGTGCCCATCGGTCATCACGACGAAGACCCGCTGGATGCCGGCCTTGGGCTTGAGCAGGTTGCGGGCGTCGTACAGGCCCTCCGACATGGGGGTGGAGCCGATGGGGGTCAGCGAGTCGATCGCCCACCGGAGCCGATCGAGGTTAGCGGTGAGGGTGGACTTGACGCCCCCAGGGAAGGCGACGACCGCCACCTGGCGGTTGGCCGACTCCAGCGTGTGGTGCACGAACGACAGCGCAGCCTTCTTGGCGTTCTCGATGTTGGCGCCGTACATCGAGCCCGAGCAGTCCACCACCAAGACCACCCACATCGGCGCGCGGTTGTTGGCGAGATCCTCCAGCGTGACGTGGCCTCCGGCGAGGCGGTGGGGCAGGATCTGGCCGGTCTCCAGATCCATGGCCTCGACCTCGACGATCCCGTTGCTGTTGTAGCGGTAGGTGACCGCCAGCCTCGCCTGGCCTGCGGGCCTCGGCGCGATCCCGTAGAACTCGAAGTGCCCCAGCACCGAGCACTTCAGGGGATCGGGATCCTCGCCCTGGACCAGCCACAGATCGATGGTGGCCTGGCCGTCGTAGGTGGTGGAGTAGTCGTCGCGGGTCTTCTCAGCGGGGATCCGGGTGTTCTTGCTGATGATCTTCGAGTTGTGCAGCTGCTTGTCGCGATAGACCACCATCCCGAGGGAGTGGGAGGTGACGTCGTGGGTCCGGATGTCGACCGGCGAGGCCTCCCCCGACAGCTCAGCGGCCTCGATGGCGGCGGTGAGCGCAGCACCCAGGGCCACGGCCTCGTCGGGGTTGATGTCGGTGGCGGGGGGCTTGCCAAAGGTGTTGTGCAGCATCTCCCGGACCATCGGCATCCGGGTGGAGCCTCCGGCGAGCAACACCACGTCGATGCTCTCGAAGCTGGCGCTGGCCTCCTGGACCACCGAGCGGGTCAGCACCTCGGTGCGCGACAGCAGATCCTCGGTGAGCTCCTCGAAGGTCTCCCGGCTGATGGCCAGCCGCATGACCTTGTCGCCATAGTCGTGGAAGATGTTGACCTTGGGCCTGCGGGTGAGGCTGATCTTCGCCGACACACACTTCTGGCGTAGATCATGGTAGCTCGACAGCTCCTCGAGGGGATCGACGCCGTGCTTCTCCTTGAATGCGGCGGCGACGTGGTGGATCAGACGATCGTCCCAGTCCTTGCCCCCCAGCAGGTGATCGCCGTCGGTGGCGATGACGTTGATCTCCTTGTCGGCGATGTCGACCAGGGTCACGTCGAAGGTGCCACCCCCGAGATCGAAGACCAGCACCCGGAGGTTCTGGCCCGCGTTGTTCAGCCCATAGGCGAAGGCTGCGGCGGTGGGCTCGTTGATGAGCTTGAGCACCTTCAGCCCAGCCAGCTCACCCGCCCGCAGGGTGGCGCGGCGCTGGATGTCGTTGAAGTAGGCAGGCACGGTGATCACGGCCTGATCGATCCGCTGGCCCAGCCTCAGCTCGGCGTCACCCTTGAGCTTCTGCAGGATGATCGCAGAGAGCTGCTCGGGGTTGTAGTCCTTGCCCCGGAAGGTGAACCGGTATGAGTCGTCACCCATGTGGCGCTTGACGAACTCCACCACCTGCTCGGGGTGGGCCACCGCAGCATGCTTGGCGTAGCTGCCCACTGAGATGACGTCGTCTTCAAACAGCAGGACGCTCGGTGTGATCCGATCGCCCTCCGCGTTGGGCAGAACCTCAGGGACACCGTGCTGGTTGACGTATGCGATGGCCGAGAAGGTGGTCCCGAGGTCGATCCCGACCGCACCGATTGCCATGTAGGGTGCCTCCTGTGGGCCACGGACTTCGGAGTGGTGAGCGAAGGGCCCACAGGTCCGACGGGGTGGGGTGGAGTATATCGGAGGCGCGTGCCACAACAAACCCGAGGGTAGCGCCGATGCACGAGCTGATCTTGGCCTCCACCAGCCCCTATCGGCGCCGCATGCTGAAAGATGCAGGACTACTGGTCAGGAGCGAGGCGCCGGGAGTCGACGAAGATGCACCCGACGAGATGACGGATGTGGTCGCCCTCGTGGAGCACCTGGCGTTGCGCAAGGCGCGCGCGGTCTCCGATCGGTTTCCCGGGGCGTGGGTGATCGGCGCAGATCAGCTCGCCCATGATCGCGATCGTCCAGGTGAGGCGATCGGCAAGCCCCCTGATCCCAGCGTCCACCTGGAGCGGCTGGCGGCGATGCGGGGTCGGTCCCACGTGTTGGTCACCGGCTTCGCGGTGATCACCCCCGGGCAGGTGCACGTCTCCCACGAGCAGACGGTGATGCATGTGCGCGCCGATCTGACGGACGAGGAGCTGGCCGCCTATGTCGCGACGGGGGAGGGCAGCGGCTGTGCCGCAGGCTATGCGGTGGAGGGCCGGGGCGCGTTCCTGTTCGATCGGATCGAAGGAGACTTCTTCAACGTCATGGGGTTGCCCCTGCTGACGATCCTCGGGGTGCTGCGAGAGCTGGGGTGGAGGTTCGGCGATGGGCTCTGATCCCGCCAGGGAGCTCGCAGAGTTGGTGGCCGACGCCCGGGCCCTGGCCGAAGACGCCCGGGATCGGGGGGTGCTACACGAGGCCCTCGACGCCTCTCCGGAGGTCACCGAGGCCCCCGGGGCCCCGCCGGCGGGGGCCCGGGCCTCCACCGCAGCCTCCGGGGCCACGCCCGCCCCCCCAGCGCGCTCGACACCACAGACCAAGGCGCCCGCCCCCCGGCCGGCCCATGCGGGGTGGTCCGCGCTGGCCTCGTCGGCGCGGGACGCGGAGCTGCCCGCCCCGCTGCGGCTCGAGAGGGTCCGCGGGGAGCTGGGGGACTGCAGGCGCTGTGCCCTGGCCCGGGGGCGAAAACAGATCGTGTTTGGGGTCGGTAGCCCGCAGGCGGATCTCGTGGTGATCGGGGAAGCCCCTGGGTACCACGAAGATCAGCAGGGGGAGCCGTTCGTGGGCCCCGCCGGCCAGATGCTCGATCGCATGCTCGAGAACGTGCTCGGGCTGGCACGATCCCAGGTCTACATCCTCAACATGGTCAAGTGCCGGCCCCCCCGGAACCGAAACCCGCTGCCCGAGGAGGTGTCGTCCTGTCGACCCTTCCTCGACGGCCAGCTCTCGGTGATCGCCCCGAGGGTGATGTTGGTGCTCGGCAGCGTCGCGTTCCGGGCCCTGTTCGACACTCAGCAGGGCATCAAGCGCAACCGTGGGCGGTGGCGCGAGTACCGCGGGGTGCCGACGATGTCCACCTTCCACCCGGCCTACCTGCTGCGGCAGCCTCAGGACAAGCGGCTGACCTTCGAGGATCTCCAGGTGCTGAAGCGCCGCTACGAGGAGCTGACCGGGGGCTAAGCGCTCTCCCCGGCGCCCCCACAGCCCAGCTCTGAGGCGTCGACCACCGGGTCCGTCGACCTCCCGGAGACCACCGCCGCAGGAGGGGGGGAGCGGAGACTCGGCGCTGCTGCTTGGCTACTCCTTGGGGAGCTTCAGCCCACCGAGGAGCTCGCCGAGGGTGCCAAAGCCCCCGCCGCCGCTCTGCTGAGCCTGGTGGACCCGCCAGGAGCGCTGGGCCTCCCGGGTGTCTTCGCGCATCGATAGCGTGACCCTGCGTGGATCGTCGGCGGTGATCCGGGCGGTGATCGGACGGCCCCGGCGGAACCGCTGGGCGAGCACCGTGCCGGCGGGCAGATCCACCTCTCCGGCGGGCAGCCAGCCCGAGCGGCCATCCTCAAGCTGGATCACCACCCCCCCTGGCTTGACCTCGACCACCGTGCCCGACACCTCGATCGCGCCTGGTGTGATCGACTCAGCACCGGCCTCCACCGGAGCCAGCGACAGCCTGCGGCGCTCGTGATCGATCTGCATCAGCCGCACGTCGAGGCGGGAGCCCTTCTCGGGCAGCCCGCCGGGGAGCTTCGAGACGTGGACCAACCCCTCGAGGCCCGGAGCGAGCTGGACGAAGGCGCCAAAGTCGGTGACGTTGGTCACCTCCCCGCTGTAGACGCCGCCCTCGACGAAGCCGCTGCCGACCGCGCCCCAGGGATCGTCCTCCAGGGCCTTGGCGGACAGGGTGAGCTTGCGCTGCTCCCGATCGGCCCGGATCACCGCGACCTCGACGGCCTGGCCAGCCCGGACGACCTGGTGGGGATCGTCGGTGTGGCCCCAGCCGATCTCGCTGCGGGGGACCAGGCCCTCGACCCCGCCGATGTCGACGAAGAAGCCAAAGGGCTGGACCGAGGTGACGACGCCCCGGTGCTGCTGATCGATCGCCAGGGTGCCCCACAGGATCTCGGCCTTGCGGGCGGCCTCCTCCTCCTGCAGGGCCCGGCGGGACAGCACGATCCGATCGCCGGCCTCCAGGACCCGGAACTCCAGCACCTGGCCGACGAACCCATCTGGATCCACTCCCCGCAGGCGGGTCATCTGGGACGCGGGGCAGAAGGCCCGGATCGGGCCCACCCGCACGTCGAACCCGCCGGGGTTTCGGCCCTCGACCCGGCCCTCGATCGGCAGCCCAGACTCAGCAGCCTCAGCGAGGTGCTCGGCGGCGGCGTGGCCGGTGAGCTTCACCGTGAGGATCGTGCCGTTCTCACCCGCGCGCACCACGAAGGCCTCGACCGTGTCCCCCGCGGTGGCGTCGGGCAACTCGCTGCGATCCAGCAGGCCCTCGGACTTGCCCCCCAGATCGACGAAGACCGTGTCCTGGCCCACCCGGGTGACGGTTCCCTCGATCCTGGCGCCGGGCTCGAGGCGGACGCCGCCGGACGAGCCCTCCATCAGGGCAGCCAGCTCCTCGGAGCTCATCTGAGCCAGGGCCTCGAGATCCGAGAGATCCAGCCGGCCAGCAGGGGTCTCGGAGGTGGTCGGCTCCGCCGGGGCCGGGGGCTGGGTCGAGGCTGCCTGGACGAGCGGTGCCCCGGGCTCGGGTTGGGGCTCGGGGCGACGGGGGGCACCGGCGGGGACGCGCCGCGGTGGCTTGGGCGTGGCCATGATCTCTCGGACTCCTGGCGCTCGGGCCATCCCCGGTGAGGATGGGAGCGCGCTCGTTGGGTAG
The DNA here is from genome assembly GCA_011376105.1 of Deltaproteobacteria bacterium. Taxonomy (GTDB): domain Bacteria; phylum Myxococcota_A; class UBA796; order UBA796; genus DRPG01. The sequence goes on from DRPG01000318.1 coordinate 11,750, forward strand.
GGAGACCCCTATTCGACCACCGGCATGGTCGCCAACGCCGCCTCGGCCCGGAGCCCGCGCAGCTGCTGCGGATCGTCCACCTCGATCGCGGACCGCAGCCTGGCCACCAGGCGCTGGTAGTAGGTCAGGTTGTGGAGGGTCAACAGCCGCCCCCCCAACCTCTCTCCGGCCCGGATCAGGTGGGAGAGGTAGGCCCGGCTGAAGCCGGTGCAGGCGGGACAGGGGCAGGCCGGATCGAGGGGCCGCCGATCCTCGCGGTAGCGACCGTTGCGGAGGTTGCGCCGCCCCTCGCTGGTGTAGCCCTGGCCGTGGCGACCCGCCCGGGTCGGCAGCACGCAGTCGAACAGATCGATCCCGGCGAGGACAGCCTCGACGATGTCGATCGGGTGGCCGACCCCCATCAGGTAGCGCACCCGATCGGTGGGCAGCAGCGAGGCGCTGTAGCGGGCGAACGCGATCAGATCCTCGCGATCCTCTCCGACGGAGAGCCCCCCCACGGCGTATCCGTCGAGATCCCGATGGATCAGCTGCTCAGCGTGATCACGCCGGAGATCCTCGTGCAGCCCTCCCTGGAGGATCCCGAACAGAGCGGTCTGATCCGGGCGGCGACGTGCAGCGACGCAGCGATCGAGCCAGCGCAGGGTGCGCGCCGTGCTCTGCTGCGCCCGAGCCCGGGTGGCGGGGTGCTCGAGGCACTCGTCGAACGCCATCGCGATGTCGACGCCGAGTGCCTCCTGGACCTCGATCGCGACCTCGGGGGTCAGGGTGCGGTACTGGCCGTCTTCGGGGGAGCAGATCCGCACGCCCTCCTCGGAGACCACGGCCCGATCCCGCATCGAGAACACCTGATAGCCCCCCGAGTCAGTGAGGATCGGGCCGTCCCAGGACATGAACCGGTGCAGCCCCCCGAGGCCGCGCACCACCTCGTGCCCCGGGCGGACCCACAGGTGGTAGGTGTTCGCCAGCACCAGGCGGCTGCCGGATCGCGCCAGCTCGTCCGGCGCGATCCCCCGGACGGTGCCCCGGGTACCCACCGGCATGAACGCAGGCGTGGGGACGGCGCCGTGGGGGAGCTGGAGCGTGCCCGCGCGGGCGTCGCCGCAGGTGGCCTCGAGCTCAAACGAGCAACATCGCGTCGCCATAGGAGTAGAACCGGTAGTCCGCTTGGATCGCCTCGGCATAGGCATCGAGCAGGCGCCGACGGCCGACGAGGGCGGCCACCAGCATCAGCAGGCTCGAGCGAGGCAGGTGGAGGTTGGTGATCAGGCCATCGATGCAGCGGAACGTGTAACCAGGCTGGACGAACAGATCGGTGACGCCGGCGCCCGGGCTCGGCACCCGGGCGCCCTCAGGGGTGGCGGCCTCCAGTGTCCTGGCCGAGGTCGTGCCGACGGCGATCACCCGCCCCGAGGCGGCTCGGGTCGCCTCGATCCGCTCGACCGCCCCAGCCTCGATCGTGTAGGGCTCGGTGTGGAGTCGGCCTGCCTCCAGCGCCTCAGGGCGCAGGGGGAGGAAGGTGCCCAGGCCGACCTGCAGGGTGATCGTGACGAACCCGATCCCCGCCGCCTCCAGCGCGGTGAGCAGCTCCTGGTCGAAGTGCAGCCCGGCGGTGGGGGCCGCCGCTGCCCCCAGGGGCCCGGCGAAGATCGTCTGGTAGCGATCGGTGTCCTGATCGTCGGCCGGACGATCGAGGTAGGGGGGCAGGGGCAGGGAGCCCTGCTGCGCCATCACCTGGACAGGATCGGACGACAGCTCGAGCTGCACCACGCCCCCCTGGGCCTCCGCGGTGATGATCGCGGTGTCGCCCCCCTGCAGGGTCAGCACCTCGCCCCTGCGGAGCTTCCGCGCCGGGCGCGCCAGGGCCGGGATCGCTCCAGGGCCCGGGGACAACAGCAGCAGCTCCACCGCTCCACCCGAGGCCCGGCGGGCCGCCAGGCGCGCCGCCATCACCTTCGCGTCATTGGCCACCAGCAGATCCCCTGGCTTGAGCAGGGTCGGCAGCTGAGTGAACCGGTGGTGGGAGGGGGCACCGCCGCTCAGCGGCAGGCCCATCAGGCGGGATCCACTGCGCGATGGCGCAGGCCTGCGCGCGATCCTCTCCTCTGGGAGGTCAAAGTCCCACGCAGCGAGGGGCTGCTCTCCTGGCATCGGTGTCCTCTGGAGGGTTATGGCGGCTCGCCCGCGCCCAAGGTAGCGCTCGGGGTCGGGTGTCGCTTGACCTCTGCCGCAGGGTGCTTCCCTTAGTCGCGCTTTCGCCTGGTGAGGTGGTTCCTTGAACCCGGTTGACCTGCTACCCATCCTGCTCATCTTCGGGGTCATGTACTTCTTGATCGTTCGACCCCAGATCAAGGAACGACAGGAACACGACAAGCTGCTCGAGTCTCTGACCCGGGACGATGCGGTTGTCACCTCGGCGGGCATCCACGGCAAGGTCGTGTCGGTGAGCGATGCGACGGTCGTGCTCGACATCGGCGACAAGACGCGGATCACGATCGACAAGAACAGCGTCGCCCGTCGTCAAGGTGAGCCAGCAAAGGCCACTTAGGAGCGTTCTGTGGAAGGGATGTACTGGTTTCGTCTCAGCGCCATCGGGGCGCTCATCCTCGGATCGGTGTACGTGTTGTTGCCGACCCTGCTGGGGGAGGCGTCCGAGGATCAGCTGGTCGATGCTGCGAGCTCGGTGGAGACCTCAGGGCCCCGGGCCGGCGTCGATCTCGGGATCGAGCTCCGGGTGACGGAGGGGGAGCCCGAGGCCCTGATCCAATCGCTCAGGGCGCGCCTGGAGGCTGCCAAGCTCCCGATCTCGATCCTGCGCGCCGGTGGAGAGGGGATCGAGCTGACGATCAGCGTCGGAGGAGATCCAAGCGAAGCTGAGCGGCTCGTGTCGATCCCCGGCGAGGTCTCGGTCTACGATCCAGCGGTGATCACCGATCTCCCAGACCCGGGGGCGCCCCCCGAGGGCGGGGCTACACCACCCCAGCCGGTGATCGACGCGCTGTCGGGCGCTGCGGATCTCGATCTGGCCTACTGGGCCGCCGTCCTTGGCTCGCTGGCGGGGGAGCCGGTCCCCGATGGGGCGCAGGCGGGCTGGTTGGTCTCCTCAGCGACGACCACCGAGGCCGGGACGGTCCTGACGCTGGAGGCCCTCGAGGGCGCCCCAGCCGATCCCCCCGCCGTGCGGGTGTTGTCCCTCGATGGGCGGATCGCCGGCGTCGTGATGGCCGATGGCCGGCTGCTGTCCCTCGACGAAGGCCCCGCCGCCGCCGATCTGGGCCCGGTGGTGTCCGCCGGTGCGCTGCCCGGCGCCGTTGAGATCGTCGAAGAGATCGTGCAGCCCAGGGCGACCCAGGCCGCCGCCGCCCCCAAGGATCGAGACGCTGTCAAGATCCCGCCGTGGCTCGCGGGCCTCCTCCCCAACACCCGGATCCCCCTGGGCCTCGATCTCCAGGGAGGCATCGACCTGACCCTGCAGGTGGAGCTCGACGAGGCGGTGCTGGGCCAGGCCACCCGCGACACGACCTACCTCAAGGACGCCGCGGCGAAGGAGGGCCTGATCGTCGAGTCCGTCCGGCGGGCCCCCGACGCGCCGATCCTCGAGATCACCACCCAGGCCGAGCTGTCCGAGGTCACCCGGTTCGTGGCCGAGCGCCTCGGCGACTACCAGTACTTCGAGTCCGACGGCACCATGCATCGGTTCGAGATGACCGAGGTGCGCCAGGAGGAGGTCCAGAACCAGGCGGTGGAGCAGGTGCTCGAGACCCTGCGCAAGCGGATCGACGCGCTGGGTACCAAGGAGCCCTCGATCGTCAAGAAGGGTGGGGGACGGATCAACGTCCAGCTGCCTGGCATGGTGGATGTCCAGGCGGCCACCACCGCGATCGGCACCACCGCGGTGCTCGAGTTCCGCATGGTGGATCACGACTTCGATGATGCCTTGCTCGAGCAGATCCTCAACACCGCCCAGGCGGAGATGCCCCAAGACCAGTTCTTCGACGACGATCTACTCAACCGCTGGCTGTGGGACACCAAGCGCCTCGATCCGGATCGGATCATCCTGTGGAGCGAGCCGGGCAACGAGAAGATGCTGGCCTACGCGAGCAACGCCTGGCCCCGGATGGTGACCGAGGAGGGGGCTGTGGTGGAGGCGGCCCCGATGCCGCTGTTCAACAACGTCCCCTTGACCGGAAACGACGTCAATGACGCAGGGGTGGGCTTCGACCAGAACAACCTCCCCGGGGTCTCCCTCGAGTTCAAGCCCCGCGGCGGCCAGATCTTCTGTGAGCTGACCAAGCAGGCGGTGGGCAAGCAGTTCGCGATCATCCTCGACGAGACGATCCAAAGCGCACCCCGGATCAACGAGCAGATCTGTGGCGGCGCGGCCCGGATCGACATGTCGAGCTCCGCCGATCCCCTCAAGGAGGCTCAGACCCTGGCCCTGGTGCTGCGCACCGGCGCGCTGGATGCGCCCCTGGTGATCGCGTCGGTGCGCCATGTGGGCGCCTCCCTCGGCGCCGACTCCATCCGGCAGGGCTCCATCGGGGCCCTGGTGGGCTCCCTGATCGTGCTGGTGTTCATGGCCGCCTGGTACCGCACCGCGGGGCTGATCGCTGACTTCGCGCTGATGGTCAACGTCCTGCTGGTGCTCGCCTGTCTGGCGATGTTCGGGGCCACCCTCACCCTGCCGGGCATCGCTGGGATCGCGCTCACCGTCGGGATGGCGGTCGACGCCAACATCATCATCTACGAGCGGATCCGCGAGGAGCTGCGCCTGGGGGTGCAGGCCCGAAAGGCCGTCGACGTCGGGTTCGACAAGGCGATCGTCGCGGTGCTAGACGCCAACATCACCACCGCCATCGCCGGCGTGGTCCTCTTCTCCTATGGCACAGGCCCCATCAAGGGCTTCGCCGTCACCCTGCTCATCGGCATCGCAACGACGCTGGTGAGCGCCCTGTTCGTCACCCGCACGGTCATGGAGCTGATCACCCGCAGCTCGTCGGCCCGGCTCCGGATCTGAGGCCCCCATGTTCGAAGCTCTGAAGCGTTGGCTCGATGCCCTCAAGTTCGACTTTGTCAGCTGGCGTTACCTCGCCGGAGGGATCTCTGCGCTGCTGGTCCTGCTCTCCTGGGCCGTGTTCGCCGTGGTCGGTCCCAACTGGGGCATCGACTTCACCGGTGGCACCGAGATCCACCTGGCCTTCGGCGAATACAACGAGGCCGAGGAGTGGGTGGTCACCCCGACCGACATCGCCGAGGTCCGGGGCGCCCTGCGGACCCTGGGCCTGTCCGACGACGCGGTCCAGGCCATCAACGGCTCTGAGTCCGGAGAGTTCATCGTCCGGATCCAGGACGCGACCTTCGGGATGGAGGGGCTGGAGCTCGAGGTCCGCAACGCGCTCATCGAGGAGTACGAGGAGTCCTGGCTGGTCGACATGCAGTCGTCCGCCGAGGTCTCAGCGCGCTTCGTGGTCACCTACTCAGGCCCCTACACCGACTACAAGAAGGTCCAGGCCGACATCCGCAAGCACCTGCCCCAGGCCTCGGCCCAGATCGGCTCCGAGGAGAACCAGATCGTGATCCAAGTCCCGGGCCTGTCCGAGCGGATCCGGGAGCGGATCGCTGAGGCCATCGGCGACAAACCGTTCGAGGTGCGCTCCACCGACGCCGTCGGCCCCAAGGTGGGGGGCGAGCTCAGGCGCCAGGGCTTCATCTCGATCGCCGCCACCCTGGGGCTCGTGCTGCTGTACGTCGCGTTCCGCTTCGACATCGGGTTCGCGCCCGGCGCCGTGGTGGCGCTGTTCCACGATGTGTCCCTGACCGTAGGGATCTTCGTCCTGCTCCAGCTCGAGTTCAACCTCCCGATGATCGGCGCGCTGCTCACGATCGTCGGCTACTCCCTCAACGACACGATCGTGATCTACGATCGGATCCGGGAGAACCGCGATCGCCACCGCCGCAGCGAGGTCGAGGAGCTGATCAACGTCTCGATCAGCGAGACCCTGACCCGCACGGTGGCCACCTCCCTGACCACCATGATGGCGATCCTCATGTTCCTGATCCTCGGTGGCCCTGTGATCCGGAACTTTGCCTTCGCGATGTTCCTGGGCATCATCTTCGGGACCTACTCCACGGTGTTTGTGGCCTCTCCGATGATCCTGGTGATGGAGGACGTCAAGCCGTGGCTGGCCAAGCTCGTCGCGGTGCGGGATCTCGACGACGACGAGGGCGACGACGACGGCCCGGCGATGACCGAGAGCGAGAAGCGGCGCCGGGCCCGGGCCGACGCCGACAAACGCGAGGTCGGCTGATCCCGGCGTGGGCCGACCCCGGGTCGGTCACCTGCGCAGGATCAGCGCACCCGGCGCGGGCGTCGCCCCAGGACGACGAGCCAGAGCAGGAGAGGCAGCCACCGGGCCGGAGGCCCGCTGCGGCAACCACAGCCCCCGGCCCGGTCCGGAGGGCCGGGGGCGTCGGGGGCGTCGGGGGCGTCGGGGGCGATCGGGCCGGTGTCGTCGGGGACGATCGAGCCGGTGTCGGTGGTGCCGGTGGGGACCCCGGGCAGGCTGCAGTCAAACAGAGCCTTGAGCCCGATCGGGATCGGGCCGATCGTAGGGTTGCTGTAGCCCTCCAGCGCGCCTGCGTCGGGTGTGGCCTCCCGGACATGGCCGCACCAGTCGGCCACTAGATCGTCGCTGGCCTCTCCACCGCTCCGCAGCAGCCCCCCCTCGGATGGGTAGAAGTCCCACGCGGCGGCGTCGGTGAAGCAGTCGGAGGGCTCAGGGCAGACCACGTTGTGGCTCGTCGCGCTGTCGGTCTGGGGCAGGGGACGATCGAGGGCGTTGCCCACGAGGGAGCGCCCAGCTCCAGCGCCGGACAGGGAGACCCCGCCCAGCAGGGTGTTGCCCAGGATCCGCACCGAGCCAGGGCCACCCACGCTCAGGGCGTCGCCCGGGGCCAGGGCGATGGTGTTTCGGATCAGAGCGGGGCCCTGAGTCAGCGCCAGGGCGTCTCCGGTGGACTCCAGCAGCAGCCCATCGATCAGCAGATCCGTGCTCCCCCCCAGCTCCACGGCGGTGTCCGTGGCTGCGGTCACGAGGGTGTCGAGGAGCTCGATGCGGCCACCCCCGCCCACGGAGATCCCCACCTGAGGCCCCACCAGCAGGGCGTCGTCGATCACCAGCTCGCTCAGCACACAGCCGGGGCATCCCACCTCGATCGGCCGCGCCACGTCGAGGAAGCTCGAGTCGCTGATCGACAGTAGCCCGACGTCGCCCAGCTGCCGGACCCCGACGCCCTCGCTGTCTTCCATCTCGATCCAGCGCACCCGGGCCTCCTCGATGTCGAGGATCTGGATCGCGTCGACGCCGGCGGGCACGTCCCGGAAGGCCAGCTGGAGCACGACCAGCCGATCGCCGCTTAGCTGCAGGATGTGATCGCTGCCGGGGGAGGCCTCGATGATCGCGAGGTCCATCGGATCGAAGGACTGGACGATCGTCTGCTCCCCGAGCTGGTCGGAGGCCTGGGCCTCGATGGTGCACGGGCCCGTGTAGGTGCCGGGCTCGAGCATCACGATGTCGCCCCCGAGGGCCGTCGAGATGACCCCGCACCAGTCCTCGCCCGGGTCGGTGATGTAGATGACTGGGGTGTGGGCCCGGGCCAGGACAGACCACCAGAGCACGCGACCTCCCTAGAAACCAAACCCAAGGGTGAGCGAAGCGAACGGGACGATCGGGCCCCCGTTCCCGATGACCACAGGGGCGGCCGGGATCGCAGCGACGCCTGCGTTGAGATCTGCGGCGGCGTAGGTCCTGCCGCCGGCGTCGAGCCAGTACCTGCCCTTGATCGAGGCCGAGGCCTCCGGCCCGGCGGCCTCGATCTGCTCGCTGTCGCGCTGGGGACCAAACAAGAAGCCGGGCTGATCCGCGGTGCGCTGGACCTCAGCGAAGCCGGCGCCGAGGAGCAGGTCTGCGGTGGTGCGACCCAGGCTCACCGAGGCCGCCCTCGCCCTGGTGCGGAAGTGGGCCATGTCGGGGGCGTTGGGATCCTGGTGGAGAAAGCCCGACCCTGTGCCACACCCCTCGACGGACAGCCACGACAAGGGGCTGATCTCGGCGCAGAGGAAGGGGTGCTGGGTGTCGATCCGATCCACCCCGACCCGCAGATCGAGCACCGCGTGCCCTGCGATGGGGCGGGGCTTGAAGGCCTGCGAGGAAGATTGGGACCACCCGGGCCGAGTGACCAGCAGCAGCAGGAGAGGCGGCATGGTGGGTCCTTTGACGTCGATGAGGTCTTTAACCGAGTCCTCGGGTAGACTACCCTCCCTCGAGGGCAACATCGCCCGAAGACCGACCACGGGAGCTGGGAGAGGTGAGCGCAACGGGTCAGGAGTCCACGGCTGGGCGCAGGTTCCATATCCACTCCTGTCTCGGCAGGGGTGGCTTCGGAGAGGTGTATCGGGCCACCATGTCGAGCTCGGGGGGGGTCCGCACCGAGGTGGCGGTCAAGATCCTCCGGGAAGACATCGATCCCGGGAGCGAGGCGGTCAAGCGGCTGCGCGATGAGGGGCGACTGCTCGGCGCCCTGCGGCATCCCGCGATCCTGAGGGTCCACGATCTGGTGCTGCTCGAGGGGCGGGTCGCCCTGATCACCGAGTTCATCGAGGGCGAAGATCTCGATCGCTGCATCGCTGCTCACCCCCCGATCCCGCTGCGGGCGGTGGTCGCGGTGGTGGGGGAGGTCGCCGCGGCGCTGGATGCGGCCTGGAGCTCCTCCACCGACAGCGGCGATCCGATCCACCTGGTGCACCGCGACATCAAGCCAGCCAACATCCGGATCGGGCGCCACGGCGAGGTCAAGCTGCTCGACTTCGGCATCGCCCGGGCCACCAACGTGGCCCGCGAAGCCCACACCGGCAGCAACGCCATGATGGGCAGCTACCTGTACATGGCGCCCGAGCGCTTCCACAACGAGGCGGTGGAGCCCCCCTCGGATCTCTACGCCCTGGGCTGTGTGCTGTTCGAGGGCCTCGCCCGGCGGCGCTTCTTCGAGGGCATGAACCTCAAGCAGATCTACGGCACGATGATGTCGGCCCGGAAGTTCGACGCCCACCTCGAGGCACGCCTCAAGCTGCTGGGGGATGGCCCCCCCCCCGAGGTCCTCGAGCTGCTCCGGGCGCTGCTGCACCCCGAGGCGTCGGCGCGTCCCACCGCCTCCGAGGCCGCCGCACGCTGCGAAGATCTGGTCGAAGAGCTCGAGGGTACCTCGCTGAAGCGCTGGGCGCGGCGGCGGGAGTGGCCTCCGCCCCAGATGGTCCACGGCAGCCTCGATGGGCGGGATCTCGAGGCCCAGGCCTTCGTGAACCTCGAGGAGACCCGCCCCCCAACCCCGGCCCCGGTCAGCACCCTGCCCAAGCTCAGCCCCGAGTCGCTGCCGCCGATCAACGTCGTGGCCCTGACCTCCCCCGGCGGGCATACACCGCTGGATGCTCCCCATCCCAAGCGCTTGTTCTCGTCCAGCTCCGACGCCGTGCCTGAGGGCCTCAAGATCGACGTCCCCGAGCTGGAGATCCCGGTGCTGCCCCAGTCGGTGCTCGAGGCCAGCGACGAGGCCGAGGAGGCCGAGGAGGCCGAGGAGGCCGAGGAGGCCGAGGAGCCACTGCTCCCCGGCCTCGGAGCCCCTCAGCGGGCGCTGCCCTCCGAGCCCCCCACGTTGCCCGAGTTGCCCGAGCGCCGGCCTGACGCTGAGGCCCCTAGAGCGCTCGAGGCGACCGCGCTCCTCTACGACGAGGCGCCCCCAGTCCAGGCCCTCGCCCCCCAGGACCCCCTCCAGGGTGATCCCCTCCAGGACGGGCTCCCCCGGGACGGGCTCCCCCGGGGCCAGGGCGCCGGGCCCACGGACGCGGCGAGCCCCGAGATGTTGGCCGGCCCGCCCCAGCCTCCCCCGGAGGTGATCCCCCGGAGCGAGGTGCCCTCGCTGCCCCGCCGGGAGGTCCCGACGATCCCTCCAGCTCCACCGGCCTGGGATGGCGACGCGACCTCGACCCTCGAGCCGCTGACGCCCCGCTCCGAGGTGCCCCCCGTGGCTCCGATCGTCCCGCTGTCCCAGCGGGAGACCATCCCTCCGGTGGTCCGCAGGGAAGACACGGGGGAGTACGATCTCCGGGACTTCCCGACCGCAAGCCACTACTTCCCGATCGACGACGACGAGACCCCGGATCCCATCCCGGAGGTGTTCGCCAGGGCCTCACTGCCCGATCCCGAGCTCGAGGCTGCCCTGTCGGAGCTCAGCCGCCGACGCCAGCGGCGCTCCTCGCTGGCCTGGCTCCTGGGGGGGGTGGTGGTGACCACGGTGGTCGCTGTCCCGATCCTCTGGGCCGCGGTGGGGCAGGAGGCCCTGGAGGCGCTGGCGCCCGGCCTCACCAGCGCTCGCCTCGGGGAGGGGCTGGAGGAGCTCCGGGGCACGATCCCAGCGCCCTCGCCCTCGCCCTCGCCCTCGCCCTCGCCCTCGCCCTCTCGACCCGTGGCGCCTCCGGCCCCCGGTGGAGCTGTGTCCGCCGATGCTGCACCTGGAGGCGGCGGGCCCAGCGTCCCCGCGCCAGAGGGCGGATCCTCTGAGGATGAAGCGCCGGAGCCCCCCCCGGGCGCCGGAGGTGAGGACGCCGGGGGCGAAGGCGCTGGAGGAGAGAGCACCGGGGCTGGAGGCGAGGGCGAGACCATCGAACCCCCCGGGCCGGAGCAGGCTCCGGCCTCCGAGCCCCGCGTGAGCCTCCGGGAGCGGGGCTGGCAGGCGGTGGATCGCTCGAACCATGCAGACGCCATCGCGCTGTTCGAGGAGGCCATCGCGATCGATGGCTCCGACGCCGATGCGTGGTACGGCAAGGGCTACGCCCTGCTAGAGCTGGATCGCAAGGCTGAGGCCACCACGGCCCTGTGTCGGTCTCTGGCGTACAACGACGGCAACAAGGAGATCGAGCGCGAGGTCAACGGGATCATGGATCACCACGGCATCGACTGCCCCTGACGATCCCTGTAGATCCGGTGGCTCGCGCGCTCACTTGTCGGGGGTGGAGCTCCTGCGGCGGCGCCGCGAGGTCCGGGTGGCCCCCGAGCGGGTCAAACGCTGGCGCTTGGGCACCGGCGCGCCGTCGACCTGCGCCTCGTCCGGCTCCTCCCGTGCTGTGCCCCGGGGCTCGCCCGCTGTCTGAGCGCCCCCCCGCGCTCCACGCGCAGGATCCAGGGACGGAGTCGCGGTGCCTCCAGCGCGTGGATCCAGGGCTGCCTGTGCCTCGGTGGGCTGGCTCTGGGAGCCGAGCTGATCCGCGTCTCGGGCCTCGCCGGAGGGGGCCTCGCCGGAGGGGGGCTCGCCGGAGGGGGGCTCGCCGGAGGGGGGCTCGCCGGAGGGGGCCTCACCGGGGCGGGCCTGGGCCTCGGAGCGCCTCCGGCGGCGGCGCCCCGACTCGGACAGCCTCCCCTGCCCCGACGTGCTCGCGCGCAGCCGGTTGATCGAGTCTCGGCCTGAGCGGGCCCTTCGTTCCCTGGGTGTCTCGGGGTTGGGGGCTGCAGGGGCGGGGCTGACCTGGGGCTCGCTGGCCTGCTCCGGCTCCTCCTCTGTGGGCTCCTCTCGCCTCCGTCTCCGCCTCCGGGGGGGCTCGGCGTCGCGCCTGCGCCTGCGCCTGCGCCTGCGCCCTGGAGCGGGCTCGGTCGTGGCGGGCTCCGGGCGCCGCTCCCGGGAGACCCGGCCCCAGCGCGGCTCCTCCGGCGAGTCTCCGGGATCGGGATCCGAGGACTCGAGCAGGCTCGAGAGCTGCTCGGGGGTGTAGGCACTGGTGTCGGTGGACACCAGTCTCGCGACCCGTCGGGGCTGTTGGCGACGCTGCCCGAGGACCTCCTCGAGGAGGTCCTCCAGGGACGGGCCCTCGAGGGCGCCATCGAGCAGGGCACCGATCCCATCGACGAGGTCTCGACCCGTCAGGCGGGTGTCGGGATCGAAGGCCAGCGCGTCAGCGAACAGCTGAGCGACGGCCTCGGGGAGGCCAGAGGCGGCCACCAGTCCGGAGGCCTCCCCCGAGGTGATGCGGGCCTCGAGGGCCCTGGTGTCGTGCCCCTCGAACAGGGCGCGGCCCGTGGCGGCCTCATAGGCCAGCAGGACCAGGGCGTAGGTGTCTGAGCTCAGCTCCTCGGGCTGCCCCCCGAGGCGCTCAGGGGGAGCGTAGCGGATCGAATCAGCGTCGAGGATCAAGCTCGGATCGCGCCGTCGGGCCGCCAGCTCGGCGTGGGGCAGGCCGTAGCCGAAGATCTGGACCTGGCCGTCGGGTCGCAGGGCGATCCGCCAGGGGCTGAGGCTGCCGTGGGAGAAGCAGCCCTGCTGTGGCCCTGTCTCGGCCGCCTCCGTCAGGATCTGCCCCCCCAGCCACGCCAGCTCGAGCCCGGCCCGGAGCCCCACGACCTTGGACAGATCGCTGTGGATCCGCAGGAGCTCCCGGAGGGTCCACGCGGGCCCGGTGGGATAGGCGAACACGCCCTGAGCCAGATCGTGGTGGGACAGCTCCACCAAGCCCACCACCATGGGGTGCTCCAGGAACGACAGGATCAGCTCGATGTCGAGCCCCAGCTCGGGTAGCCCGCGGTAGGCCTCGTCGAACACGATCGCGGTGTGCTTGAGGTTCTCCGGATCGGTGAGCTCGACCAGGTTGGCGGCCGGCTCCCTGAACTGGCGACCCGTCGGCTGCAGGCCGAAGTACTCCTCCACGCACCCTCCCAGGGCCGGCAACGATATCATCGCGCCAGGGCACGTCGGGTCTATCGCTCGACATGGACAGGGAGATCGGTCAGTGGGATCGCGACGTCGGGTGCTGGTGCTCCACACCGGAGGCACCCTCGGGATGACCGGCAGCCCGCTGGAGCCCGGCACCTTTGGAGCTCAGCTCTTCGAGGCGGTGCCCGAGCTGGAGCGGCTGGCACAGATCGAGGTCCAGATCGTCTGCAACCTCGACTCCTCGGATCTCGGCCCGGCGCACTGGGCCGAGCTAGCGATCCGGATCGCCAGCTCCTGGGGCAAGTGGGACGGCTGCGTGGTGGTGCACGGCACCGACACGATGGCGTTCACCGCCGGCGCCCTGGCGTTCGCGCTCTCGGGCCTGGATCGGCCGGTGATCCTCACCGGCGCTCAGCGCCCGCTGTCGGCGCTCCGGACCGATGCACGTCGCAACCTCGCCGACGCCGTGGAGCTCGCGACCCTCGATCTGCCCGAGGTGGGGATCTGCTTCGACGGCCTGCTGCTGCGGGGGTGCCGGGCGATCAAGTCGAACACGCGCAGCTATCGTGCGTTCAGCAGCCCGGGGGTGGAGCCCCTGGCCCTGCTGGGCACCGACATCGAGATCAAGGGGCACGTCCGCCGGGCGGTGGGGCCCTTCCGGTGTGACGCGGTGTTCGATCCCCGGATCGACGTGATCTACCTCACCCCGGGGCTGCAGGAGTCCTGGATCGCGGCCCGGCTCCAGCAGCCCGAGCTACAGGGGGTCATCCTGGTGGCGTTCGGGGCCGGCACGCTGCCCGACAGCGGGCTGGTGTCCGAGATCGGGGCGGCGGTGGCGCGTGGGGTGGAGGTGGTGGTGGTCACTCAGTGGGGGGGCCAGACCGATCTCAGCCTGTACCGCAACAGCCGGGCGCTCCGGGACGCGGGCGTGGTGCCCGGAGGGCAGATGCGGATCAGCGCGGCGGTGCCCAAGCTGATGCACGCGCTGGCCGCCTACCCCAACCGTGAGACACGGCGCGCCTACCTGATGCAGGACGTCGCCGGGGAGCGTGCATGATGAGGCTTGCCGTCGCAGTGGACATCAGACACAGCGCCTCCGATCGGGTGATCGATGCTGCGATCGTCTGGGCCACCCGGGCGGGGGCGAGCCTCGACATCCTGTACGTCGAGGCCCCCCAGTACAAGATCTCCTGGTTGTCGGATCCAACAGCGCGGGAGCTGGTCCGGAGGGAGATCGAGCAGCACCGGGGCCGGGAGGCTTCGCAGCTCGCAGAGCTGATCAGCCGGATCCCCGAGGCCGGCCGTGGGGTGGCCCGCACGCTGCAGGGGCCGCCGGTGGAGGCCCTGGTGCAGGCCGGGGACGCCTACGATGCCTTGCTCCTCGCCACCCACGGGCGCAGCGGGATCCAACACTTCTGGCTGGGCTCGGTGGTGGAGGGGGTGGTGCGCAAGGCGAGGACCACGGTCATCGCCCTGCGGATCCCCGCGGTGCCTCAGTGACCTCCGCCAGAGCTCCGAGGATCTCGTCTATCTCGGCTAGCCCTCCGATCCCCACGTCCCCGCAGGCCAGGCGCTTGTGGCTCGGGGCGACGACGCGGTAGCGCTCTAGGGCCTCGAGCCAGCCCAGGTTGCGCTGGACCACGGGGTGCTCCCACATCGCGGTGTTCATCGCGGGACACAGCAGGCAGGGCACGCCCAGGGGCAGCGCCATCCACACGGTGGTCAGCGCGTCGTCCGCCAGGCCACAGGCCAGCCGCCCCAGGGTCGAGGCCGTCAGGGGGGCGATGATCGTCGCCTCCGCCCACTTCGCCCAGGAGATGTGCTCGATGGCGCTTGCGCCGTCGGTGCCCTGCCCGGTGGTGAGGGCCTGGGTCATCACCGGGTTGCCCGACAGCGCCTCGAAGGTCAGGGGACCGACGAAGGTCGTGGCGCTCTGGGTCATCACCACCCTCACCTCGTGGTCGAGCTTGATCAGCCTCGAGGTCAGATCTGCTGCCTTGTAGGCAGCGATGCCTCCGGTGACGCCGAGCAGCACACGCATGGGGGCCTCCAGGAGCGGGCGTGTGGGGTAGGTTGGGCCTCTATCGTCGCCTGAGAGAGCCATGCCCCGGGGCCCGGCTCACCGGCCCCGGAGAGCTGGGCGGAGCCTGCCCTCAAGGCCTGACCCGGGGGCCTTGTCGTGGTCGCCGTCGAGCCCCCCGGCCCTCGGCCCTCGCCCTCGGCCCTCGCCCTCGCCCTCGCCCTCGCCCTCGCCCTCGCCCTCGCCCTCGTCCCTCGCCCGGGCTCGGGTGATCACCCGTCGCCTGTGCTGGCTGCAGGAGACCCGGGGTGCGGGGGGGCCGCCGAGGCACAGCGGTGGGCGTCGTCGTCCTGCGCGGCCTGCCCGGCGTGCTCCAGCTCTCGCTCTCTGCGCCCGATCGCGTTCCCGAGGGAGGGTCGCTGCGCGCCTACATCGGGCGGATGCTGAAGCTGCCGCTGTGGGGGATCAGGCGGCCATGATGTGGCCGAGCTTGCGCCGGAGACGCTTCACGCCCTGTCCACACAGCTGGCATGCGCGGGACTCGGTGACTCCGAGGTGCTTGCCGACCTCCTTGAGGGGGAGCTCATGGAAGTAATACAGCGTGATCGCCGTGGCCTCTCGATCGGGCAGGCGGCCCACCGCCGCGAGCACCAACCCACGCAGCTCGTGCTCCCCGGTGGTCTCCTCGAGGTTTGCCTCGCTCGCGACCTGCTCGATCAGGGGCGTCGGGTTGTCGTTGGCTGCGGGGGCATCGAGCGACAGCAGCTGGCGGATCTCGGAGTCCCGCAGCAGGCTCCGGTAGTCTTCGAGCTCGATGCCGAGGCGTCTGGCGATCTCTCCCTCGGTGGGCTGACGCCCGTGGGAGGTGCGCAGGGTCCTGCGGGCGTGCTCGATCGACTGAGCCTTGCGCCGGACCGAGTGGGGGACCCAGTCGACCGCCCGCAGGGCGTCGAGGATCGCGCCACGGATCCGATGGCGAGCGTAGGTGTCGAACGGGACCCCACGCGAAGGATTATACCGGGTGATGCTCTCGATCAGCCCGACGACTCCAACGCTGATCAGATCGTCGAGCTCCACCGACTGTGGGAGCCTGCTGTGGATCTGTCGCGCGATGCGCTGGACCAGTGAATAGTGCTGTAGAACGAGGGTATTCCTCGCGACCTTCGCCTTTCTCTTCGTAGACATGGTTTCGACCTCCCCGAGGTCACACCATGCGAGGATTGTGCCAATTAGGCACTGTCCAGCACCTTACAGAGGAGGCTTGATAATCGATGACCTCACCGGAGCCGCACGGAGTCAGAGCAGATACGCGTATCTTTACGGATACGTATCAGCCCGGATACATCAGCGTGCTCTGTAGCTCTCGGTTGGCGATGCGCAAGCGTTCGATGGTTTCACAGGAGGGCTCACATGAGCTTGGTAGGAAGAACCGTGGAGCTGCGCTCCACACGCACGGCGGACACTATCCTGGGGTGGCTCCAGGGGCACGGCATCGAGCGGATCTATGGAATTCCAGGAGGGGCGGTGGCGCCCCTCTTCGACGCGCTGGAGGACTCGCCGATCGAGTTGGTGATGTGTCAACACGAGGGGATGGCGGGGTACCTCGCCTGTGGAGAGGCGCTCGCCACGGGGCGGCCCGGGGTGGTGCTGGTGACGAGCGGCCCGGGGGTGCTCAACACGATCACCCCCGTGGCTGCTGCGTTCCAGGACGAGATCCCGCTGCTTGTGCTGGCGGGGGAGGTGAGGACCGACTGGTCGGGCCGGGGCGCGCTGCAGGACGGTGGGCCCGCTGGGCTCGACGTCCGCTCTATCTTTCGCTCGGTGACGCGGTTCCAGGACGAGCTGTCTCAGCCCGAGCGCGTCGAGCACCTGCTGGCTGCGGCCTGGGACGCAGCGATGACCCATCCCCGTGGGCCTTCCCTGCTCCGGGTGCCGGTGGATCTCTGTGCAGAGACGGCCTCTGTCCCGGAGTGGCGTGCCTCGGTCCAGGCCAAGAGCTGCAGCCATCCGGGGCTGGAGCTCGCCGCGGAGCTGCTGGCGGAGGCTCAGCGGCCCGCGCTGCTCGCGGGGGTGGGGGCCCGCTCCGCGGGCCTGGGGCCGTGGCTCGAGGAGCTCGCCTACCGGATGCGGATGCCGATCCTCACCGATCTCGAGGCGAAGGGGGTGGTGTCCGAGACCGATCCCCTGTGCCTGGGGCTGCACGGTCCTGGCCAGGGCCCAGCGGTCTCAGCCTACGTCGCCGGGGGGATCGACGTGCTGCTGTCGGTGGGCTCTCGCCTCGACGACACGGTCACCCATGGGTTTGCGGCGCTGCGGCCCAGCCGGGCCCTGATCCAGCTCGATCACGATCCAGGGCGGTTGCACCGTGCGTGGAAGGCTGAGCTCGGGTTTGTGGGCGATCTCCGTCTGCTGTGCGAGGCACTGCTCGAGGCCTGCGAGCCGCTGCCGCCCCTGGAGCTGCTCCGGCGCCACGCCCTGATCACTGAGGCCCGGGGTGCGGAGGTAGCGGAGCCCCACGAGATGCTCGAGGCCCCCTTCGATCCTCACGGGGTGGTGATCGAGCTCCAGCGGCGCTGGGGAGGCGACGCGATCTTCCTCACGGACATCGGCAACCACATGTTGTTCACCGCCCACAGCCTCGTGGTCGAGCGCCCCGGGGCGTTCCATGCCTCGGTGGGGCTGGCGGGGATGGGCTCGGGCATCGGTGCCGCGATGGGCATGGCCGCCGGCCTCGGGGCGGGCAAGCCGGTGGTCTGTGTCTGTGGCGATGGAGGGCTGTTGATGGTGGGCAACGAGCTGGCGACGTGTGCACGCTACCGGATCCCGGTGGTCCTCTGTGTGTTCGACGACGGGTACCTGGGCATGGTTGAGGCCGGCATGCAGGCGGTGTACGGCCGCACGGGGACGGGCCTGTTGCCCCCGGTGTCGGTGTGTGCGTTCGCTCGCTCCCTCGGTGCCGCCGTGATCGATGTGGGTCGACCCGCGGATCTGAGGCCCCCCTGGGACATGGAGGGGCCGCTGGTGCTGCGGGTCCCCATCGATCCCTCGGTGCGCCTCGCCAACCCCCGGGACGCAGGCTTTGGCTCGGAGCACTCCCATGGATGATCGAGCACGGGGATCGGGGATCGGGATCGTGGGGCTTGGTGCGTGCCTGCCGAGCCGGATCCGGGGCAACGACTGGTGGGCCGGGCGGCTCCCGGAGGAACCCAGTGGGGATCTGATGAGCGATGCGGTCGAGGGCGCCCATGCTTCGGGGGGCGATGCCTGGTCCATCGCGCGGCGGTGGGCCCGCGAGCCGTTCCATGGGGCGGTGCACCGGCGGGTGATCGACGACGCCCACGCCTCGAGCGATCTGGAGATCGCGGCCTGTCGTCAGGCGCTGGAGCTCGCCCGGCTCTCTCCGTCAGAGATCTCGACCCTGCTGGGCTACAGCCAGGTGACCGACGACGCGGGTCCGGGGAACCAGGGGCTGGTGGCGCGGGCGCTGGAGCTGCCGAGGGAGCTGCTGGCCCTGAGCGTGGAGGGGGGCTGTGCCAGCTTTGTCACTCACCTGGAGCTCGCGTGCAGGCTCGGGGCTGCGGGGAAGCACACGCTGATGTTCCAGTCCAGCGCGACCTCACGGATCTCAGATCCGGACACCTTTCCATCCACCCAGGTCGGGGACGGAGCCGTCGCTCAGATCGTGGGGCCGGTGGCTGACGGGCTGGGCTATGTCGACGGGCTGCACTGGCTGCGGCCGGAGCTCCGGGATGGGCTCGTGCTGGGGCGTATGGACGGTGAGAGGCGTTGGTATGAGGCTGGTCCACGCCCATCCCCCCTGGTGATCTCGGCCCGGGATCGACGGCTGGCCACTCAGATGGGGGCTGTGGGGCCCGAGTACTGCAGGGAGGTCTGTGCAGCCCTGCTGCAGCGCAACGGCCTGGGGCCCGACGACGTCGACTTCTTCGTCTGCGCCCAGGCCGGGGCGTGGTTTGGGGAGGCCGCCGCCGTGACCCTGGGGATCGGAGCGGGGCGGTGGGTCCCGGCCGGGGACCACTTCCAGCGCTACGGGCACCTGCTCGCAGCCAGCGCCCCGCTCAACCTGTGGGTGGCCTGGACCACAGGCCGCCTGAGGGTGGGGGATCTCGTGCTGATCTACTCCCCCGGGGTGGGGTTCATCCAGGCTGCCGCGCTGGTGCGCTGGTCTCTCCCTGCCCCTCCAGCGAAGACAGCAGCGACTGAAGTTCCTTGAGGAGGAAGGGGATCGGGAGCTCCAGCTCCCGATCCCATCCCTCGGCTCGCCGGACCACAGGGATCGTGTGGACGCCTGAGGGGAGCTGTTCGATGAGCCTGGGCTCCACCAGCACGCCGATCACCTCCTCGCTTAGGATCTCCCCCGGGGCCAGGGCCTGAGCCGACCACCCGAGCTGCAGCACGCCCTCGATCAGGGTCCGCTGTAGCTGATCATCGTGCACCAGGATCGCCACCAGGCCGTGGGTGCTCGTCGATCGGGCTGGATCCGCCCGCAGCCAGGCGGACAGCACCAGGGCGTCGCCCTCGCCGACCTCCAGCTCTCCCTCCAGCTTCCGACACAGCTCGCTGCACTCGGCCAGCGGGCCCCAGGCCCCGCGACCCGGGGCCCCCGGGGCCTCGACCCGGACCCGGAGCCAGCCGCCCGGTGGGGTGTCGGTGGGCAGGGACAGGACGCTGTCTGTGGCGCTCGCAGGCTCGGCGGTGATCGTCAGCGGTGCGTCGCTCAGAGAGGCGTCGCTCACGGCCAGCACCAGGTTGACCAGCAGCAGCTCGAGCAGCTCCGGGGGGGCGGTGGTCCGGAGGCCGGGGCGAGCCTCCGCGTGCAGCGAGCGGCCCTGCAGGTAGCGCTCCACGAGGTCTGGGAGGCCCTCGACCACGAGATCCAGCCGGGTGTCGAGGCACTCGGAGGGCGCCACCTCCGGAGCCGTGGGCTCGGAAGGCCCCAGAGGTGGCGGGGTGTGGATGGCCAGGGCCTCGTGGAGTTGAGCGGCGCGCTCGGCGTGCACCTGAGCCGTGGCCACGTCCCGGACGGCCAGCACCCTCGCCATCACCTCGAGGGCCTCGAGCTCATGCCAGCTCTCCCCATGGGACGGGGCGGTGCTGATCACGATCTCCAGCGCCTCCTGAGTGGCCTCGATCTCCCCCTGGGCCAGGTGCAGCGAGGCCTCGACGAGGTGGCTCGCGATCCGCAGGGAGCAGACCCGACGACGGCGTCGCCTGAGCCTCGCCACCAGCCGCTTCGCCCGGGACAGGCTCCCGCCCTCGGGGATCCGGGCGACCGCCACCTTCGCCGCGGCGAGGATCGCGATCTCGAGGAAGGCTGGCCGCAGCCGAGCGTGATCGATGCGCTCGAGCGCCCGCTGAGCAAAGGACTCAGCAGCGAACGGTCGCCCGACCCGCTCCAGGGCCATCGCCGTCATGGCGTCTCCGATGACGAGGCTGATCAGATCGTGGGACTCGGACCTGGGATCAGCTCCGTGAGCCAGCCCCTGGACCGTCGATGCATCCAGCGCGCCGGAGCGGGCCTGGACCCACAGCCGCATCCCGCGCAGGCCTGGCAGGATGCTGCGGTTACGCTGGCGGAACGCGGCGGCCTCAGCGTGCTGGATGCGCTGCAGCAGGCGATCGGCGGGCTCTCGATCCAGGGCGTAGAGCACGCCCAGCGCCATGGTGACGACCCCGATCGACAGATCGCCGGCGCGCTGGAAGGCCTCGATGGCGCTCGAGAAGGCCTGCTGGCCCCCATCATAGTTGCCCAGGCCCAGCAGCCCCTGGCCCCGGAAGTGCTGGACGATCCCCAGTGCATAGGGATCTTCGTCTGCCTTGGCGTCCCGCTCTGCGCGATCGAGCAGCCGGGCCATCCACTCGATGGCGCCCGCCTCGGCGAGGCTGACGGAGATGAAGGCCCGGGCCCTGGAGGTCGCGCTGCTCGAGCGGCCCGTCGTGGCCTCCAGCATCCGGGCGAGGCTCGCGAACACCAGGAACGGGCGGTTGGTGGACAGGCCCGCGACGATCGTGGTGTGCAGCAGGCAGAGCTGATCGGCGATGGCGTCGTCCTGGCGGGGCCTGAGGGCGGCGAGCAGCCCCCGGCCGACCTCGAGCAGGGCCTCGGGCCAGCTCTGGGGGAGGCGCTGGCCCACCACCCGCAGGGCGCGATCCGCCAGCTCCCGGCCCGCCTGGACCGCGCCCTCGAGGTACAGCCCGTGCAGGGCCTTGTTGGCGATCTCCAGGGCGAGCTGGGGGCTGTCGACGATCTCCACGGTGGCGAGGTAGGTCGCCAGCGCGTCCTTGGGGCGACGGAGGAGGAGCAGGGCGTCGGCCCGCCCCTCGAGGGCGCGTCGACGCAGCCGCCGCTCCCCGCTGCGCTCCAGCGCTCGATCGAAGTGCCACAGGGCCCGATCCGCGTCATAGACCCGCAGGCGCTCCTCGCCGGCCTCGACGTGGAGATCGGCGATCCCTGGGTCGGGGCCGCTCGCCTCGGCATGCTCGGCGTGCCAGGCCCGCTGGGGGGGGGACGGCGCCTCGTGCCGCTCGAGCCAGCGCGACACCGCGCGGTGGGCGTAGCGGACGGCGAGCTCCCCGGCGGAGTCGAGGACGCGCCGGCGCGCAGCCTTCGTCGGCCACCCCAGGCGCCGATCGGGCCCCCGGATCACCACATGGGACGCGCTGAGCTGCTCCAGGCCTTCCTGGATCCTGGAGACGGGCCAGCGGGTCACCCGGCTGAGCCAGGACTGCTCCATCGGCTCGGTGTGCACCGCGAGGATCGTGGCCAGGCGCCGGGCGTCCCGGGAGAGATCTTCCCACCGCCAGGGCGTGATCAGCTGCAGCAGCTCGGCCCCTTGGCTCCTGCGGGCGAGGTGCCAGGCCTCGCCCCGGGCGATGTGGCCGGTGCGCAGCGCAGAGCGCAGCGCGTCCCAGGCGCCCCGGGGGTTGCCCTCCGAGGCCCGCGACAGCAGCTCCACGATCTCGGGGAGCTGAGCCACCGCGCCGGGCAGGATGCTGGAGACGAGATCGGCGATCTCGTCGTCGCTGTAGGGCTTCAGCTCGATCCCCGAGACCGGGCGCGGCAGCTCCAGGGCGTGCTCGGGCGCGGTGATCACCACCGCGGTGTGGTGCTCGGGGCCGGGGGCCAGGAGGTGGTACAGCAGGGATCGGGTGCTGACGTCGGCGTGGTGTAGATCGTCGAGCAGCAGCAGCAGGGGACGCTCCGGGGTCCCCACGGCGCTTAGGAGCGCTGCGGCGGTGACCGTGTGCCGCAGGAAGCGCTTGCTCAGTGGCAGCCCCGGCAGCGGGGGGCCCTGGCCGATCAGGGCGCTCAGCCGAGCGTCGATCAGGTGGACCAGGCCGTGCAGTGGACCGACCGCGGCGAGCATCCGGCCCGCGATCGCGTCGCGCTCTGCATGGGGCAGCGCCTCCACTGCGCTCGCCAGCGCCCCCATCAGCTCCCCAAGGCCCCCGGCGCTGGGGATCTCTGCGGCGTAGGCTACGCGGATACACAGCGCAGCATCTCCCCGCTGTAGCTCCAGCGCGGCCTGCTCGAGCAGGCGCGAGCGGCCGACGCCCGGCTCACCGGTGACGAGCAGCAGGCTTGGGCCCTCGTGTCGCGCCTGGGCCAGCAGCTTGTGGATCTCGAGCAGCTCGCTGGTGCGCCCCACGAACGGAGGGATCGCCGGGAGGATCTGATCGTTGGAGGGTTGCTCGCCGGGGGGAGCCTCGAGGCTTAGGGCCAGGGCCCGGGCGGTCCGGGGGAGCTCTTCGACCCAGCTCCTGGGCGCATCGAGCTCGATCAGCAGGTGCTTGAGGGCCTCTACATCGCGATCGAGGAGATCATCGGAGGGAGCCGGGCACAGATCCAGCAGGTGGGTCCAGTCGACGATCTGGCAGCGCCGGCTCCGATCCAGCCGCAGGCCCCGGGGAGAGAACCTCGCGCTGGCGAGGCCCTGCTCGTGGAGCCGGGCCAGGATCCCGGCCAGGACGTGCCCGATCGAGCGCAGCTCGGGGGCTGAGAGGCCTGGAGCCAGGGGCGGGGACTCTGTGGGCTGCACCGCCAACAGCAGCCCTGTGTCGGTCCAGCCCACCCCATGGATCCAGGGGTGTGCCTGGTAGGCCGACAGCGCTCCCCGGATCCTCCGGGTGATCGTTGGGGTAGCGGGGAGGAAGACCAGATCCAGGCGGTGGTGAGGGGCGATGCCCAGCTGGCGGTTCAGATCGGTGACCGCGACCTTCCACCCCACCCGATCGTGCCGGACCCGGCCCAGGACACAGAAGCGCTCGGACAGCAGCAGGGATCCGGGCTGGACGAGGAAAGGATCTGGGGTGCGCTCTTCCCCGAGGTTGGTGTACACCGGGTTGGTGTTCCCGCTCGTCATCCCCTCTCGTCCTCGATCTCTGTTGGGTGTGGACCGTGGCTTGTGGTCGCGCTGGATCATGCCACACCAGGGGGCCCCAGACCACGCGCTAGTCCCAGCCGACCTCGATGAGGGCTTCCTGGGGATCGACCCGGCCGACCTCGTTGCTCGAGCTCCCCGGGACGAGGACGAACGGCCTGACATCCACAGGGTACCAACCCTGCCCGGAGCTGTCGCCCACCGGCCCCGCTAGGCCGACCCGGTAGAAGAAGTACACTGGATCGCCTGAGACCAGGATCGAGACCTCGCGGGACAGGTCTCCGTTGAGATCTCCGGTGGCCTTCGCCAGGCCCTCTTCGATGGCGAACGACAGCTCAGTGCCGTCCCGGCTTGGCCGGACGCCGGCCCGGACGGTGAAGCTGATCTCTCCCTGGTCGGAGACGTAGCGCTCGTCTTCCCTCGCGGAGAGCTGCTGATCCCCTGAGAGGCTCCCGCTGACCCTCCAGCTCCCTCCGAGCTGATCGTAGGTCAGGGTCCAGATCTCCTCCTTGGCGATGCCTGCGCAGCCGTTGACCACCACGTGGCGATCGGACGAGCCGTTGGTCTCCAGCAGGGGCGACAGGGTGGAGGTGGGGATCGGATCGTAGTCATCCGAGCCGGAGAAGCCGCTGTTCTTGGTGCGGGGCCCGAGGTTGTCCTGCACCAGGCAGCCGGTCTGCTCGTGGGCGAACACGATGTCGCCGCTGGCGAGGCTGATGGCGACGGAGCGGCCGGTGCGTCGGATCCCGTCCTGGGTGTACTCGGGCATCAGGTAGGGCTCGTGCATCGCCTCGATCCCCTGGATGGGGGTCGTGAACGTCATGCCCTGGGGCCCGGGCACGCTGCCGTTGACATCGAGCAGCTCACCTGAGAGCTCGTCGACCAGCCACAGCGACAGCCCATCGAGGGGGACGACGAACAGCCGGCTCCCCGCGGCGGTGTCCAGCCCGTCGGCGTCGAGGGTGGGCCAGGGCAGCTCGATCTGGCGAGCGTCGGCCTCGCCCGCCTCGACGAGGTGCACCACGGGCAGCACCCGATCGGTGATCAGCAGGGTCCCGCCCTCGGACCAGGACAGGCGGTGGGGGTGGGCGTCGGCGGGCAGGGCCACCTGTGTCGTCCGCTCCCGGGTGGCCGGATCGAACCACCACAGGTGGGGACGGTCCTGGATCCGATCGTGGACGATCATCGCGAGCAGGGACTGATCGGGGGCCATGGCCAGGGCCAGCGGGGCGCCCCCCACGTCGTGCTCGGACAGGCCGCTGTGCGTCTTCAGCACGATCTGATCGCCGCTGGTGGCGGCGCCCTCCAGGGTGAGCTGCAGCCTGCGATCGGCGGCGGACCAGGGCTCACCCCAGCGCAGGCGCTCGGCCTGCAGGCCGCTGCGGGAGCCCCGGGCCAGCCAGGTCTCCCCGTCGTAGGTCAGGGTCCAGGTCTCGGTGGTCGTGTACCCCGTCTTGATGCCGATCTCGGCGAAGGTCACCGAGTCGGGCTTGACGATCGAGGGCTCGTCGATGAACGCACGGCTCTCCACCGGCCCCCGATCGCCCCGCTCGCACGCGAGGCGGGTCCCGGGCTCGTCCGCGTCGCAGTCGATGAGGTAGGGGACGCGGAGCAGGCGCCCGAACGCTCGATCTCCAGCGAACACCGTGACCTCGGTGGTGTCTGGAGCATAGATCGCCAGCGAGGTGAGCAGGCGATCATCGCCGGTCGCCAGCTGGTGGGTGCGGAGGAACGAGGCGGTTGGATCGTCGGTGAGGAAGCGGCCCTGCTTCAGGGCCAGCTGTACGATCTGCCCTCCGTGGCCGTTGGCGACGAAGCCCACCGGCTCCTGGAACGGGCCCCCGAGCTCGGGCTGGAGCACGGCGACGGCGATCGGCACGTCGAACGCGCCCCCGTAGGGCTCGGGGTTCGGGCAGCCCGCGGACACGACGAGCAGGAGCGGGGGCAGGACGCAGGGGATCAGCGGTTGGTGAGCCACGCTGCTATCTCCAGGTAGTTTGGGCTTGCGGGATCGAGATCGATCACCGTCAGGGTGCCGCTCGCCGTCTGCCCGTCGAGCTCGCCGAGGTAGTTGGCGACGACGGCCCAGCGTCCGTCGGGGGAGATCCGCACGACGTGGGGGTTCTCACCGACATCTCGGATCCAGGCGATCTCAGCGCCCCAGGCCTGCAGATCGAGATCGAAGACAGACACCCCGTTGCCGGCGTAGTGGGTGACCAGCAGGGTGCGCTCGTCGGCCGTCAGGGCCATGCCCGCACCGCCGATGCTGGCGTAGGTGTTGGCTCCGGCGTCGCGGGTGAGCTCGGGCAGGGGCAGGAACGCGACCGCGACGAGCTCCTGCAGCTCCTTGTCGGCGTCGTCTTCGAGGCGGGACAGATCCACGAGCACCACCCCGTCGGGCTGGCGCATCGTGAGGAACAGGAGATCCCGGCTCGGGGAGACCTCGGCTGAGCGGAAGCCCGCGGCCCCCGAGCCGGTGTCGATCCGGATCAGGCCCTCCAGATCGAGGTAGTTGGCGTCCTCGAAGGTGCCGCTGGAGTCGTCCCGCACATCGATCACGTACACGTGATCGTCGAGCTTGCTGGTGACGTAGAGGAAACCACGCTCCTCGTCGAGCTCCAGCGACGACATGCCGTAGCCGCTGGTGACGAACGAGTCCACCAGCTGGCCCAGCTCGATCACCTGATCGCCGGGGCCTCCGCGTGCGGTCTCGAAGAGCAGCTGATCGCCTGCGGTGGGCAGCTGCTGTTCAGCGAAGACCTGCTCGGGTCGGGTGGGGGAGGCGGACGCGAGGCCGGTGCGCCAGGCCAGGCCGTCGCTGCCGGCGTAGAGCAGCTCGATGCGGGTGTCGTCCTGGGACGACAGCACCGGGGCGATCACCCCCTGGGCGGAGAACGTGCGGGGCTGAGCCGACATCGCGGGCCGGGACAGGCCGTCGACCTCGTCGATCCGCCGGACGAGGCGACGCTCCTCGACGACGGCGTGGCCCAGGGACCAGGTGCTGCCGTCGTTGCCGGCATAGTAGAGGTGGGTCTGGCCATCGATCACGATCGCGAGGGGATCCTTGACCCCGGCGTCGTCGAAGGAGCCGGGGATCCCGGTGCCGAGGCGGTAGTCCTCCCCGATCCCCCGCTCGCGGGTCAGCGGCCCCCGGAGGGAGCTCGCGGTGGCGGAGCCGATCCGCTGCCGGCTGCCGTCGTCGCCGGTGTACCACAGGCGGATCGCGCCGTCCTCGAGCGGCTCGATGGAGTGGGGGATCCGCTGGACGGAGTCCCACAGGATCTCGTCGCTCACCAGCAGCCCTTCGTCGAGCGGGGTCCAGCTCAGCCCGTCGCTCGAGGTCGCCCGGTGCAGGGTGGTGCCATCCAGCGTGCTGACGCCGTAGAACATCACCAGCCCCTCGGCGTCGGCGGCGACCACCGGAGAGAACGCCTGCTGATCTGCGACGATCCCGAGCTGCTCCTCCATGCCGTCGACGCCGTCCCTGGCGTCGGGCTCCACCACCACGTGCCAGGCCCCCAGCTGCTCCTCGAGCACCGCGATGCGGCGACGATCGGCGCTGCCGGTGGTGGTGACATACATCAGCCGACGGCCGTCGTGCTCGATCACCGAGCCCGGCTCTAGGCCACGATCGGCCCGGAGGCGGCCGACGGTGTCGTTCGGCAGCAGGTGGCCGCTGGCGATCGCCACCTCGAAACCCCCCAGATCGACGGCCCGGCCCAGCCCAGCGGGCAGGGGGGGATCGATCCGGCCCAGATCCCGGCCCTCGACCCGCCAGGCGCCCACCTCTTCGAAGAGCACCGGGGCCCGGGAGGGGGCCCCGGGATCCGTCGCGTCGGGGTTGACCACGACGATCTCGGGCTCGGACCAGCTGCGCCCATCCCACGACCAGCTGACCGCGGGATCCCAGCTCGAGCCGCTCCACACGGTGGTCCACATCAGGTAGCGGCCGTTGACCGAGGCGACGAAGGGGGCCGCGATCGAGCCATCGACCAGCTGCAGGACGGGCTCCGGCCCGGACCAGGTGCGCCCGTCTTCGCTGAAGGACAGCGCGATCCACCAGGTGTCGGCCAGCTGATCGTGCACCGACAGCCACATGCGGTAGCCCCCGGCCCGGGAGTCGAAGGTCGCGAAGGGATCCTCGTAGGACAGGCCCGCCGGCGGCGTCAGCAGCTCGCCCTCGTGGGTGTAGGAGGCTCCGTCCACCGAGGTGGCCAGCGCGATCGAGGCTGGATCGCCCGCGTCGTCGCGCAGATCGTAGATCAGCGCTAGGGCTGTGCTCAGCACGAGCGGAGACGGCGAGCCGAGCAGGAAGCCCGGCACGTTGAGCAGCGCGGTCGGATCGAAGCCCCAGGTGTTTGTGGCGAACGACTCCCCGCGGATGATCGCCTGATCCTGGGTCCTCACGGCCCAGACGAGCGGCTGGCCGTCGATCCCCAGCTCCATGAAGGGCTCGGAGATGCCGCCGAGGCCGTCCTCGGGGCCAAACGCCGACGGAAGGTAGCCCGCACCGGTGGAGGTGTATCGGGTGAAGCCCCGGGCGTCGCCCGAGCCGGTGGGCACGTACAGCCACGCGGTCCCGTCGAGGTAGGTCAGGCTCCAGGCGTCGGACGGGGTCAGGCTCGAGTCGGTGACCGACAGCGAGACGATCTCGGCGAGCGAGCCGGATCCATCGAGATCGTAGAGCCTCGCTCCCCCGGCGTAGGCTTCGGGGGCCAGATCGATCACCGAGGCGGGCAGGGCCGCATCTGGACCCGGATCGGTGTCGAGCACCGAGACGGAGTGATCGGTGAGGTTGCCGACGAACGCCCGCCGGGTGGAGGGTTGCACCACGACCGGGAACGGATCGTCCTCGAGCTCCATCGAGCCCAGCAGCGACAGCGAGCCCCCGAGCTGGGGCCCGGCGACGGCCAGGGTGCGGGTGTCGACGAACCAGACGTCGTCCCGCCCCGAGCGGGTGTTGGCGCCCTCGGTGAGGCGGCTGGTGATCATCAGGGCCCCGTCGTCGGGCAGGTAGCCCATGCCCCCGAGGTAGGGGTTGCCGCCCTTGCCGTCGCGATCGTCGTCGTCAAAGATCGGGAGGGACCAGGCCGGCAGCTCGTCCATCGACAGCTCCAGCGGCAGGGTGCGCTGCTCGAGGCGAGCGGCCACCGCGTCCCAGTCGAGGACCAGCACGCTGCCGGTCTCGAAGTTGCGGTAGGGATCGGCGTTGGACACCGCCAGCAGGTTGGCCCCGTCCTGCTCGAAGAACACGAGATCCGCGGGGCCCGCGAGGCAGGTGCCGATGCCGATCTCGCCGAAGGTGTAGGGGCCGTCCGGGGGCTCGGCGCAGGGGCCCAGATCGGGGCCGATGGGCACATCGCGGATGCACCCTGTCAAGAAGATCGAGAGCAAGATCCGCACCGGTCGTTGACCTCCCACCGTCGGGGCCGATATCCCGCTCGGCGTCGCCGTGCCGCGATGGCGGTCGGGCTGGCTGGTGGATAGGGGTGCCGCCTCCCGGGGGAGCAGATGGAGATCGAGCGGATCGGCGTGGTTGGCGCGGGTCAGATGGGCAACGGGATCGCACAGGTCGCCGCGACCGCTGGCTACGACGTCGTGCTGCAAGACATCGACAGCGCCGCGCTGCAGCGGGCGATGGCGACGATCGAGCGGAGCCTGGGCAAGCTCGTGGCGAAGGAGCGGATGAGTGAGCCCGACGCCGCGGCCGCCCGGGCGAGGATCACCCAGGCGACGGACACCGCCGCGATGTCCGATCGGCAGCTGGTGATCGAGGCGGCGACCGAGAACGTGGAGCTGAAGTTCCGCATCTTCGAGGGACTCGCGTCCGTCGCTGCGGCCGACGCCATCCTGGCGACCAACACCTCCAGCATCTCGATCACCGCGATCGCCGCCCGCACCGATCGGCCCGATCGGGTGATGGGGATGCACTTCATGAACCCGGTCCCGCTGATGGGGCTGGTCGAGCTGATCCGTGGGCTGGCCACGAGCGACGAGACCTACCAGGCGGTCGAGGCCGCGGCCCAGCGCATGGGCAAGACCACGGTGCTGGCCCGGGACATGCCCGGGTTTATCGTCAACCGCGTGCTCATGCCCTACATCAACGAGGCGGTGTACGCCCTGTACGAGGGGATCGCCTCGGTTGAAGACCTCGACGTGGCGATGAAGCTCGGCACCAACGTGCCGATGGGGCCCCTGACCCTGGCCGACTTCATCGGGCTGGACACCTGTCTGGCGATCATGGAGGTCCTGCACGAGGGCATGGGGGGAGACAGCAAGTACCGGCCGTGCCCGCTGCTGCGCAAGTACGTCGAGGCGGGCTGGCTGGGGCGCAAGTCCGGCCGGGGCTTCTACACCTACGAGGGGGGTGGGCGATGAGCACGGTGCTGCGCGAGCGCCGGGGGGCGGTGGAGCTGCTGACCATCGCTCGGCCCGAGGTGTACAACGCGATCGATGCCTCGGTGCTCGATGGCCTGTCCGACGCGGTCGACGCCCTGGCCGGCGACGCCTCGCTGCGGGCGGTGGTGCTGTGCGGCGCAGGGGGCAAGGCGTTCGTCGCCGGCGCCGACATCGCCGCGATGCGGGCGCTGACCGCGGTGGAGGCCGAGGGCTTCAGCGCGCGGGGGCAGCAGATCTTCGATCGGCTCTCGGCGCTGCCGGTCCCGGTGATCGCCGCCGTCGGGGGCTTCGCCCTGGGGGGGGGCTGCGAGCTGGCGATGGCCTGCGATCTGGTGATCGCGTCCGAGCGGGCCAGCTTCGGCCAACCCGAGGTGACCCTGGGGGTCATCCCCGGGTTCGGGGGCACCCAGCGCCTGGTGCGGCGGGTGGGGCTGGCCAACGCTCTGGATCTGTGCCTGACCGGTCGGCGGATCAAGGCCGACGAGGCCCTCCGGATCGGGCTCGTCTCCCGCGTCGTGGAGGGAGACGTGGTGGAGGCCGCGCTCGAGCTCGGCGATCAGATCGCCAAGCTGGGGCCGGTGGCGGTGCGGCTGTGCAAGCGCGCGATCCACGACAACGCAGACATCGGGCTGTCCGCGGCCCAGGCCGCTGAGCGCACCCTGTTCGGGCTGTGCTTCTCCACCTCGGATCAGTCCGAGGGCATGACCGCGTTCCTCGAGAAGCGCTCAGCGTCCTTCCAGGGACGCTGAGCACGTCGCGGATGTCCGGCTCACCGGTGGGCCCCACGGGTTACGCAACGGGTCCCAGGCCACAGCGACGCCCAACACCAGGAGCCCCTGTGTTCGATCTGTCCGAGGATCACCGGAACATCCAGAGCATGGCCCGCGAGCTCGCCCGCGAGGAGGTCCTACCTGGCGCCGCCGAGCGCGACCGCACCCACGCGTTCCCCGAAGCGCTGGTCGGCAAGCTGGCTGAGCTCGGGTTCCTCGGCGTGTTCGCGCCCGAGGCCTACGGCGGGTCGGAGCTCGATCTCCTCTCCTATGTGCTCGCCCTCGAGGAGATCTCCTACGCAGACGCTGGGCTCGGGGTGATCATGAGCGTGCAGAACAGCCTGGCGGGCTGGCCGATCCTGTCGTTCGGCACCCACGAGCAGAAGCTGAAGTACCTCACCCCCCTGGCCACCGGGGAGAAGATCGGCTGCTACGCGCTGACCGAGCCCGAGGCCGGCAGCGACGCGGGCAGCCAGCGCACCCGGTGTGTGCTCGATGGCGATCACTACGTGCTCGACGGCACCAAGGTGTGGATCACCAACGGCCCACAGGCCTCGATCATCGTCACCTACGCCAACCTCGACGTCGAGTCCCGCTACAAGGGGGTGTGTGCCTTCATCGTCGAGCGTGACTTCCCCGGCTTCTCAGTGGGCAAGATCGAGGACAAGATGGGGATCTCCTGCTCTTCGACCTCAGAGCTGGTGTACGAGGGGCTGCGGGTCCCACA
This sequence comes from Deltaproteobacteria bacterium, assembly GCA_011376105.1. GTDB lineage: Bacteria > Myxococcota_A > UBA796 > UBA796 > DRPG01. Next base: position 42,815 of record DRPG01000318.1, read on the forward strand.
GGCGAACCTGCTGCACCAAGAGCGCGACGGCTTCAAGGTGGCGATGGCCACCCTCGACGGTGGCCGGATCGGGATCGCCGCCCAGGCCCTGGGGATCGCCCAGCGTGCCCTCGATCTGGCGGTGGGCTACGCCAAGGAACGCTCCACCTTCGGCAAGCCCATCGCCAAGCACCAGGCGATCCAGTGGAAGCTCGCCGACATGAAGACCCGGCTCGAGGCAGCCCGGCTGCTGACCTGGCGCGCCGCAACAATGAAGGATCGTGGGGAGCGGGCGAGCGCCGAGTGCTCGATGGCCAAGCTGTATGCGTCCGAGGCTGCCAACTTCTGTGCCTACGAGGCCGTGCAGATCTTTGGGGGCTACGGCTACAGTCGGGAGTACGAGGTCGAGCGGCTGTACCGGGACGCCCGGATCACGACCCTGTACGAGGGCACCTCCGAGATCCAGCGCATGGTGATCGCAAAGCACGTGCTGTCGTGAACGCGGGCGTGCAGGGGGCGCGGAGGCTCCGGGTGTTGGTCGCGAAGCCCGGCCTCGACGGCCACGACCGCGGCGCGAAGGTGGTGGCCCGGGGGCTGCGGGACGCAGGCATGGAGGTGATCTACTCAGGCCTGCACCGGACCCCGTCGCAGATCGCACGCACCGCGATGGAGGAGGACGTCCAGGTCGTCGGCCTGTCGATCCTCTCCGGTGCCCACAACCGGCTGCTGCCCGAGGTGGTCTCAGCCCTGGGGGCGCTCGGCATGGAGGATGTGTTGGTGATCGCGGGGGGGATCATCCCCGAGGCGGACGTGGAGGCGCTGCTGGCGACAGGGGTCTCGGCCGTGTTCCCTCCAGGCACCCCCCTGTCCAGGATCGTAGACTTCATCCGTGAACATGCGCGGATGCCGGTGTAGCAGGTGGCCGCGTTGGTGGATGAAACGAGCGGCTTCTACGCTCCAGCGCTCCTGACCGGCACGAGCTCGGAGTTCATGGGCCACAAGCCGATGCCCCGCCTGCTTAGGCAGCGGCGGGTGATCTTCGTGCTGGGTCCCGACGGGGTGGGCAAGTCCACCGTGGCCCGGCTGCTGGCTGGCTCCGGGCACCTGCGCCTCGACAACCGCGAGCTCGATCGGGTGCTGCTCGATCGGGTGCGCTCAGGCCGCTGGGACGAGCCCCTGACCTACTCCGACGCGCTGGTGCTCGATGGGCCCACCTGGCTTCGCAACCGCACCGGAGCGGTCCAGCTCCTGGCCGAGCTGGCCCAGTCGCGGGCGATCAGCGGGTACCGCACCCTGTTCTGTCAGGTGGACGCCGACGGCAGCATCGAGGAGCTGATCGCCGTGATGGCGGCGGGCTCGTCGGTGGTGGTCGGGCTCCGCTTCCCCAGCGGTCGGCGAGCCCGGCTGCGCTGCGCTCGCCGGCTGTGCGACGATCTGGGGCTGCCGCGGGAGGTCGCGGTGGGCAGCGAAGAGCTCGAGCCCTGGCGCTATGATCGTCTGGTCGCCTGGCTGGTCGAGCGCACCTGGAGGAAGCCTTGAACACCGAGCTGGCCGAGCAGATCGTCCATCACCCCCGCTGGTCGTGGCGGGAGGGGATGGCCGATGCGCAGGGCGTGCGGGTCGTCGATCTCGATCTGTGGACGGGGTCAGACGCGCTGCCCGATCTGAGCGACTTCGCGACCGCAGGGGTGCTGCTGGGGGTGCTGACCGAGACGGGTCTGTTCACCGACGTGGTCCTCCAGGACGGTGAGTGGATCGTGGCGGTGGATCTGCCGGGGGAGGGCCTGCAGGGCTGGGCCGCCGACACCCTGGGGGAGGCCGCAGCCTGGGCGCTGCTGGCGGCCTGGGGTGCGGTGGGGGGAGACGCGTCGGCGTGAGCTGGCTCGGCGGTGTCCTGCTCTGGGGTGCATCCGCCCACGCGGCCCCCTGCACGTTCACCCACGACGGGGCGCCGGTGCGCCACCTCGACTGTGCTGCGCCCGGTGACTGGCGGGTCCGCTGCCCGCTGCCTGCGGATCGGTCCGGGAGGCTGCGGATGAGGCTGTCGGTGCCACAGCGGGGCTTCGAGGCGGCCGCGCCGCTGCCTGGGGGCGAGCAGGGGGCCCTCGAGCTGCCGATCACGAGCTCCACCGGGGCCGGCGCGTTCTCGCTCAGCGCCGACGGAGGGGGGCTGCCCGCAGGTCAGCCCCTGGGGCCGGTCCAGCTCTGTCCGGTGATCCAGCCCGGCGTCCCCGTCGGCTCGCCACCCGACCGGATCAAGCTGGTGGTCCGCCTCGTCCAGCACCGCCAGACCAGCTTTGCTGAGGAGCGGCTCGATGATGGGAGCGTCCGGCAGGTGCCGATCTATGACGGTGGGCAGGTGGTGGCGACCGGCGAGATCGAGCTGATCCAGCTCCCGGTCCAGGAGGCCCCGCTGCTCGCTGCGGCGCTCCCGCCGCGCCGCGACGAGCCGCTCCATGGCTCGCTGGCGGTCCGCAGCGGTGAGGGCTGGGTGAGCCTCGACTGGACGGGCTCGCTGTGGGAGGCCCAGGTGTCCACCGGGGATCTCCTCGTGCTGTCCTCAGACTTCCCGCGCTCCGGGGTCTCAGCTGCGCTGGAGCCCACGGGCAAGCCGATCGAGGCGATGGAGGCCGAGCTGGTCCGCTGGCTGGAGGGGGATCCAGACAGCCGGCTGGGGCTGGTGCTCTGGCGCCGCAGCGAGCTGCTGGTCCCGCTCCGGAGCCAGGGGGCCCGCTTTGGTCCCCACGAGGGCGCCCCGGGGCGCTGGGTCCAGGGGGAGGGCTGGGGGATCTGGCTCGGGCAGCAGGGCGAGCGGATCCGGGTGGTGATCGCCCAGCGCAAGGAGCCCCTCGATCCCGAGGCTGAGGCTGTGATCGAGAAGATCCTGGTGCGGGAGCCGTGAGCGGCGCGGGCGCGTGAGGGGGGCGGCACGGACGAGTGGCCCGACCATGAGCCGGGCCCCGAGCGAGCCCCGGTCTGCTGGCCTCGTGGGGCTCGAGGCCGAGGTCGGGGACCGACGTGCCCAGGCGAGCCGGCCGAGGCCTGGGATCGAGGGCCCGCGAAGACCCTCTCCGGCTGTGACCCAGCCCGCGACAGCAGGGAGCTGGATCGCGCTAGAACCCCGCGCAGCCGGCGAGCCGCCCGGTGAAGGTCTCGAGCTGACTGTCGAGGCGTTGATCCTGGACCTTGAAGTCCTCGAGGGACGCCTCCAGCACCTCGTGGGCGTTCTTGAGATCCTTGTAGTCGGACTGTAGGTAGCCCCCGGAGTTCTGGATCACGCGGCTCTGGAGATCCTGGAGCAGATCGTGCTCTAGGTTGTGCAGGATCTCCCGGATCAGGACGTCACGATCCGTCGGGCTGGCGCTGGACAGCTGGCTGTACAACGCCAAAGCCTCGTCGTGCCCCGCGAGGGGGGTCTCGTCGATCTCTGCGACGTGCAGCAGGGTCCGGGTGACGCGGCCGAGGCACTCCTCCTCGAAGGTCTCCTGCATTTCGGCCCGGGCGGTGTTGACGCCGAAGCGGGTGACCGCGATCTGTGCGCCGGTGGCGATGGTGAACGCCAGGATCCCGAACAGGGCCAGCGTGCTCAGGCCCCCCACCACCAGGAAGAGGTTGCGCAGCTGGAGCCTGCGTTCCCGGCTGCGGCGGCTGTAGGGTTGGATGAACCGAGGGCTCGAGGTGTCGACCGAGGCCCGGCTCACAGCGGAGGAGCACGAGGGTGGCTCCTCTGAGTGGAGCGCCGGGGGGTTGTAGGGCCGGATGACCTCCGAGATTGGATCGGACTCGGAGGTCCCTGTGTCGAAGTACAGGGGCTCCTCGATGATCGAGGGCTGCAGCAGCGGCGCCGGCTCCATGGGACCCGAGCCGGGGGGCTCCTGGACGAAGGAGCTGGCCCGCCCGGCCCTGGGGTTGACCGTCGAGAAGCTCGGTGGGGTGATATCTTCGAGGATCGGCAGATCCGAGGAGACCAGCGGGGGCGTGTCGAGGGGATCGGGCTGAAGGACCTTTAGGGCCTCCCGCAGATCGTGGGCCATCTCTCGGATGGTGGGGTATCTCGCCTCCCTGCGGTACTCAGAGCCCCGGCGGACGATCCGGGCGAGCGGGGCAGGGATCCCCTCTAGATCGCTGTCCTCGGCCATGAAGAGGTGGGTGGCCGCCTCGCCCTTGAGCAGGGTGTAGAAGGTCGCGGCGATCGAGTACACATCGGCGCGCTTGTCGGCGTGCTTTGCGCTCTCGTGCTGCTCCGGCGCCATGTACCCGATCGTGCCCATCACGGTGCCGGTCATCGTCATCCGGATGTCTTCCAGCACCTGGGCGATCCCGAAGTCGGTGACCTTGCAGTTTCCGTCGCGATCCACCAGCAGGTTCTGGGGCTTGATGTCGCGGTGCACGATCTCTTGGCGGTGGGCGGCCTCGACGCCCTCGCACAGCTGCAGCACCACCTCCGTGGCCATCCGTGGCGGCATCGGGCCGTGGCGCTCGATCCAGTCGGTGACCGAGCCCCCCTCGGCGTACTCCATCACCATGTAGGCGACGTCGTCGTCGATGCCCCCGTCGTACACCGCGATGATGTTGGGGTGCGACAGGGCCTTCATCGTGGCCGCCTCGCGCTCGAACCGGTGCCGCAGCGCGGGCCGCTTGGCGTACTCGGGCAGCAGGGTCTTGATCGCCCGCCACTGGTCGGTCCAGGTGTCGAAGCCCAGGTGGACCAGCGCGGTCCCCCCCTCTGCGACCTCGCGCACCAGCACGTACCGTCCGTCGGCCAGCGTGTGTTGGCTGGCCTGAGCGGTGGGGTAGGTGGGGGGCATGAATCGATCGCTCATCGACATCCAACACAAGAGCGCCGCGGGAGGCGACCTCAAGAGATGATATCCGATGACCTCCACGGACGGAGGGAACCGCCGTGGAGGCGGTGGGCCCCTCGTCACGACGATCGTGTGTGTGGCCGAGGCAGGGGCTCCGGTCCACAAAGCTCCCGCGCCCCGGGGTCTACGGAGAGGTCGTGGCGATCACGCAGGGATCGTTGGCTGCGCCGGGGGTGCCGAGATCACCGTCTCCGAAGGGGGTGGCGGCCTCGCACCACAGGGAGCCGTCGTCGTTGCTGATCGCGTCGGTGGCGCTGGGATCGAGGCTCATGCTCGCGCCGGTGGGATCGGGGAAGGTCGCGCCGTTGTCGTAGGTGATCGCGTCGATGATCCCACCTGCGTTCTCCAGCACGATCTCGTCGTCGGAGTTACCTAGGAAGAAGCTTGTGTATTCATAGTCGAGGGCCACGCCGCCGTTGAGCAGTGGATCGCCGTTGGCCCCAAAGACGAGGTAACCCCCGGCCGGCACCAGCAGGGTCCTGGAGACGACGAAGCTGTCGGAGCCATCGTCGCGGACGATCAGCCCGTCGAGATCGAGGTCGCGCCCGGACGCGTTGTACACCTCGAACCACTCTCCATCGTTGTCCCCCACCGCCGCGGGGTTCTGGATCACCTCGGTGATCACCAGCTCTCCGGCGGCGATGGCGTCGGCGGGTACGCCCGCCCCGGTGTCCCCGGTGGGCAGCCCCGTGCCGCCGGTGCCGCCGGTAGGGATCCCGGTGCCGCCGGTGGGGATCCCGGTGTCGCCGGTGCCGCCGGTGCCGCCGACGAAGTCCGCGAGCTCCCGGGGCATCAGCTTGTAGGCGCTGTAGGTGTAGCTGAGCACACCGGTGATGGCATCGAACGAGACGCCGGGGGTGACGGGTGCGTCGTCCCCGTAGTAGTAGCAGCGATCGCCGACGACCCAGGTCTCTCCGCTCGTGTCGACGGTGTCGAACTCGTTGTAGTTCGTGGGCAGGGAGCTGATCTCGAGCTCGGGGAGGGTCAGCAGCACACCCTCCCATGGCTCTGGATCGTTGGCGAGGACGGCTGGATCGAGCAGCTCAGGGGGTGGCTCTCCGACCGGGCCGAGGTTGACGAAGCGGGGGTTGCCCGCGTTGAGGACGTCGATCTCGGTCTCGTCGTAGTACTCGTCGTACAGCCCGGTGACCTCGACCCTGTCTCCACGAGTGGCCGCGGTGTAGCTCGCGTCCCACTTGTCGCCGAGGTACACCCACAGACCCGAGCGCTGGCCTCCGGCGGGATCCTGGACGAACACGCCGTTGTAGGAGGTGCCGGTGACCACCCCCTGGATCGTGACCTCTGCTCCCTCGGCGATCAGGCCACCCTGGATGTCGTAGATCGAGTCGAGGCCGGTGGTGCCGGTGTCGGTGGTGCCGGTGTCGGTGGTGCCGGTGTCGGTGGGGCCGGTGTCCGTGTCGGCGTCGGAGTCCGTGTCGGCGTCGGAGTCCGCGTCGGCGTCGGAGTCCGCGTCGGCGTCGGAGTCCGCGTCCGCGTCGCTCTCTCCGATCCCCGTGTCGTCCTTGGTCTGGGGGGGCTCCCTGGGGCAGCCGAGCAAGGTGAGGGACAGCAGGACTGTGCCGGATGGAAGGATCGATCGGGTGCGCATCGTGACTCCTCTGAGCAGGCGGGTGAGAGCATCAAAGAGCGCACCCTACCATCAAGCCGGCGGCCCCTCCCCCCGGAGCTGAGGATGGACCGGGGGAGCAGCCTGCAGCGCCTGTTTCAGTAGGGTGATGCCCCGCTGCAGCTGTGGATCGATCCCTGAGGCCCAGGCCTCGGGGGGATATCCGACGATCTCGTCTGGATCGGTCCCGTGGTTCTCGAGCCCGTACCCCACGTCCTGGAACCAGGTCGAGTACTCGGGCTGGGTGGTGATGCTTTGATCGACCAGGGCTGTGCGGGGGGAGATCCCCACCACCCCGCCCCAGGTGCGGGTGCCCACCAGCGGACCGAGCCCCATCAGCTTCCAGGCGTGGCTGAAGATGTCTCCGTCGGAGCCCGCCATCTCGTTGGTGAGGCAGACCATGGGGCCGAGCACCGAGTAGGCCGGGTAGGTCGTCGGCAGGCCATAGCGGGGGACCCCATAGCCCAGGCGGCGCCGCGCCAGGCGATCGAGGAGCAGCTGGCTGACGTGTCCACCCCGGTTGTAGCGGACATCGACCAGCAGGCCGTCGCAGCTCGACTCATGGAGGAAGTCGCGGTGGAACTCTGCGAACCCCCCTGGGCCCATGTCGGGGATGTGGACGTAGCCGAGCCGGCCCCCGCTGGCGTCGTGGACCGTGCGGCGGTTGGTCAGGACCCAGTCACGGTAGCGCAGCCCCCGATCGCTCGACAGGGTCTTGATCACCGAGGTGCGGCGATCGCCGGAGGTGGCGACGGAGAGCTCCACCAGCGTGCCCGCCTGGTTCACCAGGGCCGCCCCCGGTGGGCTCATCGCCTCCACCGGCAGGCCCCCGATCGCGGTGATCACGTCTCCCTCAGAGACGTCCGCCCCCGGCGCCAGCAGCGGGCTAGAGCGCTTGGGATCTCCGGGCTCTCCCCGCACGATCCGGGTGATCCGCCAGCCGGGGGTGCGCGGATCCCAGGTGAGATCCGCGCCCAGCCGCCCCACCGGGTAGGTCGGGGTGCGGCGATGATCTCCGCCTAGCTCGTAGGCGTGGCTCGTGCCCAGCTCGCCCTGCATCGACCAGATCAGATCGGAGAGCTCGGAGCGGGTGGAGATCCGCTCCACGAGATCGCGGTAGCGACCCCGGACCTCCTCCCAGTCGACCCCGCCCATGCTCGGCCGCCAGAAGTGGTCTCGCATCAGGCGCCAGGCCTCGTCTATCATCTGGCGCCACTCTTGGACGGGATCGATGGAGATCCGGACCCGGGCCAGATCGATCCACATCTCCTTGCGGGTGGTGCGTCCCTGGGTCTTCTTCAGCTCATCCCGCTGGCCCCGATCGGGCCTCGCGGGCACCACCCGGAGCCTCCAGCCGGAGCGCAGCGCGAGCTGATCGTGGCCTTGGCTGATCCGGGCCCTGCTGATCGCGCCGTTGAGCAGGGTGAGCTCGCGCTTGTCGAAGGACCAGCTCAGCAGCTGCCGATCGGCCTTAGGGGGCCCCGTGTCCTGCCAGGTGCGATCGAGGGTGCCCTTGATCTGCTCTCGTGTGAGCAGGATCTCTCCGCCCCCGACGCCGAAGATCGACTCATAGCGGCCCTCGGCCACCGGCAGCGCGACGATCCGATCGGAGATGCCCTCCAGCTCGATCTCCAGCGCATCGTCGTCTCCGGAGGGCTCGTCGGGCTCCCCGGGGGCCGCCTGCAGGGGGTGGGGCACGTCCCGACGGAGGGTGACCAGGTAGGGCTGGGTGCCCCGGACGAAGCCATAGCCAAAGAACTGGGTGTCCATCACCGGATCGAAGGATCGGCTGGAGAGGAAGTACAGGTGTGCGCCGCCGGGATCGAAGGAGGGGGAGGTGTCGCGGTAGTGGCCGTCGGTGACCGACACGATCGGTGCGTCGGCCTCGTCGATCTTCAGCAGGCGGATGCTGGCGCGCTGACCCCAGCTGGCCCGGGGCAGGGACCAGGCGAGCCAGGCCCCGTCGCTCGACCAGGCCAGATCCGAGGGCCTGCCGTGGGTGCCCTCCTCGAGGACGCGCGGGGGCTCGGCCTCGGTCAGATCCACCAGGGTCAGGATCTGTCGATGATCCGAGATCGCGGCCCAGCGCCCCCCCGGAGCGATCTCGATCTCCACGGGGTTGCCGAGGTCTCCGGTGGCCAGGGGCTGCGCCGGTGTGCCGTCGACGGCGAGGATCTCGAGCCCCTTTTCTCCGGAGGCATCCGAGACCACCAGCAGGCGATCGGCGTCGATCCACCGGGCGAGCCCATAGCGGACGCCGTCGCGGGCGCCGAGCTGTCGGACGGGGCCCTCCCAGCTGCCGAGGGTGCAGGGGCGCCCCCGGACGATGAGGGCGAGGCTGTGACCATCGGGGTGGAGATCGACGTCCTCGAGGTACCTTGAGGCGGCGGGGAACCGACGCTGCTGCCAGGTCCCCTGGCTGCGGACCTCGACCTCGACCCGGGTCGGCGCCTCCCCCGGGCGCCACAGCCACAGATCGCCTCCGCTGACGTAGACCAGCCGCTCCCCGTCTCCGTCGAGGAACCGGACCGGTGCGACGCCGTGCTCGGCGTGCAGGGTGCGATCTCCACCGTCGGCGGTGCAGCTGTACAGGGCAGCGGTGCCCTGCTCATCTCCGATGAACGCGATCCGGGATCCGATCCACTGGGGAGCTGCGACGTTGCCGGCGAGCTCGAGCCTGTGCCACGTCCCGTCGGGCCGGC
>DRPG01000319.1 GCA_011376105.1 Deltaproteobacteria bacterium
GCCGCGCCATGGATCATCGAGATCCGGCGCACGCCGCACCCGGTGCAGCTCGTGGGGATCTGCGCCGAGACGATGCGCACCTTGTCGTGGATCGCACAGCTGGGCACGCTGCAGCGCTGGACCAGCTCCCAGGGGGCCCCTACGATCTGGAGCTCGGCGACGCCGTCGGCTTCCCGACTCAGGGCGAGGACCATCGCGTCGAGCCCGACGTCGGTCCAGGCAGGGACGGCCCCCAGATCCAGCCGGACGTTGCCCTCCAGCCCCCGGAACAACCCGCCCCAGCGCATCGGACCGACCAGGGGGCGCCGGATCCACAGGATCGTGCCGTCTTCGGTCACGTCTTTCTCGATCAGCTGCTGGCGGCGCTCGATCTGGATGGCCTCGACCACCCGGGCGACATGCCCGGGCACAGGAGAGAGGAAGTCTTCGGCGAAGCAGAAGTATCGCTCTGCGTCCTCATCGAACACCGCCGCCTGATCCGGAGCGCCGGGGCAGGGCTGGCGCGGGGGCTGGTGGGTGGCCAGCGCCGTCGCCGCCTGCACCCCCTCCAGCGTGACGCTGAACGGCATCCCTGAGCTGGGATCGAGGTAGGGCGCCTGGAAGGACAGCACCCGCCCTCCCCCGAGCAGCCTCCGCATCAGCCCCATCTGGGTGACGAACGCCACCGAGCAGCTGACGTGGTACAGCTCGCTGACCGTGCGGCCCGACGCCTCAAACAACGCCAGCAGGCCCCGGATCCCGTAGGAGGTGATCCGCTCTACCCCCCCCGAGTCCACCAGCACGATCCCCGACATCCAGGGCAGGACGGGCTCGGGATCGAAGCGCTCGTCGATCACCCCGAACAAACGCACCACCGAGACCCCCGCCAGGCGCTGCAGCGCGGCGTGCTCGGTGCAGGCGGTCTGGGTGACGCCTGAGAGCCCCTCGGGCTGGGCCAGCAGCTCCGGAGGCAGCTGGCTCGCGCGCTTGCTCTCCTCGATCTGCTGCTCCCGGGGGGGCGGCTCGAGCCCCCGGACCTCCTCGATGAACGAGACGAAGTCAGGCTCGCTGACGAAGCACCGCCGCCCGCTGATCACCTCAGCGACGGCCCGCTGCATCTCCCGCGCCGATGCGTACCGATCGCCGGGGCGCTTCTGCAGCGCCCGCAGCACCACGGCCTCCAGCTCAGGCCACAGGGGCCCGTGGGTCGAGGGGCTGGGGACCGGATCGTCGATGATGCTGCGCATCGTGTCGAAGTGGTTCCGCCCCCGGAAGGGGTACTGCCCGGTGAGCAGGTGGTACATCACCACCCCCACCGAGTACAGATCCGCGGGGGGACCGGTCTCGGTGGAGACGCACTGCTCGGGGGACATGTACAGGATCTTGCCCTTGATCACCTCGGACAAGGTCTCGGTCTGGAGCGTCATCGCCGCCTTGGCGATCCCGAAGTCGAGCAGCTTGACCGCCCCGTGACGCGTCAGGAAGATGTTCTGGGGGGAGACGTCGCGGTGCACGATGTGCAGCGGCGTGCCGTCGGGCAGGGTGCGCTCGTGGGCATAGTGCAGCGCTGAGAGCACCCGCTCGACGATGTACAGCACGAGCGGCGCCGGAAACGCCCGCCCGTGGTGGTGCAGCCGCCGCACCAGGGTGAGCAGATCGAGCCCGTCGAGGAGCTCCATCACGATGTAGTGATCCCCGTCACGCTCGATGGTGTCGAGGGTGTGCACGATGTTGGGGTGCTGCAGCGTCGCGGCGAGGCGGGCCTCGGCGATGAACATCTCGCGGAAGTCGCGGCCGGCCGCGAGCTGGGGCAGGATCCGCTTCACCGCGACCCTGCGCACCACGCCCGCGACCCCGACGGCCTCGGCCTCGTACAGCTCGGCCATGCCACCGATCGCCAGGCGACGGAGGAAGCGATAGCGCGTCCCCCCCGAGACCCCGACCCCACCTACGGCGACGGCCCCGGTCATGGGGCCTGCAGCAGGGCGGGGCGGGCATCCGGCGCCGGCAGCAGCGCCCGCCGGGGCTTGGACAGGGGCAGGGTCGCGTCCCCACCGTCTTGCTCGAAGATCAGGTACAGCGTCTTGCCGGCGGGCAGGTGGCGCCACTCCGAGCGGGTGGCGGCCTCGAACGCCTCGAGGGTGTCCACAGCCCGGGAGCCGATCCATTCGAGGCGGGCACCGGGGCGGATCTCCTTGATGTAGCTCTCGGTCTTCGTCACGATCAGCCCAGGCTCGAGCCACACCGGCGCCTGAGTCACGGTGATCCCCTTGAAGCTGGCGCTGCGGCCCGGGGCCAGGGCCAGGGCCTCGAGCTGCTCTAGGGGCACGCTGTAGCGCGCGACCACCTCGATCTGATCCCCCACCCGGCGCGCGGCCTCCTCGGAGCGCACCATCGGCAGCGTGGACGAGGTCGTGTCGACAAAGCGCGCCAGCACGAGCTCCCAAGCTGGGCTCTCCCGGGAGGGCGGGGGCTTGATCCCCCCGTCGATCTCGCTCCGGCGGACCAGCTCCTCCATCAGGTACCCAGCGGCGTCGAGGCGGGCGAGGCGGGCGGCCTCCTCCACCGTGGGGGCGATCGCCCGGCCGGCGAGCATCAGCTGATCACCCTCCTCGATCACCGGGACCTCGACCCAGCCCGGGGGCAGCACGCCGCCGGTGCTCCACCGGCCGTCGGCCACGATCATGGGCGCCTCGTCGCCGGACAGGCGCCCGAGGACCAGCGGGATGGCGCTGAGCAGCAGCCCGAAGCCCACCACCACGGCCCCGAAGCCCACCGCCCCGACCCCCAACACGACGGCGAGGCGCCACAGCAGGGTGAGCCGCGGCCCCACAGGCGCCCCCGCCGAGGCGGACGAGCCGCTCAGCACCAAGGCCGCCCGTTTCAGCAGGGGCAGCCCCTCGATCGTGGTCTCAGCGGCGCTCCAGGGCAGCTCCAGCTCGAGGGGATCGCCCCGGCGCAGCGCCGCCCCCTCGCGCTCCAGATCGATCGTGACGTTCCGGCGCTGGCCCGAGGCGTGGACCGCCACGGTGGTGACGGAGCGGACCCCCACCAACGCGGGACGATCGGTGAGCAGGGCCTGGATCAGCGGGACGGTGGCGCCCTCGATGGTCACCGAGGTGACGTCCCTCGGGAGGCGGTGCAGCCTCCCCAGCAACGCCATCAGGCCGTCCGCGGTGAGATCCCTCGCGGAGCGCAGATCGAGGCTCACCTCCCCCTCGAGGCCCTGGAACGCGTGCTGGAAGCGTGTCGCCGCGGTGATGTTGCCGTGGAACTGGATCGCCGTGGTGGAGCCGTTCATCGACTTCTCGATCGGCGCGTGCCTCGGGGCCTCGGCGAGATCCTGGATCACCGCGGCCAGATCGCTGGGCACATGGGCCACCAGCTGCTCGTCGAGGCCAAAGAAGACCCAGGGATCCTCGTCCATGCCCACCGGCTGATCGCAGCCGGGGCAGCTCACCCGCAGGGGGGAGCGGCCCAGCAGCACCGCACGATCCTCCAGCGCGTGGTAGCTGACGCCGAACTCAGCCCCACAGGCCCCGCAGGCGTAGGGGGCGAGGATCGAGACGATCCGGGCCGGGCCACAGAAGCTGCGCATCATCGTGATCTGGTGGACGACGGCGGGGCTGGCCCTGCAGATGTAGGCCTCGTCGATCACCGCCTCGTCCAGCATCTGCAGCCAGGAGCGCACCCCAAACGAGGTGACCCGATCGACCTCGGTCAGATCGAAGACGATCCGACCCCGGAGCTTTGCTCCGATCTGGGATCCGGGGAAGGTCTCGTTGATCCGACCCCGCACGGTGAGGACGGTGAAGCCCCCGAGCTCTCTTAGGCTGAAGGCGGCGTCGTCGCGGGGCAGGGCCCTGAGATCCAGGGTGGCCCTGCGGACCGGACCATCGACCGCAGGCTGCTCCCACTGCGACGCCCCCCGGGGGGTGGAGATCCGGGACGACTCCAGGGCGACGAGCCCGTCGAGGCGCTCTTCGAAGGAGCGATAGTCGAACTGCCCCCCGGACGCCTCCCCGGGCGGGAGCGTGTAGGCGTGGGGCTCAGGCCCGGGGGCCTCGCTGGGCCGATCGGGGCCCCCGCGGGAGGGTCGGTTCGTCATCGCTCGATGAACAGCGGCGGCTTCGTGGTCGAGGGAGCCGGCGGGGCGCCCGGGCGGGGCGGGGCGCCCGGGCGGGGCGGGGCCTCCTGCGTGGAGGACAGCTCGATGAACTGGGGCTTGAGCTCCCACATGGTGAGGGTCGCATCCTCGTGCCCAGGGGCCCGCAGCTGAAACTCCCGGGGCAGGGGCACCCCGAGGGGGTGCTGGACCAAACAGGGGGTCTGGCACAGCAGGTGGCCGTTCTCCCAGACCTCAGCCCCGGGGGGGCTCGAGTCGACCGCGACCTCCAGGTTCTCGTCCTCGATGAAGTCCCCATCGAGCCTGGGCTCGGGCTGGGGCCCGCGGGCGGGCGCCATCGCCCCGGGGCTGCCCCCACGCCCGGGCAGCCACAGGAGCGCCACCCCGACGACCACCACCGCCAGCATCAGCGGCGGGATCAGCAACAGCAGGCCCAGGCCCGCCCTGGAGCGGTGCCGGGGGCTAGGGATCACAGAGGGAGCGCCCGCCGGAGCCCCCCCCTTCATCGGGACCAGCGTCGCTCCGTCTGCGAGGCACGTGGGGACATGATCTTCGTATCTGGTGTGGCAGAGGGGACAGGTCTTCATGGTGTTCTTGGGGTCCTGATCTGCGCCCGACACGTGGGTCTGCATCTTGGGACGAGGGCATGCTACCACGGCGGCTGCGCCCCCCCACGGCGGCTGCGCCC
>DRPG01000320.1 GCA_011376105.1 Deltaproteobacteria bacterium
CCCCGGGCGGAGCGCCCTCCCCGGGCGGAGCGCCCTCCCCGGGCGGAGCGCCCTCCCCGGACGGAGCGCCCTCCCCGGGCGGAGCGCCCTCCCCGGGCGGAGCGCCCTCGACCCTACGGGGAGATCCGCTCCCTGGGACAAGCCTCTCTGGGCTCGTGGGCTGGCCCTCGAGCGCTCCTCCGGATCCGAGCGCTCCTCCGGGCGCGCCCACCACAGCCCCGGGGTCCACGGTGAGTGCGGGCTGGGGCCCCTCCGGGGCGGCCCGCTGAGCCGGGGGCACCAGCAGGAGGACCGCGATGATGGAGCCCAGGATCGCGCCTCCGATCAGCAGCCCTGCAAGGACCGCGATCAGGGCGATCCGCCGCAGGGGGATCCCCGAGCCAGGCTCGGGCGCATCGGGGGGGGCGTCCTCGATGGGTACCGTGCGGCCCAGGAGGGGATCGTCTCCGGGGGCCAGCGGCTCCCGGGCGGCCTCGACATGCTCCTCGGCCCAGTCCGGCAGGAAGGGTGGATCGGCGATCTGTCGGAGCTGCCGACAGCGGCGCTCCACCTCCTTGGCTGAGGGGCGATCGTCGACGTCATAGGCGAGCATGTCCCGGAGCAGGGCCTCGAAGCCCTCCGCGGCTGGATCCTCCAGCCAGCCCCGCAGCTTGCCCAGCGCGGCGTCGACGTGCTCTGCGTGGCGATCGGGGTGGGCCGAGGTCCGCCCCAGCTTTCGGGCGGTCACCACCTCGGCCAGGGTCACCGCGAGGGCGTAGACATCGGAAGCGGGACCGCTGTCGAGCTCCAGCCGCTCGGGGGACATGTAGGTGACGCTGCCGAGGAGGATCTGGGTGGTCTCGGCCTCACGTCCGTCGTACTCAGCGCGTGCGATCCCGAGATCCAGCAGCTTGACCTCACCCGCGGGGGTCAGCTGGATGTTGGCGGGCTTGACGTCGCGGTGGATCAGGCACAGCGGCTCTCCGTCCGGGCCCGGGTTGTGGTAGGCCGCGTGCAGGGCTGAGGCCACCTCGGCGCCGATCTCCAGGACCACCCCCAGGGGGAGGCGCTCGCGGCGGGTGGCCGACAGCAGGCTCACGCCGTAGACATACTCGGTGATCAGGGCCCACCGTCCACCCACCCAGGACAGCCCGTCGACGCTAGGCAGGGCCCGGTGGCGGACCAGGCCCAGCAGCCTCGCCTCGTCGCGCAGGCGCTCAGCGACCTGTGCGGAGGCGCTGCCCTGCTGGTGCAGCACCTTCACCGCGACGTCCTTGCGGAAGCCGCCCCCCGACGTGAGGGTAGCGCGATAGACCGTGCCAAATCCCCCACGCCCGACGATCTCCTGGAAGCGAAGCGTTCGTCGCTGGTCCATCCACTCCTCGGGTGTCGCGTACCATACTGCAGACTCAGGGTATCTGTGCTGCTCCTCACTGCCTCTATTGTGTCCCCGGCGCTGTCCCAGGGCTTCGACGCCCGGGGGCCCCGGCCCCCTCCGGACGGCTCGACCCCCGCCGACGCGCCCTGGGTGGTGGGCCCCCCCTCGCCCACGGGGGCGGTGACGTTGGGGCTAAGCTGGATCGAGCAGCCCATCGTGCGTCTGTACCCCGACGGGGTGGTGCAGGCTGTCCTCGACGACGTGCTCACCGCTGAGGTCGGCGCGCTCTCGCCGTCGCTGGGGCCGGTGCAGCTGGGCGTGGTGCTGCCGCTGGTGCTGTCCACCCGGGGAGAGGTGCGGGCCACGACCCTCGCCGATCTGCAGCTGAGCGCTCCGGTGAGCCTGCTGTCCGGGGGCGTGGGCACCCTACGCCTCGGTCCTCTGCTGCGGCTGCCCACCGGGAGCCCGGCGCGGTACCTGGGAGACAGAGGGATCGGCTTGGGGGGCCAGCTCTCGGGGCACCACCGCTCGGGCCCGCTGGTGCTCGCCGCCGACGTGGGGCTCCAGCACGATCCACCGACGGGCAGCCCGGACTGGCCCGGGGGGGCGCTGGCGCTGGGGGCGCTGACGCTGGGGGTGTTGCCGACCGAGCGGCTGGGGCTTCACCTCGGCTGGCGGACCCGTACGTCCCTGGGGGCCCCCGAGGCCCCCTCTGAGCTGGGGCTAAGCCTCAAGGCCCGCGCGCCCTCTGGGGCCGCCCTCAGCCTCAGCACGGCCCGGGCCCTCACCCGCGGGATCGGCGCCCCGCCCCTGCGCCTGGAGCTCGCCATGAGCCTGTCTAGCCCCGATCCAGAGCCTGAGCCCGTCGCGCTGGACCGGGTGGCTGAGCTCCGCGTCCTCGATCGTCAGCAGCGACCGGTGCGGGGCGCCCGGATCCGGCTCGAGGACGATCGCCTGCTGCAGACCGACGCAGACGGGCGCGTCGCGCTGCCCCCCGACGCGATGGGGATCCTGTACCTCGAGGCTGAGGGGCTGATCCCCGACAGCCTGGAGATCCCCGAGCCAGCCGTCGGGCTCGATCCCTTGCTGGTGGCGGTGCTACAGCACCCCCCGGTGCCGATCACGCTGCGGGTGGTGGATCCGCAGGGGCGTCCGCTGGCCACCCCACCGATCCTTGAGCCAGAGCCTCCACGTCCCCTGATCCTCGACGAGGTCGGGACCTGGCACGGCGAGCTGCCCGTGGGGGAGTGGGCCGTGATCATCGGGGCGCCGGGCATGGGGCGCCAGCGCCGCACCGTGACCATCGAGCCGGGCGCCGCTCGGGTCCAGATCGACGCGGTGATCCATCCGGCGTTGGGAGCGCGCAGCCTCGAGCTCCAGATCCGCGATCCACAAGGCGATCCGATCGATCGGGCCCGCCTCACCCTGGGGGATCGGCTGCTGGGCTCGACCTCCACCGGCGGGGATCTGAGGATCGAGGGCCTCCCCGAGCAGGTGGGGGAGCTGATCGTCCGGACCGAGACCTGGGACGATCCGCACCCCGTGCAGATCGATCCGGAGACCCCCCGCCTGGAGGTCGTGACCCGCTGGCCTGACGGCGCGGTGTGGATCGAGGCCCTCGATCCGGCGGGGCACCCTGCGGACGCGGTGGTGGCCTTCCGGGGGCCCGCTCCGCTGCCCCCCGTCCCCCTCGGCGCAGACGGGCGGCGCCTGTTCCAGCTGCGTCCCGGGATCTGGACCCTCGCGGTCTCCTCCCCCACCCTCGGCATCCAGGAGCGGCGGATCGAGATCCTGCCCGGCGCGGATCCGGTGCGTCTCACCGTGGTGCTGCAGCCCGAAGAGGCCGGAGACGCGGATCTGTCGATCGCGGTGATCGGCCCTGAGGGTCCGGTGGCGGGGGCCCAAGTGCTGCTCGACGGGGAGCCCCTGGGCCGGACGGGCCCCGGGGGCACCCTGCGGGCCCTGGGGCTGGAGCGGGGGCTGAGGACCCTCGAGCTCGACGCCCCCCTGCTGCAGGCCCCGGCCATCGACGTGGATCTGTTCGAGGGGGGGCAGCTGCTGCAGATCCCCGTCTCCTGGGCGCCCGGGGCCCTGGAGATCGTGGTGCAGGATCCAGACGGAGAGCCCCTCGACGCCCTGCTCACCCCGGAGGGCCCCCGCCGGCTGCCCGCCATCAGGCTGGGGGCCGACGGCCTGCACCGCCTCGCCCTGCCCCCCGGGCGCTGGGAGCTGGGGATCTCGGCGGAGGGCTGGGGGTCCCAGCAGCGCACACTGCAGATCCCGGACACCGCCGAGGGCCTCGAGCGGATCCGGGTGCGGCTGCTGCCCCGAGACGACGACGGAGGCGCCCTGCTGTTGGAGGTGCAGGATCCGGACGGGGCGCCGGTCCGGGGCGCCCGCGTCACCCTGGGGGGGCAGCCGCTGGGCACGACCACCGACGGAGGGCTGCAGATCTCCGGCCTGCCCCGGGGGGCGACGACGCTACACGTCGAGGCCGAGGCCATGCAGCCCGTGACACAGCGGATCCGGATCGCAGGCTCCACTCCGATCGACCTCGCGCTGGATTGGGCACCTGGGGCGCTGGCGATCGATGTGCTGGGCCCCGATGGCCCC
>DRPG01000321.1 GCA_011376105.1 Deltaproteobacteria bacterium
CCGACACCGGCGGGGCCACCGACACCGGCGGGGCCACCGACACCGGCGGGACCACCGGCGGGACCACCGGCGGGACCACCACCGGCGGGACCACCGGCGGGACCACCACCGGCGGGACCACCACCGGCGGGACCACCGGCGGGACCACCACCACCGGCGGGACCACCGCGACCGACACGGGCACCGCGACCGACACGGGCACCGCGACCGACACGGGCACCGCGACCGACACGGGCACACCGTGAGCCTGGCCTCGCTCCTGTCGGCGGCCGCCTCGGGCACCTCCGAATACGAGGCCCCAGGGACACAGGTCGAACAGGGCAGCATGGCCACCGAGATCGACATCGAGGCACTGTACCGGGACTACGGAGATCTGGTCTACGGCCGGTGCCGGACCCTGCTAGGGAACGAGGCGGACGCTCAGGAGACCGCACAGGAGGTGTTCATCCGCCTGATGCGCTACGCCGATGGCTTCCGCGGCGAGGCCCGCCCCTCGACCTACCTGTTCAAGATCACCACCACGACTTGCCTCAACCGGATCCGCACCCGAAAGCGTCGCAGGGAGGAGAGCGTCGAGGAGATCCCGCCGACCGCATCGAACGACACCCTCCTCGACGAGCTTGAGCTGCGGCAGCTGCTCGAGGATCTGCTCGCGGGTGCAGACGAGCGGACTCAGGCGTGCGTCGTCTACCACTACGTGGACGGGATGACCCACCGCGAGGTGGGGGAGATCCTCGGGCTCTCTGGAGCGGCGGTGCGCAAGCGCATCGCAAAGTTCCGGGAGCGGGTCCGTGCGAACCCCCCCGACTGGATGGAGGAGTCATGACCGCCCACCTGTCGACGCTGGTGCTGCACCAGCTCCGCTACGGTGAGCTCGACGGGGAGACGCTGTCGAGCGCGAGGGCTCACCTACAGCGGTGCCCCCGCTGTGCTGCGCGGCTACAGGTGCAGCGTGCGGAGCGCGCTGCGTTCGTGCTGCGGCCGGTGCCCGAGTCCCTGCACAGCTCCGCCCCTGCCCCGACACCGGGCTGGCTCCGCTGGTGGATCCCGGCGGGCCTGGCCGCTACTCTGGGCCTGATCTTGGTGCTCAGCACCGCGCTTTCGTCCGCGGAGGCGCCGGGCGACATCATCCGGCCCCGTGGAGCGCTGCCCGACGTCGAGGTGTGGCTCGACTCCGACGGCGGTCCCCGGCTGCTGCGCAGCTCCGATCGCCTGGAGGCCGGGTCCCGGGTGCAGCTCAAGTACCACCCCCACGGGGCGAGTCATGTGGCCTTTGCTGGCCGCGACGGCGCGGGCCTGATCGAGATCTACGGCGGCGCGGCGGTCTCCGGTGGCGAGGGCTTGATCGAGGCCCCCTTCGCCCTGACCCTGGACGGGACCCCGGGCGATCAGGAGCTGTTCGTGGTGACCGCCGATCATCCGCTGGACGAAGAGGCGGTCCGGGCCGCGGTCCGTGGCGGGCTGGACGGCGCGCGTGTGGTGCGCACTGTGGTGCCCAAGAGATGAGGGGGCTCGCGATCGTCCTCGCGCTGTCCGCGGCCCCGATCGCCCAGGCGGGCTCGGTGCGTCACGCCCTGGTGGTGGGCGCCAACGACGGCGGGGGGGTGCTCGAGCCGCTGCGCTACGCCGAGCTCGACGCTGAGCGGATGGCCCAGGTGCTGGTCGAGCTGGGATCCTTCGACGAGCAGTCTGTGACCGTGCTGTACCGCCCCACCCAGGAGTCGCTGCGCCACGCCCTGGCGCACCACGCCTCCCTCGCCGAGTCCTACGATGACGATCTGTTCCTGTTCTACTACTCGGGCCACGCCGACGGCGCGGGGCTGCGGCTCGGAGACGAGCGCTACTTCTTCGAGACGCTGCAGCACGATCTCCGGGCCATCGACGCTGACGTGCGGCTGGGGGTGCTCGATGCCTGTCGCTCAGGCACGATCACCCGGCTCAAGGGGGCTGCGGTCACCGAGTCGCTGTTCGGGGTAGAGGGCTCGGCGGCTGAGGGTGAGGCGTGGCTGACCGCCAGCGCCGCCGACGAGGCGGCCCAGGAGTCCGAGTCCCTGCGGGGCGGTTTCTTCACCCACTACCTGCTGTCGGGCATGCGCGGAGCGGCCGACACCGACGACGGTGTGATCGGGCTGGACGAGCTGTACCGCTACACCTACGATCGGGTGGTCGAGATCACCGGCCGCACCGGAGCAGGCACCCAGCACCCACGGTTCCAGTACGAGCTGTCGGGGGAGGGCCAGCTGGGCCTGACGGATGTGCGCAACGCCAACGCGCTGCTGCTGCTGCGCAGCGAAGATGCGGGTCAGATCGCGGTGTTTCGGCTCCCCGACAAGGCCCAGCTGGCCGAGTTCCACAAGGACGGGGATCGGCGGATGGCCATCGCGGTCCCACCCGGGCGCTACCTGGTCCGTCGTCGCGAGGGCGACGCCACCTACGAGGCGACCTTCGGGCTGAACGAGGGCGGCAAGTTCCAGCTTGAGGACTGGGGACACCCGGTGATCGAGTTCGGGATCACCCGCGGTGGAGACGATCGGATCACGGAGCTGGTCGCCGACAGCCGGACCTACGAGGAGCGGCTGAACCTCGGGGCCTCCCCGGGGGTCGCGGGTGCGGCCTCGGTGGTGATCCCCGGCGCAGGGCAGCTGTACAACAAGCAGCTGTGGAAGGGCCTTGGCTACTTCGCCGTGACCAGCTCCCTGCTCGCGGGGGTGATCTTCAACCCCACCGCCGAGGAGCTCGGAGGCGGATTCTGGCCCGCCCTGGGGGCCGGGGTCTGGGGCGCCTCGATCGCGGACGCGATCTACAATGTCCACCGGCGGGAGCTCACCCGGCCCCAGCTCGGGGCGACGGTGTCCCTGGGGGGCGCCTTCGGTGGCGATCGCTGGCCCACCCATCTGGGGCTGTCCGCCGACGTGATGCTCCGGCGCGGGGTGTCGATCGGCCTCGATCGGGTGGGCTACACCCCCGGGCCCAGGGGGAGCTGGGAGGCTCAGGCCGGCAGCCGCTTCATGCTGGCGAGCGAGGGGGAGCGCTGGCGCCCCTATGCGCTGCTGGCCCTGGGCTTCCGCCATGGTCGCGCGCCCGGCACCGATCCCACCTTCGTCACCCGCTCGGCGCTCTCCGCCGGGGGGGGGCTGCGCTACTACGTCGTGCCTCGCTACTTCCTGGACGTGGACACACGCTGGGAGCAGGACGGCGACTACGCAGGCTGGACCAGCGGGGTGGGCCTGGGGGTCCACCTCGGCCGCTGAGGGTCCTCGGCCGCTGAGTCCACGTGGGATCCCGGTCACGCTTTGCCCGATCCCTGGTGTCGGTAGAGCACCCACCGTTCGGGAGGACGACGTCATGATCGCGACCCTGGCCCTGATGCCCGCTCCAGCCCTCGCCTGCTCCTGGGACACCCCCGACGGCGAGTGTGACGAGCACGATCACGAGGTCCATGTCGAGATCGGGGTCGACGACGCGGATGCGTCCCCCCGGGCCTCGGTGGTGTCCGGCGGCGATCACCGCGAGAGCGATCTCGTGCTGCAGTACGGCATGCAGTTCCTGCCCAGCGCACCGGCCCACCAGCTGTATGGCCGCCTGTTCGCCGAGAACGACTCCTACTTCGGCGCCGAGATCCGCTACATGCCGGCCTCCGATCTGCTGTGGTCAGGAAGGATCGGAGCAGGCCTCGATCTGTTCGGTGAGGGCGGGTGGGATCTGTCCCTGGGGCTGTGGCTGGGCAGCGCCGGGGCGTGGGAGCGCTCCCAGGAGCGCCCGGTGCTGTACAACGCCCCCATCGCCGGCACCGAGGTCGCGCTCGGCATCGACGGCGAGAACATCTACGCCCGCTACCGCTGGCTGGCTGGCCTCGGGGGGGGTCCGATCGACGACCTGCTCACCGAGCAGGAGCTGACGGTGGGCTACAAGGTGCTGCCGCAGCTGCACGTCTTTGGCCAGTACCTGATCTTGTCCCCTGGCAAATACCACAACCGCAGCGGGGTCGGCCTAGGCGTGCGCGCGGTGCTGTAGGATCCCGGGCGGGGCCCTGGCTTGATCCGGGAAGATCAGAGACGCCGCGATCCACCGAGGCGATGCGGTGCTGATCAGCCCGACTCGAACCTCTCCAGCAGCTGGGGCAGCAGGGGGCGCTGGGGCTGCTCCAGCGCCTCGCTCAGGGCCTCGGAGGCCCGCTGCAGCCCCCGGGACGCCTCTGCGGAGCGCCACACCCCCATCATCTGGCGGGCCTCGACGCCGGGATCGGGCGGCCCCAGCGCCTGTCGCACCGCTCGCTTGGTGGCTGCAGCGGCCAGCGCGGGCCTCGAGGCCAGCCGGTGCGCGAGGGCCCCGACCGCCCCCCGGAAGCCATCCGCGGGCAGGACCCGGTTGACCAGGCCGATCCGGGCGGCCTCCCCGGGGCCGACGGCCTCGCACAGGAGCAGCAGCTCCAGGGCCCGGGCCGTCCCCACCAGCCTCGGCAGCCGCTGGGTCGCCCCAAAGCCCGCCATCACCCCAGCCAGCACCTCAGGCTGAGCGAGCCAGGTGTCGGCGGCGTCGCTGCACACCCGCAGATCACAGCACAGGGCCAGCTCCATCCCTCCTCCGTAGACCGGCCCCTCCAGCGCGGCGACGGAGATCGTGTCGGAGCGCTCCAGCAGCGCTGCACACACCAGCAGGTTGGCGTAGGCGACCCGTCGCAGGGCTGCGGGGCCACCCCCGTCGAGGAGGCGCTGGAGCCAGGGCAGCCTGTGCAGGGCGGCGGCCAGGATCCGCACCGCGATCCCCGCGAAGGGCCCTAGCGGGGGCGCGGCCTCGGCCATCTGCCTCGCCTCGCCTGGATCGAGCTGGATCGGGAACCGACCCGGGCGCCCCGTGAGCACCACCACCCGGACGCCTGGATCGGACACCAGCGACGCCAGGGCCCGCCGCAGGGCGACGAGCCCCTCTGGATCCAGCAGATCCGTGTCGCCGTTGGTGTAGCACACCCAGGCGACGCGTTGCTCACGGACGATCTCGACGCCCCCCCCCATCACGCCTCCGGCGGTGGCGTGAGGCGATCCATCAGCCAGCGGGTGGTCGCGGGGAAGTGACGGGCCAGCACGTTGAGGTGAGGCCAGATCACCCGGGGCCGCGAGGCCTCCACCGCCGCCACCACCACCTCGGCCAGGCGCGCCGCGCTACCCCGGGGCTGGCTTCGCACCGCGAGGCCGCCGCGGTATCGCTGCAGCCCGTGCTCCCCCATCGCGGTGTCGCTGATGATCCCTGGATAGACCGTCAGCACCTCCACCCCGGTGCCCCGCAGCTCGCCCCGCAGCGCCTCGGAGGCCGCGGACAGACCTGCCTTGCCTGCGTTGTACCAGGTCATCCCCGGTGTTGGGGCGAGGGCAGCCACCGAGGCGATGTTCACCAGGGTGCCCCCGCCTCGCTCGAGCATCTCCGGCAGCACGGCGTGCATCAGCCGCAGCGGGGTCGCCAGGTTGAGGCTGAGGCTGCGCTCCCCGAGCTCGACGTCGACCTCGTGGGTTCGGCCGATGATCTGTACGCCCGCGTTGTTCACCAGCACATCGATCGGCCCCAGGGCCCCACGGGCCTCCGGCAGCCAGTCGGCGGCCCGGGCCGGCTCGGCGAGATCGGCGACCACGACATGACAGCGAGCGTCGACCTCGTCGGCCAGGGCCAGCAGCCGCTCGCGCCGCCGCGCCACCAGCGTGAGCCCGGCGCCTGTGCCGGCGAAGGCCCGGGCCAGCGCGGCCCCGATCCCCGATGACGCTCCGGTGATCACCACGTGTCGCTCTCTCGGTGCGCTCATCCCTCTCCCCCCGGCACGGCCAGGCCCAGCAGGGCCAGCCCACTGCGGACCGCGTGGGCCCGGATCCGGGCCCCGTGTGTGGCCTCGGAGCCATCGGCCCCGAACAGGTGGCGGTGGACCGCGGGCTCTAGCAGGGGCTCAGCGACCAGCCCATAGAACGTGACCACCGCCAGGGGCACGTCGACCCAGCCCGGGAGCTGACCCGCCCGCTGCTCCCCCTCGAGGAACGAGATCACGGCCTGCACCGCGGGCCCATACGCCCCCTGCACCACCGCGGGATCGAACCCCTGAGGCGCGAGCTGGGCCCAGGCCATGATCCGCAGCGGCCTTGGATCGCGGATCAGCCCCCCCACCACCTGATCGAGAAAGCCCGAGACGATCTCGCTCAGGCTGCAGCTTCTGGCCTCGAGGGCGGCGAGCCGGGCCTGCTCGAGCAGCTCGGTGTGCAGCGCGTGCACCACCGCAGCCCACAGCTCGGCCTTGCTGCCCCAGTGGTACGACAGCAGCGCCAGGTTGACGCCCGCGTGCTCGCAGATCCGGCGGGTGGTCGTGGCGGCGTAGCCGGCGTGGGCGAAGCAGTCCATCGCCGCGTCGAAGATCCGCTGTCGGGTCGGGTCTTGGTCGTTTGATTTAATCATTTGATTAACCCAGCTTTGGTAACCGGGGGTACCTCCAGGGTCAAGGGCTCGCTGGGGATCTGGGCAGGGCTCGGTCGTGGGCTCAACCCTCGCTCGGCGCGCCCCGGAGCAGCCCCGTCGCCAGCAGGGCACAGCTGGCGGACAGGCCGAGGTGGAGCCATGCCGTCCGGCTCAGGGGCCCCCAGCTGCCCTCACCGGAGACGACCAGGCCACACAGCAGCACGCCCACGGCCCCCGCGAGGCCCTCAGCGGCGGCGGAGGGGGGGCGCCGGAGGCCGACGATCGCCGCCACCGCAGCTCCGATCATCGCCGCCCCGCCGATCACCGTGCCATACAGCGGCACCCCGATCAGCGCGACCGCGGCCACCAGCAGCGACACGAACACATAGGGACGGACAGCGACGGCGTGCTGGGGGAAGAAGGCGACGCTGAGGTAGCCCGAGCCCACCAGCGGGATCCCCACCAGGGAGGCGAGCCTGGACACACCGTCATGGGCCTGGGCCAGGGACTGGACGCCTCCAAAGCGGATCGTGCCGAAGGTGGCGGCGATCCCGACGAGGATCAGCCCCACCCCGGCGGTGCCTGCGCCCCCGCCGCGCTGGAGCAGCCGGAGCCCGGCCACCAGCGCCACCAGCGCGAGGATCGCGTCGCTGGCGGCAGCGTCGATCACGGCGCCTCCTCGAGATCGTGGGCGAGCCGCAGCCCGACGGTCGGCGCCCGGTGGACCCCGGAGGCGGAGCGCCGCAGCATGCTGGTGAGCTCGGGCAGGGCGGTCTGCCAGGAGCCTCCGCGCAGCACCGGCCCTTCCTCGCCCTGGACCCACTCCCAGACGTCCCCCAGGGCCTGGTGGAGGCCATAGAAGCTCACGGAGTGGGGGTAGGAGCCCACCGCCACCGGACCCGCCAGGCCCCCGCCGGCGTTGACCCTCCGGGGATCGGGGGGCAGCTCCCCCCAGGGCCAGCTCCGGCGCCGGCCGTGCTCTGGATCCCAGGAGGCCGCCTTCTCCCACTCGGCCTCGGTGGGCAGCCGGGCACAGGCCCAGCCGGCGAAGGCTGCGGCCTCGTGGAACGTGATCCCGGTGACCGGCCGCAGGTGATCCAGGGGCACGCCATGGACCCACCACCGCCCCCCGCGCCGCTCCCAGCCCAGGGGGGCGACGATCTGGTGCTCCTGGATGAACCGGAGGCCCTCCTCGGACCACAGCTCATCGCGGTCATAGCCCCCGTCGTCGACGAAGCCCCGGTACTCGGCGCAGGTCACCGGCGTCGCGCCGAGCCGCACCCCGGCGACCTGTCGGGGGGTGGCGGGCTCCCCCAACCAAGCGATCCCCGCCGGCACGTCGCGCCAGGCCCCCACCGGGGGGACCTCCGGCCGGCTGGGGGACGGAGCCCCCGAGCCCGCGGTGGGGCTCCAGCCTGCCCGGCGGGGCCCCCCCCGCAGCAGCAGGACCGCGAAGTAGCCGTCGGGATCGGAGAACACGTCGTCGACCCACAGCTCGAACCGAGACGCCTCCTGCTCGATGTGCTCGATCGTGAACTTCCGGCTGATCTCCACCAGGATCCGCTCGCCCACGGCGAGGGTGTAGCCGCGCCCGAGGGGGGCGACGCGCAGCCGCTGGCGACGACGCGCCCTCGCCCACATCTCCACCCGCTGACGCTCGACGTCGTAGAACGAGTCCACACAGAAGGCGTCGACGTCGAGCCCCGCCCCAAGCTCCCGGTTCATCCGGGCGAACACGTTGAGGATGAAGCGCTCGGTCACCCCCGCGGCGTCGGCGTAGGCAGCCTCCAGCACCGCGGGATCCTTCACCAGATCGATCCCGAGCACGAAGGCATCGCCCTCGGCCAGCACCTCAGAGATCTGGCGGAAGAAGGCGGCGATCTCGTCCGGCTCTAGGTTGCCGAGGGTCGATCCCAAGAACAGCAGGGTCTTGGGGTGGATCCGCCCCACCAGGGGCAGCCCCCGCTGGAAGGTGGAGGCCACCCCCTCGATCCGCAGCCCCGGGTAGCGCCCCCGCAGATCGACGGCGGCGGCGGCGATGGCCGTGGCGCTGACGTCGATCGGGACGTAGGTGAGCGCCCCCCGGGCGCGCCAGGCGTCGATCAGGTGGCGGGTCTTGGTGGAGGAGCCCGAGCCGAGCTCCACCAAGGTGGTGGGACCGATCCGCTCGGCGAGCTCGCCCGCACACGCCGCAAGGATCGCGCCCTCGGTGCGGGTCGGGTAGTACTCGGGCTGCTCGGTGATCGCCTCGTACAGCTCGGATCCAGCCTCGTCATAGATGAACCGGGGCTCCAGCCGCCGGGGACGCACCTCGAGCCCCCGGGCCACGGCGGCGGCAAACGCCAGGTGGGCATCGCCTGGGGTGTCGAGGTGCACGGTGAAGCCCTCCCCGCGCTGCACCCGCCACCCCGCGCCCCCGGGTCGGATCAGTCCCTGCTCGTCCACGTCCGCCCCCAGCTGCTGTCGGGGTCTTACCGATCCCCCCGGGTGATGTCGAGGATCCTGCGGGTGGCGACGTCGGTCAGCCTGCTGGTGCCGCCCTGTGGCCAGTAGATCTCGAGCAGATCGATCGTGTCTCGATCGCCGAGGCCCAGGTGGACCTCCGGGGGGCCGGCGCTGGCGTGGTTGGTGCCCCCAGCCCGGATCGAGGACGTCCACACCTGTCCGTCGTCGCGGGCTATGATCCGGGCCCCGACGGCCGCGGTGTTGGGGGCCACGTCGTGTAGCCGCACCCTCAGCCAGGCCCCGGCGCCACAGCGGGACAGGCTGACATAAGCAGGCCCGTCCAGATCCCGACGCACCAGATCGAGGAACCCGTCATCGTTGAGATCGTAGGCGACGAACCCCCGCCCGGTGGTCGGGTGGTGGATCCCCCACTGGGGCGCCACGTCGACGAAGGATCCATCGCTGGACTGCAGATACAGCGCGTCGGGTTGGCGATCCGGAGCGCTGTATAGCGTGTCGAGATCGCCATAGGCCATCGGAGCGTCGAGATCGCCGTCGTTGTCCATGTCGACCAGATCGACCCCCCAGGCGATCTTCTGGCCCCGGGCCAGATCGTTTTGGATCCCGAGCTCAGCGGTGCGGTCGAACCAGGCCCCGCCGCTGCCCGACACCAGCCCGACGTTTCCGTCCCAGGCGGACAGCACCAGGTCTTCGATGCCGTCACCGTCGATATCCCCCACCCCCAGCCCCATCCCGGTGACCGCGACGTCGAGGCCGTGGGCGTGCTGATCCAGCCGGAGCTCCCCGCCCCGGTTCCACAGCAGGACGTTTGGGAACGCAGCACCAAAGTCATTGACCACGTACAGATCGAGCCACCCGTCGTGATCGAGATCGAACCAACCCCCCGAGAAGGTGTAGCCGTCGTGGACCTGCTGTGGGAGCAGATCCGAGCGCTCAGTCAGGGTCCCGTCGCCGTCGTTGAGGTACAGGAACGAAGGCTCGGCGGAGGAGAACGAGGTGTGAGTTGGATCTGCGCCGGACTCGTCAACGAGCCCGTACACCCCCACGAACAGATCTAGATCCCCGTCGCCGTCGAGATCCCCCCAGGACGAGGCCATGCTCCGGGCGGGGCGCTGAGACAGCCCGGCGGCGGCGGACACGTCGACGAACGTGCCGGCGTCGTTGCGGAGCAGCAGATCCGGGACGGTGTAGCGGGTGATGAACACGTCGAGATCCCCGTCGCCGTCGTAGTCCGCCGCGGCCCCCCCCGAGCCCCCCGCCAGGCCCGAAGGTAGCTCATCGCTGATGTCCTCGAAGGTGCCCCGGGGGTGCCCCCGGAACAGCTGCGCCCC
>DRPG01000322.1 GCA_011376105.1 Deltaproteobacteria bacterium
ATCGTGGTGGTCGGCCCCGACGGGGTCAAGGAGATCACGCCCTGCGCCACCGGCTGCGCGGCCCCTACGCCGGACGAGCACGAGCACCTCGGAGACGACAAGATCCACCAGCTGCTCCGGGAGGTGGCCTCCAGCCCCGTCGGGGCCCCGATCCTCGCCACCGAGACCCTGCTGTTCCACCTCGACGAGACGCGGGACTACCTGATCCGCGTCGGCTCCGATCCCCTGCCCCCGGATCACGAGGCCTGGCTGAGGCACGAGCTGGCCCGGGATCAGGTCGAGATCGGGCTGCGCCTGCTCGCCGACGATGGCACCGTCCTGGGCTGGCGCGACGATCGGATCCCCCTGCGGGAGAAGCAGCACCTGCTGCTGCAGGACATAGGGCCCCTGGGCCGTGTCGACGTCAACGGCAAGGTCAAGCGGGTGGGCGTCAAGCACCTGTGGGCTCGGTTTTGAATGGAGGGCGTCCACATGGTGGCAGGGCCGTGGTTCACGGTCCACGACAGCGAGACAGCGACCTGGGGAGACTTCGGCCGGGTCTGGTGGAGCGACGGGGCCCAGGGGGACGGAGGCGCCACGCTGCAGCTCAGCCTGAGGCTGCTCGACGACGAGGGCGGGGTGGCCAGTGCTCGCTAGCCTGCTCCTGGTGAAGACCGCCCTCGCGGATCCCTGTGGGATGGTGCCGCCGGTGTGGGTGGGTCAGGGCCCTGCGCCGGTGGCGATCGAGCGCACGGGCCTCCAGCAGACGTACGTGTTCTTCCGTGACAAGGTGCAGACCATCGCGATCCGACCCGGGTTCACCGGCTCGGTCGAGTCCTTCGGCATGCTCGTCCCCCTCCCCGCCACCCCTGCGCTGCGGAAGATCGACGATCGAACCTTCGACCACCTCGCCAACGCGATCGATCCCCCCGAGGTGACGGTCCACATCTACGAGACCGCCGCCATCGGCGCCATCTTCGAGGAGGCCGAGGATGGAGCGGTGGCCCGGTCCGACTCGGCCCCCGGGGGCATGGCGCTCCGTCGGGACGAGGTGCGGGTGGAGAAGGAGGAGGCGGTGGGGATGTACGAGGTGGCGGTGTTGGCGGCGGGCTCGTCGACGGCGCTGCAGCGCTGGATGGACGAGCACAGCTTCCGCTACCCCGACGGCATGGACGACACCGTCGAAGACTACGTCGCACAGGGGTGGCGCTTCGTCGCCATCAAGGCCAAGGTCGGCACCCAGTCCGGCATCTCCCCGAGGCCAGGCATGCGGGGCGTCGATCCAAAGCTCCCCCGGGGCGCGCGGTTCGACGGGTATGTGCAGGGGATGGCGTTTCGGTTCCACACCGACACGCCGATCATCCCGATGCGCCTGTCGGTGTTCAACGGCGACGACACCCACAACCGCGTCTTCCTCTTCACCGAGGATCCAGTGCACATCCCCGAGGTGCCCAGCAACTTCGTCCGGAGGCAGCTCCAGGGCACGGATCTACACCGCAACCTCACCGCCCCCCTGCCGGTGGTGGTCAGCGGGGGCACCCTGCGCCCGGACGAGCAGCCCCAGGTCGACGCAGCCCGGGATCCAGATCCCTACATGATCGCCGCGCGTGAGTTGATGACGGCGGACCTGATGTCGGTGTCCCGGGGGGAGCTGTCTCTCCCGTTCGAGGAGCAGGAGAAGGAGCTGCTGCGGATCAACGAGGCGCTGAACCTCCGGGGGGCTGCGATCGACGGGGTGGTGGCCCAGGAGGTCTCACAGCTGCGGGCCCGCGCCGTCGCTCCAGCCCTCACAGACGTCCTCGAGATGACGCTGTCTGTCGTCGACGGGCACTTCCCCCCCGACGTGCTCAGGGAGCAGAACCTCACCCTGGCGAGCTACACCCTCCCGCACCGGCAGGACCGCCTCGAGGTCTGGGGCGATCGGGCCCAGGGCCCGGTGGTATACCTGTATCGGTAGCTCGGGAGGGGGAGATGGCCGGTGGGCTCCGGGAGCAGCTGATCGCAGCCGGGCTTGCGCCCTCGAGCGGGGCCGAGCCCACGGATCCCCAGCCTGCGGATGCACCGGCTCCGGCCGGCTCCGGGTCTGCCCCAGGGGCCAGCGCTCCGCTGCACATCCCCGCCAGGGTGGACGTCCGCTTCAGCAAGCGAGCAGGCCAGGGCCGCCGGGCCACCCGGATCCGGGGCCTCGCTGAGGCGCCCGAGGCCTGGCTCAAGGAGCTGTGCGCCGCCCTGGGGGTCGGCGGCCGGCTCGACGGGGACGAGCTGGTCCTCCAGGGCAACCAGATCGGGCGGGTCGTGCGCTTCTTCGAGGCGAAGGGGGTCCGACGGATCGTCCGCTGAGGGCCTTGTGGGCTCAGGGCCGGCTTGTGGGCCCGCCCCCGAACAAGCCCTCGACGCTCAGGTAGCGCTGCCCGCTGTCGGCCACCACCGCCACCACCACCGCTCCCCCGGCGCCGGGCCTGCGCGCCCACTCCCGGGCCGCCACACAGGTCGCACCGGAGGTGATCCCCACCAGCAGCCCCTCGGTCCGGGCCAGCTCCCGGACGCCGGCGAAGGCGTCCTCGGTCTGGAGCGTGATCACCTCGTCCAGCAGGCTCCGATCGAGCAGATCCGGGACCAGCCCTGGAGAGGTGCCCATCATCCGATGAGGCGCGAACCGCCCCCCGGAGATCATCGGGGCCTCGGCGGGCTCGACCCCAATCGCCTGGAACGAGGGCCTGCGCACCTTGAGCACCGAGGCACAGCCACAGAGGGTCCCGGTGGTGCCCAGGCCCGCCACCAGCGCGTCGATCCGGCCCTCGGTGTCGCGCCACAGCTCCTCGGCGGTGGTCCGGGCGTGGGCCGCGGCGTTGTCGGGGTTGCCGTGCTGATCCACGTACCAGCACGATCCGGGGCGCTCGGCGACATGGGCCATGGCCCGACGCTTCGCTCCGGCGGTGCCCTCAGAGGCGGGGGTGAGCACCAGCTGGGC
>DRPG01000323.1 GCA_011376105.1 Deltaproteobacteria bacterium
AGGTCCACTCCTCAGGGGCCTCCAGCGGATCGACGTCGCCGAGCCACTCCACCAGGATCTCCTCCTGGGGATCGACGTCGGCCCACACATGGATCGGCTCCCCGGGCGTGCCCCCCCAGCCAAAGCCCCCCTCCACCGTCAACGAGGTGGGGCTCGTGGGGCTCCCGGTGTCGGTGGGGCCGGTGGGGCCGGTGGGGCCGGTGGGGCCGGTGGGGCCCGGGGGGCTCGCCGTGTCAGCGGTGGCCGCCGTCGACGAGGGGGGCGCGCCATCGTCGATGGGCTTGGGCTCCCCACCCCCTCCACACGCAGCCGCCAACAGGATCCAACTCATCCGCATCTGCCCTCCCAAGCCCAGGATACCCGCCCCACCCCACCAGGTTCCCCCCGGGGATCGGGCCCGTGGTGGCGTGGGCGCTTTCCCATCGCTGCACGGGGCAGTATGGTGTCGCGTCCAGGAGGGGCACCATGGCAGGGGTCGATCGCCGAACCCCCATCCGTCGACTGCTCGAGACAGCCACCGAGGGCGAGCCGGTCGCGCTCACCGGCTGGATCAAGACCTCGAGGTTCTCGAAAAATATCTGTTTCGTCCACATCTTCGACGGCTCCACCCCCAGGACGATCCAGGGTATCTTGTCCGCTGATCTCGATCCCGCGCTGAAGAGCAGGCTCGGGATCGGTGCCGCGGTGCGGCTGTCGGGCACCTGGAAGGCGTCGCCGGGCAAGGAGCAGGATCTGGAGGTGGCGGTCGAGACCATCGAGGTCATCGGAGACTGCGCCCCCAGCGCCTACCCCCTGCAGAAGAAGCGCACCACGCTGGAGCACCTGCGCACCATCGCCCACCTCCGCCCCCGCACCAACACTCACCAGGCCGTGATCCGGATCCGCAACGCGCTGGCGTGGCAGATCCACCGCTTCTTCCAGGAGCGCGGCTTCCTGTGGATCCACACCCCGATCATCACCGGGGCCGACGCCGAGGGAGCCGGCGAGCTGTTCCCCCTGGCCAACGCGCTTGAGTTCTTCGGCCACCCCGCGTTCCTGTCGGTCTCCGGGCAGCTCGAGGTCGAGTGCTTCGCCCAGTCCCACACCGACGTGTACACCTTCGGCCCCACCTTCCGCGCCGAGAACTCGAACACGCCACGCCACGCCGCTGAGTTCTGGATGATCGAGCCCGAGCTGGCGTTCGCGGATCTCGACGACGTCGTGGCGCTGGCGGAGGACTTCCTCCGCGAGGTCACCCACGCTGTCCTCGATCAGTGTGCCGACGATCTGGCCCTGTTCGATCGCTTCATCGAGCCCGGGCTCCTCGCCGCGATCCAGGCCGCTGTGGCCGAGCCCTTCGCCCGGATCACCTACCGGGAGGCGCAGGCCATCCTCGAGGCCTCCGGGGCCTCGTTCACCTACCCGATCGGCTTCGGCACCTCGCTCCAGGCCGAGCACGAGCAGTACCTTGCCGAGCAGCACTTCGGCAAGCCGGTGTTCGTCACCGACTACCCCGTCGAGCAGAAAGCCTTCTACATGCGCCTGAACGACGACGGGCAGACCGTGGCCGCCACCGATCTGCTGGTGCCGAGGCTGGGGGAGATCATCGGAGGTTCCCAGCGCGAGGAGCGCCTCGAGGTCCTGCAGGCGCAGCTCCAGCGCCGCGGCATGTCCGACGAGCACCTGTGGTGGTACCTCGATCTGCGCAGGTTCGGCACCACACCCCACGGGGGCTTCGGCCTGGGCTTCGATCGCATGCTGATGTGGCTCACGGGGATGAAGAACATCCGCGACGTGATCCCCTTCCCCCGCACCCCGGGCCACGCGGCATTCTGAGGGCGGGCCCTCAGCTCGACCAGCGCACCTCGTGCTCGATGCAGGTGTGCCCGTCGGGGCCCAGCCACAGCCACAGCGGGCCGGACGCGTCGTACAGCCCCTCCCAGGTTGGATCGACCCACACCTCGCAGCCATGATCGGGCTGGACCCCGGGGAGCTCACAGGCCCGGCTCAGCCAGGCTGGATCGGCGACCTCCAGCGGCAAGGCCGCCCGGATCGCGGCGATCTGCTCAGGATCGAGGTAGGCCTCACAGGCCCCCCGGCGGGTGCCATGGATCCCGCGACAGCCGATCAGCTCGACGCCAGAGACCCCACCCCGCTGCAGGTGCCGCTGGATCCGGCGCCGGACCCCGGGCCCGTCGTAGCCTACCCCCAGGCAGGCGAGGGAGCCGACGGCGACAAGAAATGTGATCGATGACGTGGTTCGGATGGTTGCACCCCGCCAGAGCCCAACCTCCGTAACCCGGGGGCGGCGATCCCCACCGGAGACGGATTAAAGCTCCCGCTATGCTGAGGGCGCACCCCTTCTATCGCCTGCCACTGCTGCTCCAGCTCCCCCTCGCGGTGCTCTTGTTCGTGGCCGCGCTCGCCCCCTGGCTGCTCGCGCTGCAGGTGCCGTTGCTGTGGCTCGCCGCGCCCCTGCTCCTGAGCTGGACGGTGTTCGCCACCACCCCGCTGCTACGGCTCCTCGGCTTCTACCGATACTACTCGCCCTACCTGTGCGTGATGTTGCCCAGCAGCAGGCGGCTGGACATCCACCTGGGCACAAGCTTCGATCACCTGCTCACCATGCGCCCATGGGATCTGGGCCGCGCCGCCCACGCCGCGCTGCTGGTGGGCGCGCTCGACGGGCTGCTGGCCATCGCCGGAGAGGTCGAGCGGGGCACCCTGGAGGGGGACGTGGTGGTGGAGGGTACCTCCTGGTTCTTCACCGCCTCGAGCGCCGAGCGCTTTGGCTTCGAGCTCGCGGCCCCTACCCCCTTTGGCTACCTCACGGTCATCGTCTCGCTGTTCGACATCCTGATGATGTACAGCTTCACCCACGGCCACCCCACGTTCCCACCGATCCGGGGGATCCGGCGGGCGGTCACCACCGGGGGCAAGCTGCTGACCCAGCGCAGGCGCCTGCTGGCCCTGCGAGATCGCCTGGCCCGGGCGCTGCCCAAGCCCCGCCCCGCCCCCACCCCCCGGCTGCGCTGAGCGGGGCGCCGGGCAGGCGCCCATGCAAAGATCGCCGCAGCATGTACCGGCTTGTGCCAGCGGTCATGTGAGGTATGAGGAGCGGAGGGACAATGGCCAGAGAGGAGACGTCGTCGGTGGTGGTGGTGTCCACGGCCTCAGAGCTCAAGCAGCTCCTCGGCAAGGACCCGGATCCTAGACCGGCCCCCGACACGCCCCCCGATCGCGCCGTGATCAGCGAACACGAGGTCATGATCGCGGGCCAGCGTGTCCCCTACACCGCGACCTGTGGGACGCTGCCCGTCCGCCTCGACGACCGGGACAAGCCCAAGGAGCACATGTTCTACACCGCCTATGTGCGATCCGACGTCGAGGAGCGACACCGGCGACCGCTGACCTTCTGCTTCAACGGAGGGCCCGGATCGAGCTCGGTGTGGCTGCACATGGGCTGCTTTGGCCCCCGACGCGTCCGGGTGGACGTCGACGCCCGACCCAGGCCCCCCGCCCGGGCCGAGGATCATCCACACTCCCTGCTCGACGTCACCGATCTCGTGTTCGTCGATCCGGTAGGCACCGGGTTCTCCCGCCCCGAGCACGACGCGGGCAAGGACTACCACGAGGTCGAGGGCGATGTGCAGGCCATGGCGGAGTTCATCCGCCGCTATGTCACCGCTCATGCCCGGTGGGAGAGCCCCAAGTTCGTGGCCGGGGAGAGCTACGGCACCACCCGCGCAGCAGCGCTGGCCACCCACCTGCAGGAGCGCCACGGGCTATTCCTCAACGGGCTGATCCTACTGTCCGTCGCGCTGCAGTTCCAGACCCTGGAGTTCGACGAGGGCAACGATCTTCCGTATGCCTTGTACCTGCCGGCCTACGCGATGATCGCCGCCTACCATGGCCGGATCGAGGCTGACGATCTCGACGCCCTTCGGCTCGAGGTCGAGGCGTTCTCCCTCGAGAGATACACCCCCGCCCTGATGCGGGGGAGCAGGCTGTCCGAGGCGGACGCCGCACAGCTCGCGGAGGAGCTGGCGCGGTTCACCGGCCTCGACGCTGACTTCGTCCGGCGCTGCAACCACCGGATCCACCTGGGCCGCTTCTGTCGGGAGCTGCTGCGTGACAGCCGCGAGACCGTGGGGCGCCTCGACGCCCGCTTCACCGGCCACGGCGCCGACGCCGCGGGGGAGTCGCTGGAGCGGGATCCATCGATGGCGGCCCTGTTCTCAGCCTACACCCCAGCCTTCCTCCACGATCTCCGCACCCGGCTGGGGTACGGCGACGACGAGAGCTACGAGCTGTTGAGCAGCAAAACCCATGAGGCCTGGCGCTGGTCCCGCGACAACCGCTACCTCGACGTCACCGGCGCGCTGCGCGCCGCGATGATCGACAACCCCCACCTGGGTGTGTTCGTCGCCAGCGGTCTGTACGATCTGGCGACGCCATACTGGGCCACCGAGCACACCCTCAGCCACCTGGGGCTGGAGCCCGCCACCCGCGCCCACATCACCCACGTCCTGTACCCGGCGGGGCACATGATGTACATCCACGAGCCCTCGATGGAGGCCCTGCGCGGCGATCTGCTCCGGTTCTACGAGGCCTGGAGCTGAGCGATCAGACCCCGCCCCAGCCCTCGCCCCGGTGCGACCCACCGGTTACCGCTGCCCGACCGCGTGTCCTGTAGCACTCCATGATCGAGCCCTACAGCCGACACCCCCAACCCAGACGCGTTCCACGAGGACTCCCCCATGGCGCGACAGTACATCTACCAGATGCAGAACCTGCGGAAGATCCTCGACAACGGAACCGAGCTGCTCCGGGGCATCAACCTCTCCTTCTACCCCAAGGCCAAGATCGGCGTGATCGGCCCCAACGGCGCGGGCAAGTCCACCCTGCTCAAGGTGATGGCGGGCATCGACACCGACGTCCAGGGGCGGACCTGGATCGATCCCGACGCCACCGTGGGCTACCTCCCCCAGGAGCCCGAGCTCGACGAGGCCAAGACCGTCCGGGGCAACATCGAGGAGGGCGTGGCCGAGATCCGGGCCCTGCTCGATCGCTACGAGGCGGTGAGCGCACGCTTTGCGGAGGAGCTGACCGACGCTGAGATGGACAAGGTCATCGAGGAGCAGAGCACGCTGCAGGACAAGATCGACGCGGTGAACGCCTGGGAGATCGATCGCACCGTCGACATCGCGATGGAGGCCCTGCGGGTGCCCGACGGTGACAGCCCGGTGCACAACCTCTCGGGGGGTGAGCGGCGGCGGGTGGCCCTGGCCCGGCTGCTGCTGTCCAAGCCCGATCTGCTGCTGCTCGACGAGCCCACCAACCACCTCGACGCTGAGTCCGTGGCCTGGCTGGAGCGCTTCCTCAACGAGTACGAAGCGACGGTGGTGGTGGTGACCCACGATCGGTACTTCCTCGACAACGTCACAGGCTGGATCCTCGAGATGGACGCAGGCAAGGGGATCCCGTGGGAGGGCAACTACTCGAGCTGGCTGGATCAGAAGCAGCGCAAGCTCGAGGAGGGCAAGCGCAGCCTCGATCGCCAGAAGGCCCTGGCGCGGGAGCTCGAGTGGGTGAAGCTGGGCCAGGGCAAGCGCAGCGCCCGCAACAAGGCCCGGCTGGCCCGCTACGAGGAGCTGCTCGCCGGGATCGATGAGTCGAGCTCGGGCAACACCACCACCACTGAGATCTCCATCCCCCCCGGCCCCCGCCTCGGCGAGATCGTGGTGGTCGCCGAGGGCGCGAGCAAGGCCTTTGGAGACAAGCTCCTGTTCGATGATCTGACCTTCAACCTCCCGCGGGGTGGGATCGTCGGGGTGATCGGCCCCAACGGCGCGGGCAAGACCACCCTGTTCCGCATGATCGTCGGCGAGCAGCAACCCGACGGAGGCAGCCTGACCGTCGGAGAGACGGTGAAGCTCGCCTACGTGGATCAGGGCCGCGACGATCTACGCGACGATCAGAGCGTGTGGGAGAACATCAGCGGCGGGCACGACGTGCTGCGGCTCGGGGATCGCGAGATCAACTCCCGGGCCTACTGCTCCCTGTTCGGCTTCCGGGGCACGCTACAGCAGCAGAAGGTCGGCACCCTGTCCGGCGGTGAGCGCAACCGGGTACACCTCGCCCGGCTGCTCCAGTCCGGCGGCAACCTGCTGCTGCTGGACGAGCCCAGCAACGATCTCGACGTGGGCACCCTCCGCGCCCTGGAGGACGCGCTGGGGCGCTTTGCAGGCTGCGCCGTGGTGATCAGCCACGATCGCTGGTTCCTCGATCGGATCGCCACCCATATCCTCGCCTTCGAGGGCGACAGCCGAGTGGTGTGGTTCGAGGGAAACTATGAAGACTACGAGCGCGATCGGCGCCAGCGGCTGGGGCGGGACGCCAACCAGCCCACCCGGATCAAGTACCGCCCCCTGAGCCGCTGATCCCCGCACACACCCTCTACACAGCACACCCCTGAGCGCTCAGGAACACGCCCCGGAGCGCAGCACAGACACCCTAGACCGCAGCACAGACACCCTAGACCGCAGCACAGACACCCTAGACCGCAGCACAGGCGCCCTAGAGCTAGAGCGCGGGCGCCCTAGAGCTAGAGCGCGGGCGCCCTAGAGCTAGAGCGCGGGCGCCCTAGAGCTAGAGCACAGCACAGGCGCCCTAGAGCTAGAGCACAGCACAGGCGCCCTAGAGCTAGAGCGCAGCACAGGCGCCCTAGAGCGACACACCCCAGGGTAGCGCGGCCCGATCAGGACAGGATCTAGTCTGGAGCGCATCCACCGCGCTCACCGCGCCCACCGCGCCCACCGCGCCCACCGCGCCCACCGCGCTCACCGCGCCCACCGCGCCCACCGCGCCCACCGCGCCCACCGCGCCCACCGCGCCCACCACGCCCACCGCGCCCACCGCGCTCACTGCGCTCACTGCGCTCACTGC
>DRPG01000324.1 GCA_011376105.1 Deltaproteobacteria bacterium
GAACACCCGGGACCTCCTCTGGTATCCCCGACGGCCCTACCGCCTGCGGGGGGTGCGGCTCCCCGACCGGCCCGCGCCGGACCTCGTGGCCTGGCGGGGGATCGTCGAGGACCTCGAGGCGGAGGAGTCGTGGGTGGTGCGGGAGCTGTGGTCGCCGGGGACGTGGCTGCGGGGGCCGGTGGTGTGGACGGAGTCGTTCCAGGACTGCGACGCCCCGAGCTTCGCGGTGCGCTGGTCCGAGCCGCGGTTGGTCGGCGACGACGGGGAGGTCTACGAGGTGGGGGAGATGGCCGTGGACTATCAGCGCCGGGAGGCGGGGGGCTGTGACAACACCGACTCGTCGGTGGACGGCGTCGGCTGGGTGCAGCGAACGAACGTGCCGAGGCGCCGTCGTCCCGGCTCCCGGTTGGCGCCGGGCCCCGGCTGAGGTGCCGCCCGGCGGTAGCATGAGACCGTCCCCGGGCGTTTAGCTCAGTTGGCCAGAGCGCTTCCCTTACAAGGAAGAGGTCGGTGGTTCGAGTCCACCAACGCCCACCGTGCGCGTCGATGTCGGCGCCGTGTCGGCCGTCGCTGGGGTTCAGGGGTTGACGAGGACGCCTTGGATTTCGTCGATGGGGTAGTCGATGCTGCTGGTGCGTCCGATGGTGTCGAGGGGCTGGTAGGGGCCGGTGGGGTTGGTGCGCCAGTGTCCTTGCCATATCAAGGTGGCGACGATCCGGTAGGCCTCCACGGTGGGATGACAGGGTCCTCCCGAGGTGGTGGCGCGTTCTTCGTGGGGGCAGGTGCGGGTCCGATAGGGGTGGGTGACTCCACCGTAGGGGTAGGGCCGGGCCTGGTCGGGGAGGTGGCTCGAGACGGTGCCGTCTCCCCAGTCGACTTCCAGGGCGATGGGTTCGGCGACGACTTCCAGGATCCGTCCGTCGGGGAGCGCCTCGAGGTGGTGGAAGGCCTCTGGGGGTCGGGTGAGGGACAGATAGGTGGGGAGGTTGACGATCCCTGCGTCTTCGGGTTGCAGCCGCACCCTGGGGGCGGGGAGGGGGAAGCTGCGGAAGACCTCCCAGGCGCGGTCCTCGGCATCAGGCCAGACACATTCCACCAAGCCGGTGATGATCCGGATCGTGGTCGGATCGTTCGAAGGGTCCCACACGTCCACCCCGCCGGGACGACGAGACCAGTAGAAACAGTCGACTCCCTCCATGCGAGTCGTATACAGAAACCGGATCGGGAACCGATCCCGACGCCCCCGATCACCCGGAACCGAACCCGACAGGTGGCAGCGGTATTGGTTGTCGACGACTCCGCACCCGTGGTCAGCACCCGCCGACTGAGGAAGGCTGATACCTATCCCGACGAGGGCAGCTATGAGCCCAAGGGATGCGGCCCGTCGCACGCCCAACCGGAGCCCGCGAACGAATAGCCCCATGCTCCCGTGTCCTTTCGTTCCAGCACCAGTACAAAGGTCGAGACTCCGGTGTCGGGGAAGAAATCCCGGTAGTCCTGACGTACGAGTGCGGCGATGCAATCTGGCTGGTCGGCGACGATGTCGACGACGGAGAACCCCTCGGTCGACGGTGGTTGAGCGAACACGGCGACTTCGAACACCTGGAGGCTTCCTTCGAGGTAGGCGTCGTTGGCGTACAGCTCCGCGAAGGCTTCCTGGTCGTCGTCGTAGAGGGCCTGAAGGCGACGCCGTTCCAGGTCGAGGAGGATCGCCTCGATTTCACCGGCCCGATCCAGGGTGATCGTCGTGGTCGACGGTGGCAGGGTGGTCGTCGTCGTCATCGTCGTCGTGGTCGACGACGCGGTGGTCGACGGCAGGGGCGGTGCGGTCGCCGGGATGGGGGTGCTCGTACCCCCGGCTGCC
>DRPG01000325.1 GCA_011376105.1 Deltaproteobacteria bacterium
CCGCCGGGGCCGCCGGGGCCGCCTCCACCGGGGCCGCCGCCTCCGCCGGGACCACCGCCTCCGCCGCCGGGGCCACCGCCTCCGCCAGGACGTCCGCCTCCGCCGGGGCCGCCGCCAGGACGTCCGCCTCCGCCAGGACGTCCGCCGCCGGGACCTCCGCCTCCGCCGGGGCCTCCGCCGGGGAGCGAGGGGAAGTTGTCGAAGCTCATGTAGGCGTCTGCGAGATCTCCGACGTCGAGGTCGTCGAACGCGCTGGGGAGATCACCGAGATCACCCAGCTGGAGATCCTCCAGAGGGTTGGGGAGCGAGTCGGGCAGCCAGTTGCTCGGCGCGATCTGCTTCCACTGCTCGCCAAGCACCGCAGCCAGCGCCTCGTCCGCCGGGATCACCAGCTCCATCCCCGCCGGGATGTCCATCGGATCGGGGATATTGTTGGCCAGCGCGATGTCCTTCGCCTTCGCGCCGGTCATCGCAGCGATGCTGGTGAGCGTGTCTCCGGGGCCGGTGGTGAACACCGAGGCTGCGCTGGCGGCTCCGTTGAACACCGAGCCCATGGCGGTGAGCGTGACCACCCCTCCGCTGGACGAGGAGACCTCGCGCTTGCGCTCCTTGAGCCCCACCGAGACCTTGGCGCGCAGGGGCGTGCCGTCGGGCTTGAACATCAGGAAGACGCAGCCGATGCGCTCGACCACGCACTCGAACTCGAAGGAGCCCCAGGTGAAGATGCAGTGGGGAGGACGCTTGATGTCTTCGCCAGCGTCGTCCTTCCCCCTCACCTCGGAGGTGAGGAAGTCCCGCAACGGCATCACGTACTTTTCGTAGACGTTGTCGTTGGAGTCGGTCGAGTCAAAGATCAGGTCGAACCCTACGACGGTGGGTTCCCCCCGCTCGTAGGTCAGGTTCGGCTTGGGCGTCTCGACGACCTCCGAGGCCTTCCAGACTGCTTTCTCGTCGAGCTTGAACTCTTTGGGGTTGTATTGGACGTAGAAGACCGACTTGGTGTCGTCGTTCG
The DNA here is from genome assembly GCA_011376105.1 of Deltaproteobacteria bacterium. Lineage (GTDB taxonomy): Bacteria > Myxococcota_A > UBA796 > UBA796 > DRPG01. Next base: position 1,013 of record DRPG01000325.1, read on the forward strand.
TGAAGAATGCCTTCTCGTAGCTAGCACCAAATGTTGGGGCCATCCTGGTCCTCCCGACGCCATTGCATCTTCTCGATTTCGCGGAGCACAGCGTCGAGGACATCCTGTCGCAGTGCCTTGATGTTCACCGAGTCCGCCTCACCGGGCTGACCAGCACCGATCGTGCTCTGGGCCTCCGTGCTCTCCTCCGACAACCTGACCTGTCGCTGCGCCTCAGCGACCCGCCGCTCGCCCTCTGCCAGGTGGATAAGCTTCATCAGCTTGTTCGCGAGCTTTGTCACCCGGCCTGATCCGGGGGCCTCGGGGGCGGAGCCCCGCGGGCCCGAGCCCCCCTGGCGAGCGCCAGCAGGCTCAGCAGCGCGATCCCGGGGCGACGAGAGCACCCGGGTCGAGACCCCGGGCCGAGCCCGGGAGCGTCTCGGATCAGCGGCCCGGATCAGCCGCTGGACGAGCTCCTGGCTTGAGCGGGGCAGCCCCCTCGAGGCCTCCCCCAGCTCGCTGGAGCGCTCTGCGATCGCACGCGTGATCTCGCCCGCTCCGATGGCGGGGGCCAGCGTGCTCAGCAGCTGATCGAACCGGCCCTCCCGGCTCGAGGCGCCCTCCGCGGAGGTGCCGAAGCGACGATCCACCCGCTCAGACCACCCGCTGCGGTCTAGAGCACCGCGGAGCCCGACCTGGGGCTGCCCGCCGCCGCGGAGCCCGGACCGGGCCCGCCCACCGCTGTAGAGATCGCTCGCGCCGACCCTCTGCCCTGAGGCACGGGCACCTGGCCCCCGGGCCACAACACCCTCCAGAGACTCGCCCCCCGAGGGGAGGCCCCGGCTCGTCCAAGCACCACCCATGGTGCGGGACAGGCCCCGGCCCCGGGGCCCCCCGGGGCGGATGCCCGGAGGCCGGGAGAAGCGCTCGGTGGAGCCCTCGCCCTCGCCCTCGCCGTAGAGAGCAGCCTCATGGCGCGGGGCAGCCTCGTCCTGTGGGACACCCCCGGAGATCAGATCCACCCGCTCGGGGGCCGGAGCCCCGGAGAGAACCCCACGTGCTCGCTGCGCCCCGGCTTCGATCAACGCCGCGAGCTCTGCCCGGGTGTGGACAGCCCGGGCAGAGAGCCTCCCCATGGAGGTGAGCGACAGGCGACGCTGGACCTCGGCGAGGGACATCGCCCCCCCGCGGGCACCCAGAGGGGCCCCAAGGCCTCTCCGGGGCCCGCCCGGGACCCGCCCCCGCCCGGGCGCCTGGCCCAGCTGGAGCGGACGCGAGGAGCCATCGGCCCGGCGCTCGATCCCCCTCCGCCGTTGGAGCCCCAGAGCACCTCCAGCGACGGAGGAAGGCTCTGGATCTGCGTGGGCCAGCGCGATCATCGTGGCCGAGCGGATCGACGCAGCAGCGGACGCACCCAGGGAAGCGCCCAGGATCCGCCGGGACCCGCCCCCGCGTGCTCGCTCGTTCCCCTGGATCCCTTCCCTGGCGCCGATCCGTGCGGTCATCGCCCGTGCGAGGCTGCGGCTGGTGGGAGCCAGCGCTCTGCTCGGATCGGGCTCGGCCTCACCAGCAGATCGATCCGCGAGGTGGGCGAGCACGGCCGGAGACAGCAGGAGGCGCCCGCCCCGATCGGTGCGAATGCCCACGTCGTCTCGGCTGAGGGCACGCTGCACCGAGGCGATCTGATCCGCCCGCGCAGGCTCGGCGCCCAGTGAGCGTGCGCTCCGGAGCTCACCCCGCCCGTGGGGCCCGAGCCCGGCCAAGCCCGGCCTGGTCTCTTGAGCGGAGGTGTGGGTCTCCCGACGCCCCGAGCCCCGGGAGGCTCGGGCCTCGCCTGCCTCCACCACCGGAGCCTGCTCGAGCGCCTCGACGATCCGAGCTGGGGGGAGGGCGGTCGTGACCACCGGCTCGAGCCCCCGTCGGGTCCCGAGCCCGAGGCTCCGGGCCGCTGCATGGGCAAGCCCACCGATCCGGTTCGATCGAGCTGGCTCGATTGGATGCGCTGGCTCCAGCGCACCCTCGAGGACTGGATCCGGACGGCCGGGCCCCGCCACGTGGCCCAGGATCGAGGCCCGGAGGGCTGCCCCCCGCCCACTCCGCTCCGGGGTGACCATCCCACGGCGGGAGGCTCGGATCGTGGGAGGCGCGCTCCGCCTCCCCCGGGATCGGCTCGCAGGGCCGGATCGCTCCTGGCCCACCGGAGCTGCCGAGGCCACCGGAGCTGCCGAGGCCACTGGAGCTGCCGAGCCTCTCCCCGGGGAGCCGAGGTGCTGGAGCGGGTCGCTCCCGGGCGCTGCCCCGTCGCCTCCGGCGAGGGGCTCGAGCTGCACCGGGGGCTGGATCAGGGAGGTAGCGGACCGAGCGCCCCCCGGGGATCGCCCCCGGGCCGCGGCCCGCACCGAGGACGAGCTCGCCCCGGTGCCTGGCTCCACCCTGTGCAGGAGCGAGGGCTCTGCCCGCTGGATCGGCGCCGGGGCCAGCGCCCGGCGGCTCGTGGCCCCCCCACGCCTCGCGGCCCTGGCCGCAGGTGAGCGCGTCAGCGCGCCCTCCCGACGATCCCGGGGACGGGACGCGCTCGACTCGGTGCCCGGAGATCGGGTCGAGGCGTTGTACTGGCCCGGACGCTGCGCAGCACCGGAGCTCGACGCAGGGGCCAGGGCCTCGGTGAGCAGCTCGGGGCTGGGCGGAGGCACGAGACGACGCCCGCGCTCCCCCCGCTGTGCTCCGTCTCCTCTCCGCTGTGCTCCGTCTCCTCTCCGCTGTGCTCCGTCTCCTCTCCGCTGTGCTCCGTCTCTTCTCCGCTGTGCTCCTGGAGAGGAGCTGCGGCCGGGAGCGCCGGGGGCCGGTCTGTGGATCGACGCGCTCGCTCGCCCCTCGCTCACCTCGGACAGGCTCGTGTGGAGCTCCTCGAGCAGCCGCTGAGCCACGGGCTGACGCTGAGCGGAGGGGAGCGCGGCGACGGCCTCGACGAGATCGAGCCAGATCCGCCGGGAGGGCCCCCGCAGAGCCGAGACCTCCCGCGCCACCTGCTCTAGGGCCCGGGGGATCCGACCCCCTCCACCGGGGAGGACTCGACGGGTGGTCTGCAGCCCCACAGGCAGCGCCTGACCGGAGCTCCGGTCGGACGAGCCACTCCGGGCTCGCTCCCGGGCGGAGACAAGATCGGATCGCTGGCGAGCGTAGGCCTGAGCCACCGGGGTGAGGCGACGGCCCTCACCCGCTCCGGCCCGGGCTGGTCGCGTGGCGCCGTGGGCAGCGGGCCCGCGCCGCACAGACCGTGCGCGGTGTGCAGGTTGTTGTGCACTGTGGGTGGGCTCAACGCCGCGCCTGTGCGACGCACCGGAGGTGTGCGACGCACGGGATGTCTGTGGCTCGCGGGTGGACAGGCGCCTCCGACCGGGCCGACCCCCACGGGCGGGCCGCACCCCTGGGGCCAGGGGATCCACCGTGTCGGTTGGGTAGATCAGCAGGGTCATCTCGTCGGAGGACCACGTCCCGGCGTGGCACCCCACAGCAGCGGGGCCCACGTGCTCGAGGCGCTCACCCGGCAACACCCTGGGCTCGTGATCCAGCCGGGAGAGCAGGCGCGCACGGGCAGAGGCCTGTGTCAGGGGCTCGCCCCCCTCCGGGGTGTGGGGGGGCCGTGGGCTGGTGGCCCGATCCGACAACCGGGCAGACACGGCCTCGCCAGGGACCTTACGCTCAGGACCCATGCTCGCCCCCAGGACAGGAGCGGGGTTTTATGTCGATGCCGTGTCTCGACAAAGAAGCAGCCATCAGAGACTCCAGAGACCCAGGTTCCCGCTCACGCCCCCAGCCGGAGATCGACCACGATGTGTTCCGTAGTGGAGATGGGCTTGATCAAGACCCGGACATGAACCTGCCCAGCGTCGCGGACCTCCGGTGGGTTGAGCTCAGCATCGCATTGGACCTCATACTCCGTTCCCGCCTGGTCACCACTCAAAAGTCCGGCACCCCAGATCATGTCGAGTCGAGCCCGAACCGTACGGATCACGGTCTCCCACAGCTCGGGACGCTGCCCCTCGAACACCACCCACTCAGAGTCTCGCCTGAGCTGCTCGGAGACCACCGACACGATCCGCCGGGAGTTGATGTAGGTCCAGCGGGGATCCCGCGACAGGGTCCGCGCTCCCCAGACCACCACCCCCCGGGCGGGTTGGGTGAGGATCGGGTTGATGTGAGCCTCGATCAGCGCGTCGCTCTCGCGCCACCGCACCGGCACCGCCGGGTGGGTGACGCCGTTGACCACCTGGTTCGCCGGAGGCCAGCGCACCCCAAACGGCGCGTGCTCTAGCTCGGTCCGGGCGAAGATCCCCGCGACGCTGCCGCTGGGGGGGAAGGTGTCGTCGCCGTGCATCAGCCATGGGTAGTACAAGGCCCCGTGGCTGGCGGAGGGCCCGGCGGCGTCCCGGAGCCGGGAGGTCCAGCCGATCAGCGATCCCTCGTGTAGATCCCGGGGAGGGTCGATGATCAGGAACCGGCTGTTCATCTCGCGGCAGTGCTCGAGCAGCGCGAGCAGCATGGGCTCCGCCGCCGAGGTCGCCCGCCCCAGGCGATCGAGCTCCAGCGGCAGGTAGGCCAACAGCGGCATCAGCAGGAGCCCGACGTGCTCGAGGCCACACAGGTGGCGGAGGGTCGACCGGAGCGCCCCATCGAGGGGGGAGGTCTCGGCGAGATCGGACTCGGATCCGATACACACCGCGATCAGGTGACAACGCTCTCCCTCGTTGGCGAAGAAGGCCCGCACCGCCCGCACCGTGATGGGATCGATCAGCTCGCGCACAGAGGACTCGGCGAGATCCCTCCAGCTGGTGAGGGGCAGATCGATGAAGTCGCCTTGGCCCGCCCCCCGGGGCCAGCTCCGCCGGGGGATCACCCCCAGGATGGCCGCGATGTCGCCCCGGACGAGCTCAGACTCTTGTGTCTGCTGCCGAGAGTGTTGGATCAAGATGCCTGGTCGCATGGTGTGTCAGGATGCCCGTAGGACGGCCCCATGGCAAGCCATCCGTAGGGATCGTGCCCTGGACTTCCTCCCCCGGGGAGGATCTCCGCGGGGGAGGGGGTCCGCTCCGGCGATCCCGCCCACGGCCCGGGCGGGCTCACCCGCAGCGCTCTCGGGCTCTAGAGCGCGATCCGCATCCCCAGCGGTGCGGCCCCCGGGCCCTGTTGAGCTCCTCGTTGGGTTGCCTGTGCAGCTGCATCGTAGGGATCTGATCCCGGACCCACGACATCTGCCGACAAACAAGCTCGAGGTGGGGCCAGGGTGGGATCGATGCGGCCCGATCCGCGCTCCTGGCGGATCGTGTGCCTCATCGGGTCTTGTTGATCTTCTCGTTGATCTCGGAGACCTCGCGGACCCACTGGTGCCTCTCCCGGTGGGTCATCTCGAGCAGATCGTCACGGGGCCAGTGGAAGTGGTAGGCCAGGAACGCTACCTCCTTGAAGATGTGCTCAAGGGGGTAGCTTACGATTCCCCCAGGCGACCAAACTCCCTCTGGAACCGGGCTCCACACTCGGGGCACCCCACCGTGACCATCGCCTCGTCTTCGTTGATCCGGTTGTACATCTCCTCAAGGAAGCGAAGATCGCCGGCGAACAGCTCCTCGATCACGCTCGTGTTCACCTCGGGCAGCGTGCCGAGCCGGTTGATGACCCGCGCCAGCAGGACGATGATCAGGTAGGCGCGGTTGCGCTGCACCCGAAGATCGTTGAGGGGGGCGATCTCGTCCCTGGCGTTGGCGAGCCGCATCACCCCCTCGCGGTGCACGTTGCCTTCGGCATCGACGTAGCCACGGGGGAGCACGAACTCGTACTCGGTCTTGAACTCCATGGAGGGCACCTCGGGGCGGATCCTGAGTCAGGTTGGGGACGCCGACGCAGCCAGCGGGCCCCGCGACGGCGGAGCGAACATAGCAGAGACCCCCGGTCCATGGACCGGGGGTCTCGGGGGATCTGCCGGGCAGGCGATCCCTGGATCGCTGCCTTGATCAGGCCTGCTCGACCTTCTCGACGCACAGCTCGCAGGACTCGATGGCCACGGCTGACGACTCGGAGTCGTGATCCGGCACGCTCCACTTGCACGGCCACGCCTCGTAGAAGTTGTACTGCTTGACCACGGTGCTCATGTCCTGATCGAGCATGGTGATGGTGCCCGAGCGGCGGTCGATGATCCCGTCCTCGATGTTCTTGCGCCACTTCCACAGATCCTCGGACGCGGTGAAGCCACGCTCGAGGGTGATGTTGTTGTAGGTGGTC
>DRPG01000326.1 GCA_011376105.1 Deltaproteobacteria bacterium
CCACTGTGTGCCCCGAGCTAATATAAGGCAGAGTTCTCCTCGAGAGGGAGGGATATATGGAAAAATCAAAGAGACACACAACAGAAGACCTGCCCCCTGAGCCCAAGGCTCAGGGGGCTGCGCTGTTGGAGGAGTCCAGGGTCGAACACATCCCCATGCACAGGCTCGATCTGTCCGACGACACCTACCGCTTCCGGGCCGCGCTCCGCATCGGGCCCCTGAAGCGAAGCATCGCAGCCGAGGGCCAGCAGATGCCGATCGTTGTACGAAAGATCTGTGCGAGCCGGACCCAGCGATATCAGATCATCTCTGGATTTCGTCGATCGATGGCGATGTTGGAGCTGGACGCAGAGACCATCGCCGCCATCGTCCGCGACGATCTCGACGACGACGAGGCCGCGTTCCGTGCGTCGGTGCTGGAGAACAGCCAACGGAAGACCTATTCTGACATCGACCGGGCCCTGGTGATCAAGAGCTACGAGGCCCGGGGCTACAGCTCGGTGGAGATCGCGGAGGTGTTGGGATTGACAGAGCGTCAAAAACGCAACCTTCGAGGGCTGCTGGATCTCCCCGGGGTGGTGCAGGAGGCCATCGACGACGAGCAGCACCGGCTCACCGCGACCCACGGGCTCGTGCTCAAGCAGATGAGCAACAAGCACCCCGGGCTGGACTTCGAGCGCTGGGTGACCGAGGTCCACCAGGGCAACGATGGCCAGGGGCTCTCCGTCGCACAGCTGCGGCGCGCGATCAACGCAGCGTACCGGGCAAAGCAGAGCGGGAGCCGCCCCGCGCTGCTGCGGGCCGACGACACCTGCGCCGAGGAGGGCGTGTTCCGCTTCAACCCCGTCCGGGTCGTGGTGGCCGAGCTGTCCGACGACGACCGGGACGCGCTGAAGGGCGAGCTCCAGGCGGTCCTCGCCGCGCTCGGGTGAGCTCGGGGGAGCCCCTCCCCGGCCGAGCCCGCCAGCCGCTCGGAGCCCCCCACCTCGATCGCCCGACGCAGCTCGCGGACCGCCGCCGGCTGCATCCAGGCGTCGACGATCTGCGTGGTCTGCGTGGTCTGCGTGGTCTGCGTGGTCTGCGTGGTCTGCGTGGTCTGCGTGGTCTGCGTGGCCGCCTGGGCCCCGGCGTGCACGGACCTCCGGCGCAGGCAATTGACAGTATTTACTGTTAATCTTACAGTCCGAGAATGACAGCGCCCATCCCCCCCGCTGAGCTCGAACCCTGGCTGGCCCGAGACGATCTGACCCTCGACGAGCTGGTCGCTGCCTCCGCCGAGCTGTTGGCGCACATCGCCCCGATCCAGAGCCGCTACAGGGTCCGGGCCCGGCCCGATGTCCGCACGATCCGGTACTACACGTCCCAGGGGCTGCTCCCCAGGCCCCTGGGCTACGAGGGAGGGCGTGCACGCTACGGCAGCCCCCACCTGCTGCGGCTCCTGTTGATCAAGCAGATGCAGGCCGAGCACCTCACCCTGGCCCGGATCCGCAGCGTCCTGGCCGACGAGAGCGACTCGAGCATCCTGGGTAGGCTCACCGCCGGTGCGGCCCCCGTGGCAGGGCCTAGGCCCACCGATCAGCCTGGGGCAAGCTGCGGAGAGCAGCTGCAGCTGCGATCCATCCAGCAGCTGTCCATCGAGGGCCACGGGCGGCTGCTCGCACGCCTCGAGATCCCCGCTGAGATCCTCTCCGACGCGTCCCTGCTCGGGTCCCTCGCTGAGGAGCTCGTGCGGATCGCGGGCCAGCTGTCCCCCACCCCGTCCCCCACCCTGTCCCCCACCCCATCCCCCACCCCCCGGCACGACGAGGAGGCTCTATGAGCCAACCAGGCTTCTCCATCGACATCCA
>DRPG01000327.1 GCA_011376105.1 Deltaproteobacteria bacterium
CGCTGGCTCGCGCCGTAGCCCTGCAGCGTCATCACGTCGTGGTGCTCTTTGATGTAGGCGACCGCCGCTGGATCGTTGTCGATCGCCACGACGTCGTGCTTCTCCCACTCGAGGGTCCGGACCACGTGGCGTCCAACCTGGCCGAGTCCGATCACGATGATGTACACATCAGCTCCGGATCCATGGGAGGTCCTGGCGGAGCTCGCCTGCATCGACCAGCAGGCCCCGCAGCAGTCGGGGAGAGGACAGCTCGTGGACCACCACCGCGATCAGGATGGCGGTATAGGCGAGATCGACCTCGGGGCCGTCGTACACGATCTGGAACGACAGCGCCATCGCCACCGAGACGTTGCCCTGAGCCGCCATGCCCCGGAACAGATCGGTGCGCAGCGGGGTGCCCACCGTGGCGAGGAACACCGCGATGACCTTGCCCAGCAGGCGCAGCCCCACCAGGCCCAGGATCAGCACCAGCGCCGGGATCCAGGGCACGGGCTGCCACAGCGCGCCGGCGAACAGCAGCAGGGTCAGCGACACGGGGCGGCCCGTGCGCTCGAGCTGATCGGCGATCTTCACCCCCTGTCGGGTCTGAGCGAGGAACATCCCCAGCAACAGGTTCACCAGCAGGGCCGAGAGGTTGAGGAAGAAGGCCGCCCCCGACGCGAACAGCAGGATCCCCACCATCGCGAGGAACACGTTGTTCCCGCTCTTGTCGTTGCCGATGAAGATGGAGAACAGCACGCCCAGGCCGATCCCCCCCGCGACCGTCAGCAGGATCCAGTCGCTGGCTGAGGGGGGGCTGGAGGTCAGGGTCGAGCCGACGTGGAACACACAGAACAGCAGGCCGAACAGCGTGATCGACAGCAGGTTCTCCAGCTGGGCCACCCGCTGCAGCATGGGCAGCAGGTGGGTCTCAGCGCCCTGGTAGCGCTGCTCCAGCAGGTTCGCCGCTGAGGTGGAGCCCGCAGCCGCGGTGCAGCCCAAGACCATCGCCGACAGCCAGGCCTGCTCGTCGGCGACGACGGCCATCGCCAGGCCTGAGCGGAAGAACGCGTGGGCCGCTGCGGTGACCAATCCCCCGGTGACCAGCACGTCCATCAGGGCGATCCGCATCGGACGCCCCACGATCTCGAGGCTCTTGAGCTCGAACCCCAGCCCGTATAGCAGGCCCACCCAGCCCGCGGCGAAGGCGAACACCGGGCCCATGGCGGTCATGTCGTCGAACGCATGGACCAGGGACAGCTCGGTCGGCCCCAGGGCGACGCCGAGGGCGATGTACTCGAACCCACTTAGGAAGAGGAAGGTCTGCTGGAGTCGCCCGACCACAAAGTGGGTGGCCAGGTAAGCCCCTCCCACCACCGCGAGCAGGAACAAGATCGTGGTGAGGGAGTCTCCTCCCCCCGAGCCCGGGCCCGGGCCCCCAGAGGCCCAGGCGGTCGCGAGCCCCATCGTCGTGAGCAGCAGTGATCGCCTCCGCAGCGGAGTCTAACCAGCGCGGCGGGGCTGGTCGGGGGGCCCGGGTCGGACCACGGGCGGGAGCCCTGGATCGGGCCACCCGGGGGGGGGAGCCTCAGGGGCTCGGGGTGCGTTCGCGCTTCTGGTACATCTCAGCGAACCGCAGCACGATCGGGGGGATGTCGCGGGCGGCGGTCAGGCACGCGAGATCGTCTTCGGTGAACAGCATGGCCTGATCGCGGATGTTGTCGAGGAGGGTGTAGTGGGGGACGCCCCGCTGAGCCCAGCCCGCGAGCATGGTGCACTTCTCGGTCTGGGGGATGTTGGGCTCGTCGGTCTCGATCACCACAGCCTCGGCCTGGCCGATCTCCCGAGGGTTGTGGGCGCCCCCAGCCGGGGCCGAGGGGGCGGGGGGGGGCGTGAGCTCGGTCACGAGGTTGATCTGGGGCCCCGTGTCGGGGGTGGGCGACAACATCCAGGCCGCGAACACCGCGACCAAGAGGACCACGAGGAGGCCGCCTACCTTTCGTGTCTGTGGACTGTTCATGTCGCGAGCCTACCGCCGATAGGCGTCATGGGACAGCCTCGAGCGTCTCGTTTTGTACCCAGGCGCGCCTGGAGGCGTCATGCCGCCGTCCGACGGTCCACCAAACGCCCGGATCCATCGCTGGCTGAGATCGCGCATCGACGCTGTGCTCGATCGCGAGAGGGTGCCGATCCGTGCCCAGGGCCTCCACCCTGGGCCGATCCAGCCCCCCGCCTCCCCCCCTCCTTTGCAGGACCAGGGGCTGGGACTCGAGGAGGAGGACGAGGATCTGGAGACCGAGCTGGCTGCGCCGTGGGAGGCCCGGGTGGATCCACAGCGGGGGAGCGCCCGCCCCCCCACCCCTAAGCGGGAGCCAGACACGGTCCAGCTCAACCACATCCCGGTGGCCTTCATCGGGGAGTCGGTGATGGACGACGTGACGATCCAGGACCTCCGCGTGGACTCGGTCCGCTGGCGGGCCGAGGGCTACGCCAAGGGGATCGCGGTCACCCCCCTCGCGCCCCAGCCCCGGGGGACCCAGCAGCAGCAGGGTGCTGCCCCTGAGGAGCTGAGCGGTCGCCGCACCCCCGGCCCCGAGCTGATCCCCGGCCCACCTCCGCCCCCACCTCCGCCCCCGGGGCTGCGGACGGTCCCGCTGTCGCGGATGGTCCCGCCGCCGTCTCCACAGGGGACCGTGCCCCCCGAGCTCCGGGCGTCGGTCTGCTGGACCTCGCAGGATGCTCCCTCTTTCTCCACGATCCAGCCCAGGGCCGCCGAGGTCCGGCCGGTCCAGGAGCCCGGTCGCCTCCCGGAGGCCCGGATCCTCGGGGTGGCCCTCGGGGTCTCCGTGGTGGTGGGGATGGGGCTGCTGGGGCTCGGGCTGTGGCTGCTGCTGTGAGCCCGCTCAGCCCGCTCAGCCCGCTCAGCCCGCTCAGCCCGCTCAGCCCGCTCAGCTCACGGAGCGCCGGACAGGGCCCCCGGCGGGCCAGTCGATCGGGTTGTTGGGGCGATAGCCCAGGATCTCGCTAGCCCGGGTCCCGTCGAGGATCAGGCCGAAGTGCATGCTGTGGCGGTTGAGCCCGTAGCTGAACGACGAGCCGGTGGCGAGGTGGCGCAGGGCGTAGATCATCGACACCGCGGGCCCCGGGGCCGGCACGCACAAGGTGCCCCACTTCCGGGTGGCCGCCGACAGGGGCAGGGTGTCGTAGCCCGGGATGTTGAACACCCCCTCGCCGCTGCCGTGGGTGGCGGCCTCGAAGGCTGCGATCAGATCGGAGAGGGTGGCGACGTTGACCATGGGATCGAAGCCCGCGGGCCGGATCGCCACCGAGGCGTCGAGGTAGTCGAACAGCTGGCTGCCGGTGCCCGGGCTCATCGCCTCGGCGCAGCGCAGCACCACGATCTCAGCGTTGATCAGGCCCATGCGTGCGCAGGCGGTCAGATCCGCCTCCACCCGGTCGCGGACATACTGTGGGGCCTGGGGGGAGAGGTTGAGGGGGTGATCTTCGGTGACCAGGACCGGCAGGTGCATGGCCACGCGGTAGACCACGGCGAAGCTGCGCACCACCACGCGCCGGATCGTGGGGTGGCGATCAGCCAGATCGAGGATCGAGCGCAGCGCCTCGACGTTGGCGCGGTGCACCCGGCTGCCCTCCGCCCAGGCGCCCTGGTGCTGGGCGAGGTGGACCACCACCTCGCACTCGAGATCCCGTGCGGGTCCGAACAGCAGCTCCCGGACCTGCCTGCCCCGGGTCAGATCCACCGAGAGGTAGGTCAGCCGTTTGCCGTGGGAGAAGGGCAGGGCCTGATCCTCGGGCTCCCGATCCACCGCGAGCACGTGGGACACCCGTGTGTCGGCCACCAGGCTGCGCACGAGGCGCTCCCCCAGCGGGGAGGTGGCGCCGGTCACCAGGACTGAGTTCACCGGAACACGCTGGTGCGCTGGGCGAGGCCGGCATCGATCATCGCCTGGACGCGATCGCGAACCCGCTCGGCGGCGCGGCGGACGATGTCGGGATCGTCGGCCTGATCGGGCGTGTACTCCCGATCGAGCCGCAGGGGCTCGCCGTAGTGGATGTGGTAGCGCACCGGCAGCGGGAACGGGGTGGCGGGCACCGGGAGGTAGGGGAAGGGGACCGCGCGGGGCATGGGGATCCGGGCGAGCTGGGGCATCTGCTCTTCAGCGCCGATGATCGCGATCGGCACCACCGGTGCCCGGTAGCGGATCGCGAGCTCGCAGTGGCCCACCCGCCACTGCTGGAGCTGGTAGCGATCCCGGTAGGGCTTACCGATGCCGGGGGTGCCCTCGGGGAAGATGATCAGCAGCTCGCCTGCCTGCAGCAGGGCCCGGGCGTTGCCCCGGCTGCCCCCGACGACCCCACACCGGGCGAACAGGGTGCTGATGACCGGCAGCGAGGTGACGAAGTAGTCGGCGACCGTGCGTGCAGCCCTCGGAGGATCGGTTTGGCGCAGCACATCGGCCCAGAGCATCGCGCCATCCATCGGCAGCGTGCCTGAGTGGTTGGCGGCGAGGATCGCGGCTCCGGTCTTTGGGATGTGGTGTGCATCGTAGGACTGGACCCGGAAGTACCTGCGGTGCAACGGGGCGACGACCGCATCCCCCATGGCGACGAAGTCTGGGTGCTGCCCGAAGCGATCGTACCCGTGGCCTGCATCAGCGAAGTGTAGGCGATCCGCCCGATCCCGGACGGAGGGGCCGCCGAGGCTGGAGGACACGAGGCGGGCGATGGTGGGCGGGAACGGCACTTTGAGCAGCACCCTAACGCCCGCTGGGGAGCTGGGGGGGACACGATCCCCCCGATCCTCCGGGCCCGGGCTCGTCTCCGCTGTATGATTCCCAGTTATCCTGGAAGAAGCGATTGGATCAGCGCAGAGAGGCCTGCTGGTAGGCGTCGAGGGCGGCCGAGGGATCCCCCAGGGCGGCCAGCGCGTCTCCGAGCAGCACGAGCAGCTTGGATCGGCCTGCGCTGCTTGTGCTGCTGTAGCTCAGCCCCTTGCGGGCGACCGCGGCGGCCGCAGCGGGGGCTGTGCTGCGGAGGTACAGCTCCGCTGAGCGGGCGGCGAGGTGCTGAGCGACGGCGGCGGGGGGCTGGATGGCCTCGTCGAGCAGGCCCGCGGCCCCGGACAGGTCTCCCTGGGCCTCCAGGGCCTCGGCACGGGCGAGGACGTCGTCGATGGCGCGGATGGTCTGGGCGTCGAGCCCGCCCCGCCAGCCCTGTGGGGCCTGCAGCCCCGCCACCGCAGCCGCCCGGGCTGCGGCCAGTGCACCTGCGGAGGGGGGCGCGGGCTGCATCGGATCGGGGGCGCTCTTCTGGGCGGTGGCCCCCTGGGCGGCGGCCTCCTGGGCGGCGGCCTCCTGGGCGGCGGCCTCTTGGGCGGCGGCCTCCTGGGCGGCGGCCTCCTGGGCGGTGGCCTCCTGGGCGGCGGCCTCCTGGGCGGCGGCCTCCAGGTCCTGCATCAGCCCCAGGGCCTCCGAGGCTCGGCCCGGATCGCTCTCGTCCTCGTCCCCGGTCAGATCCACCGCGGCCACGCCGTCGTCAGCTCCGAGCTGCCCGGCGAGCTCGGGGATCAGCTGCCTACCCCGGGCGGGGGTGTCTCCCTCTCCCATCTCGTAGAGATCTTCCTCGGGTCCCCCGGCGGAGGCTCTGTTCGCGGGGCGGGCCCGCCTGGTGGCGACCCGGTCGGCCCGGTCGGCCTGGGTGGGCTGGCTCGGCGCGGGGGCGGGCAGCATCACCTCGGCGGCGGGGTGTGGGGCCTGGCCGGCCTCGGTGGGGCCGGCCGCGCCGTGGGGAGCGGAGGGCTCGAGGTCTCCGGCGGGCGGGTAGATCACCAGCAAGAGGGTGGCGGCCGCGACCAGCGCCAGGCCCGCGCTGCTCGTGCCACCGATCCACAGGGCGAAGCGACCCCGCTGCCGGCGTGGGGCCTCGGTGTGGGGCCTCGGCTCGGCCTCGGGGGCTGGGGCGCCGGGGAACGGCACGACCTCGGCCTTGGCGAGCGCGTCCGATGGCTCGGGGGTCTCGCTGTGTGCACTGAGGGCGAGGGGCCCAGAGGTGACCGACGCGAGGATGTCGTCCGCCGACAGCCGCGGGGCCGGCGCCAGATCCGGCCGTAGCGCATACACCGCCTCGATCACGTCGGGCTCCAACGTGTCGGGGGGATCGGTGCCGGGCGGCTGGTCGAGCCAGCGGCTGAGGCCCTGTGCGAGTTCTTCGTGGCTCATGGTGGGTAGACCTTGCGAAATGCCTTGGTGGCCCGGTGGAGGATCACGTCGAAGTTGCCCACCGTGACCCCCAGGATCTCAGCGCACTCCTCACGACCCCGCTCCTCGAGCAGCCTGAGCCTCAGGGCCTTGGCGTAGCGCGCGTTGAGGCTCTCGAGGGCCGCTCCGACCTGTCGCTTGAGATCTTCGACCTCGAGCCCCCGATCGGGCTGGGGCGGCGTGCCCGACATCGGCTCACCCGGCTCCTGCTGGATCGCCTCGACGAGGCGCTCGTCTCGCTTGTAGCGACGGTAGGTGTCGATGGCCTTGTTCACCGCGATCCGACGCAACCAGAAGAAGATGGATCGGTTCTCCAGCCTGAAGGATCCTATCTTCTCCAGCGCGGTCCGGAAGGTCTCCCGGAGACAGTCCTCCGCGAGCTCGGGGATCGGCAGCCTGGGCAGGATGGCCTGCCGGTAGATCAGCTCGCCATACCACCCATAGAGGGTGGCGAACGACGCCCGATCTCCCTGTTGTAGACTCGCGATCACCACACGCTCCTGTTCGATGGGGATCAGATCCCCACGAGAGCTGGACTGGGGAGCCCTCTCGCTCACTCAACGCTCCAACGCACGGGCGCGCTCCATCTTACAGACCCGCGGAAGGTGCGAGGATGTTCCCTCGGCCGAGGATCTCGGCGGGATCGAGCCGGACCTTTAGTCTGTGGAAGCCGGCCAGGGTCTGGGGGCCGACCATCCACGCGAGCTGGTGTCGCTTCAGCTTTCCGATCCCGTGCTCTGCGCTCACCGTCCCGCCCAGGGCGATCGCGCGTCTTGCGAGCTCGTCGTAGTAGGCACGGGCTTGCTGCAGCTCGTCGAGGTTCCGGGGGAGCAGGTTGAGGTGCAGGTGGTTGTCGCCGACGTGGCCGAACAGGACGTGTGGCAGCGGCGCGGCCTCGTAGGCCTCCATCATCTCGATCAGCGCGTCATCGGGCACCGCGAGATCGGTGCCGACCTTGGGCATACCGTTGTGCACCACGCGCTCGTTGATCCCGGCGGGGATCGCGTGCCGCAGGGCGTGCAGCCTGGCCTGGGTCGGTGGATCGTTGGCCAGCAGGGTGTCGTCGATCAGCGCGTCGGCATCGCTTAGGGCCCCGAGCCAGGCCTCGAGGTGATCGTCTTCGTCTCCATAGATCTCCTGCTCGCAGAACAGCGCCGCCCGGGCCCCCTCGGGGATCCCTCCGACACGCCCGGCGGCTAGGGCGAGGCAGTGATGATCGAGGTACTCGAGGCACCGCGGCGACAGGGGGCCGTAGGGATCAGCCCTGGCGCTGGCCCTGGCGTGCTGCACAAAGGCGACGGCGGCATCGCGGGAGGGAAAGAACCCCAGCAGGGCGAACACCGAGGCGGGCAGCTCGGTGAGTCGCACCGTGGCCCGGGTGATGATCCCCAGCGTGCCCTCCTGGCCGATGAACAGATCCAGCAGGGTGCGGGCCGGCGCATAGCCCGCGGCGGTCTTCACCCGGGGCTCGGGCCAGCTCGGCAGTGGCCAGCCGTCGGGGACGGGGGTGTCGCGATCCACCTCGAGGAGCTCGCCGGTGGGGAGCACGACCTGCAGCGCCGTCACCCAGGGGCGGGTGGGGCCGTAGCGGAAGGAGCGTGCGCCGCTGGCGTTGGTGGCGATGGAGGCCCCCAGGGTGCAGTCCCGCCGGCTGGTGGGATCGGGGGGGTAGAGCCTGCCCCGGGCCTCGATCGCGTCCTGGAGCGCTCCGAGGCGGACGCCCCCCTGGGCGATCGCGTGATCGTGCTCGATGGCCTCGATCCGATCGAGGGCCTCCATCGACAGCAGCCACCCCCCCTGTGGGACCGGGGCGGCGGTGGTGGAGGTGCGGGCCGCGGTGACCGTCAGCGGCGTCGCCGTCTCCTGGCAGTGGCGGACGATCCGCACGATCTGCGCCGCGGTGTGGGGACGGACCAGCGCCTCGGCGTGGCCCCGCACGTTGCTCGCGTCGGTGAGGTAGCCCGCGAGGATCTCAGGATCCCGGATGAGGTCGAAGGACATGCGAGCGTCCTATCTTGTGTCGACGTCTTTTGACCGGCTCCGGCCCGTCCAGATCCAGAGCCCTGCGCTACCCTCTTGTCCTGTGGAGGTTCCATGGCCCAGGCACATCGACACGATCCCCGGGCGCTGGTGGTGGCGGTGATCGCGATCGTGATCGCGATCGGGTTGTTGGCCAACCTGGGCCCCGATCCAGTCCCTGATCCTCCGGTGGCGGCGGTGGCTCCGGTGCAGCGCTCGCTGGAGGTGATCCGTCCCCCGGCTCCGGCTCCGGCTCCGGCTCCATCTCTGGCTCCGGCCCCCGTCGCCTCGACGCCACCCCGACACCCCCACCAGGCGATCGAGGGAGCCCCCGCCGAGCCTGACACGGAGCCCGATCGGGCCCTGTTGCTGATCGACGTGGTCGACGCCGAGGGGCGTCCCACCGAGGGGGGGGTCCCGGTGCCCGTCGGCTGCCCGGGCTTCGAGGCGGGCCCGAGGCCGGGGAGCTACTTCGCCGATCCAGGCACCTGTCGGCTGCGGGCCCAGCGCAGAGACGGGATGCTCCGCGCCATGGGGCGCCCCACCGCGGTGGATGCGGTCGCAGGCGAGATCGCCTATGTCCAGCTGGAGCTGGCGTCGGAGCGCACAGGCGGGGTTGGCGTCCGCTTCCGGCCCCACGCCGAGGGCATGGTGGTGCTGCAGATCGTCGACGGCAGCGCCGCCTGGGAGGCGGGCCTCGAGCCCGGGGACGTGATCGTGGGGGTCGAGGGGATCGACACCCGGGGTCTGCCCACCGACGCCTTCATCGACGCGATGACCGGCCCCGAGGGCACCGACGTCGAGTTCCGGGTGCAGTTCCGCGGCGACACCGGCACCAAGCAGGAGACGATCCGCGTCACGCGTCGCTTCCTCGACGGGTAGGCTGCGGACGGCCCCCTCCCCGGGGCGGCCCCCTCCCCGGGGCGCCGAGGACGCCGCCCCCGGGGCCCCTACGGGTCGTCGCTCTCCCCGGGGGTGGCGATGATCAGCTCCCGGTAGGTTACGGAGGCCTCGTCGCGGGGGTTCAGGGGAGCATCGTTGACGTTGCTGCCGCCCTGGGCTGTCGCGGTGGGGTACCAGCTGATCGGATCCGAACCATCCCCGGGGGGATCGGCGCGCTGCATCGAGCGGATCACGTCGCCGGAGGGGCCGCCCACAAACGCCGGGCCTCCGTCACCGGCCACGTCCATCACGTTGGCGTCGGGATCCTTCAGGATCAGCCTCAGGGCCTGATCCTTGAGGTATAGCCTCGACTGTCGGTCGTCGTTGAACGCGTTGACCACCAGATCGCCGGTGAGGAAGGCGGAGCTCGAGTCCTGGGGGGCGCCGTCGACGTAGCGCTCGAGCACATGATCGACGATGGTGAACCGCCCGTTGGCGGGCACGACGGAGCCCGGGGGGATCCCAACCACGAAGTCCTCGGCGTTGGAGATCTGCCACATATCGAGCGGGATGTCGCGATCTGTGAGGTTGCGGAGCTCGATGAACTCGTCGTACCCGTCGATGTCGTTGGGGTGGGCTCCGTACCAGTGGACCTCGTCGAAGATCAGATCGCCGGCCTGCAGCTCGTCCTCGCCGATGCGGGCCCCGCCCATGCGGCGCCCGTTGCGCCACAGGTACTCGAAGTAGTCCTTGAACTGGGCCGCGATCCGGGGGCCATGGAACACGAGCAGGAACTCGTCGTTGGACTGGGTGGCGGAGCTCGACCAGTTGAAGGAGCCGCTGATCACCACCGGGTGATCCCCGTCGGGATCGATCACCATGGTCTTGCTGTGCAGCCGGCCTCCACCGGCCTGGTAGTCGCCGGGCTGGCGGCTGGCGTCGTTGCCGTCGAGCTGCAGCGGGATCTCTGCCCCCAGCATCCGGTACACCTCGTGGTACTGGCCGTTGGAGTGCAGCTGGGACTGATCGATCACCCCGGACACGCCAAAGCTGTGATCTCCCTCGGTGATCAGCCCCTCCGCGGCCAGCTCCTCGTGCTTGCGGATGAAGGCCGAGCCCACCTGATCCTTGGTGAAGGCGAAGATGGCGAAGCTGACCCGCTCCTGCGCTGCGTCCACCAGCTCGAGGATCCGGCCCATGGCGTCTTCATTGGGGGAGAACCAGACCTCGAGGGTGGTGTCCCCGACCTGGTAGACCCGCCCGTTGTCGATCTCGATCTTGTTGAAGCCGAACACGCCCTGCCACATCTGCTCGTGCTCGGCGGCGAAGTCCGCGGCGACGGCGGGGCTGTCGATCATCGCGAAGTTGTTGGAGTTGTGCTCGAGATCGGTGGGGGTCCAATTTGCGGTAGAGGCAAACACAAACCGGCGATCTACGATCATGAACTTGTCGTGCATGATGTGGGCCATGTTCCCGGTGACCATTGGGATGTGGCGCTCGGCGAACAGCTGGTAGCCGTCGTTGTACAGGTGCCCCGCGTCGCCGACCATCTTCAGCTGCAGGCCCCGATCGTAGGCCCGCTCAAACGCGCTGACCACGTCGGGGTGGGAGAACCCCATCACCGCAAACTCGATGCTGGTCTCAGCGTTGTCGATCAGATCGACCATGACCCGCACGGCGTCGGAGTACCAGATCGTGTCCCGGCGGGAGCCTGGATCGTTGAAAAACACGTCGATCCGGCTCCCCCGGGTGCCGTCGAGGTCTTCGGCGTCGGGGGGGGGGTTGCAGCCCCACAGCAGGGCCAGCGAGAGCAGGGCGGTGCGGATCACAGGGCCTCCCCGAGGTCGAACTGTTCCTGGAACAGGGCGTCGAGACCGAGCAGCTCGGTGCGCTCGGGGGTTCGGTTGGACAGCACCCACATCGCGCCGTCGATCAGCTGGTCGGTGACTACGGTCTGGCCCCGGTATAGCCGGGCGGAGCTGACCAGATCATGGGTGAGGATCATCGCCCGGGCGTGGGGGGGGTAGCCCTCCTGATCGGGGGGCAGATCCACCAGGATCAGGGTCGGCACGTCCTCGACGCTGTCGATCTGGACCTTCTGCACGTCTGGGGTGTCTTGGAGCAGCTCGTCGGCCAGCCGCTGGGAGGTGCTGCGGAAGGCGGGCCCGACCACCACCCGCACGTCGAAGCCAAACGCGGCCTTGTCCTGCAGGGCGCGGGCCAGGCCGTCGTTGGCTAGCTCGTTGGTCAGCACCCACACCGCGGAGCGGGCGGAGTACACCGCGTCGATCACGCGCTTGGTGAGGCGCTCCTGGGGACCGAACCACACCTCGAGATCGGTGGGGGTGTCGGTGCCATAGCGCCAGCGGAAGTCAGCGATGGACTTCGCGGGGGAGTCGAACGCGGTGACCGCCGTGGCGTCGATGCCGCCATAGATCTGGTTGTGCTCGATGAGGTAGTCCTCGAGGATCTCCTCACCACGGAACGACACCAGGATCCGCGGGCCGGAGCGGAGGTGGCCCGCGGTGGTCGCCGCCAGCAGCCGCTGGCGATCGGAGATCACGTAGGCGTGGCTCATGATCGTGTCTGTGCTGGCCCAGGTCACCTCGTCGTTGAGGTTGAACTCAAAGTAGGTGAGGCCCGCGTCGGCCAGGGTGATCTGCAGGCCTGCGTCGATCAGGGCGACCACGCCGGGATCCTCCCGCTGATCGTGGTCGATGACCAGCTCCACCTCGACGCCTGAGCTCCAGGCATCGCCCAAGGCCTCGAGCAGCTCGGTGTTGTCGCCGTCGGGCAGGGCGACGTGCAGGCTGTCGGAGGCGGATCCAACGGCCTCGACGAAGCGGGCCTCGGCCTCGGCGGGATCGGCGATCACGTCGACGGTCAGGGCGTTGAACAGCTCAGCGGGATCAGGGGGCTGGCAGGCGACGAGCCCGGAGCAGAGCAACAGGATGGAGCGGCTCATTCGAACGATCCTGTGGAGAAGGCGCCCGAGTAGTCGGGGGAGTTGGGTCTGCCCGGGCTCGCCTGGGTGCGCTCCCTGCAGCCCGGATCGACGCGATCGTCGTTGGGGACCTCGACCTCGGCGTCGGTGTGGAAGTGCCAGCTGTGGGGCTCGCTGCCCCGCCCCCCGAACATCAGCTCGACCTTCTCCATCGAGCGGCTGACGAAGCCGTCGTAGCCCCCGGCGAACGGAGGTGCCTCCCGGTCTCCGGCGGGCTCCATCAGGCGCTCGTCAGCGTCGAGCAAGGTGATCCGGAAGGGCTCTCCGTAGGCAAAGGACAGCTCGGGTAGCACGAGGTCGGGCTCAGGGAAGCAGCCGCTGTCCTTCGCGGCGATGAACAGGTGCTCGCCCACGAGCAGCTCTCGATCGGACTGGGGGATCCGCCAGGTGACGTTGCGCGCCCCCTCGACCTCGAGGTGCCAGCCCGAGAGGTTCACCGGCCTCGCGCTCTCGTTCTTCAGCTCGATGAACACGTCGGAGACGTCCCATCGCCCTGAGTCGGTGACCGAGCCCGACCACATCACCTCGGTGACCATGACCGTGCCACGCTCGCCGCTGTTGGGCTCTCCGGGCTCCAGCCCGGTGCGGTAGCCGACCTGCTCGTCGACCTCGCCCGGATCGGGGTTGCAGCCCGTGGCCAGCAGCCCCAGGGCGGCCAGGGCGTACAGCCCCAGGATCCCCACCAGCGCTCCAGGACGGTTCGAGTCGGTGTCCATCGCGTCTCTCCAGTCGGCCCCTCTCAGGCGAGGGGACCAGGGGGCGGGATCTTCCGCTAGACCCGCCCGGTGGATCAGAAGTTTAGCCGCATCCCCGTGTGCAGCGCCCAGGGACTCCTCGGGGTGGGGGAGCCCAGCGCGCTGCCCGCCATCCGATCGATCTCGATGGCGTAGAAAGCCCCGGGGAGGATGATGGCTCCGTTGGCGAACACGTCGAGGTGATCCCCAAACGCCCAGCCCACGTCGAGATCGAGCTCGGTGCCCAGGGGCTGGCCCAGCCGCCGGGTGGCGGAGAACTCGGAGCGGCTGTACCCGAACGGGGGCTCGAGGTTGTCGAGATCGGAGAAGTCGACCAGGGACAGCCCGGAGTCCTGGACCAGCCACACCCCGGCCTGGGCGTGGAGACCCGCCTGGAGCTGGTACTGGGCGAAGGCCTCGAGGGTGCGTGCCCCCGACTTGCGGGACCTCTCCTGCGGGGTGTCGCTGATCCCGTTGCGGCCTGCGTAGGCCGTGGGGTGGAGCCCCAGGAATCGGTTGAACAGCGTGCCCCCGAACTGCTGGGCCTTCATGCCCACGTAGCCGTGGCTGTACTGGAGGCCGTTCTCGCCATAGGCAGGGCCGAACGCCTCGAAGTAGCGCAGCTGAGCGGTGAGGCCCGCGCGGCTCTCCTCGGTGGTGGTGTCGATCCGCAGCCCCGCTCCCCAGGCGAAGCCGTTGGTGTCGACGTCCTGAGCCACGAGCTCCTTGCGATCGATGCCCGAGGAGCCGTTGAGCTCGGCGAAGGGGGTGGCGGGCCCCGCGGACACGTTGACCCGCAGGCCGTAGTTCACCACGTAGTCGTTGTCGACGAAGTTTCCGAGCACGCCCTGATAGGAGATGTCGCTGCCGGTGCCGCGGCCGTGGAGGTCGGTGTAGAACAGGTGGGCCTGGCCCCCCACCGGAGCGGACAGACCGTCGAGGGTCAGGGCTGTGCCGAAGCGGCGGGTGAGGTTCTCGCCGCGAAAGTAGAAGGTCTCGGGATCCTGCTGGCCGATCAGGCCGACGAAGTCGACCTCGTTGTAGTCTGCGGCGGTGCTGAACACGTTCATCGGGATCAGGGTCCAGCTGCCGATCTCGCCCAGGGGCACGTCGACCCGGATCATGTCGAGGACATCGGCCAGCACATAGTCCCGTACCCCATCGCCGAGGCCGCCGAGGCTGAAGAACTGGCGGCCGACGCGGAAGCGGACCCCCGTGCCGTCTGCGGCGGTGTTCAGATCCACGTACAACGCGGGGAAGTAGATGAACCCGCCGAACTGGTTGGTCTCCCCGATCTGATCGTCACCCCACAGGCCCCGGTGGCTGCCGGTGATCACGAGCCGGATCTGGGGATCGATCTGGTAGCCGACCTCAAGCTGGGCTCCGGTGAAGGCGAACGCCCCGCGATCGTCGCTGTCGAGGATCGCCTGGTCGCTCGTCTCGTCCAGCGGCCGGAAGTCGACGTTGTTGTATTCGAAGTACTGAGACTCGAAGGAGCCTCGGACCGTGAGGTCCTCGTCTCCCTCGTCGACCTCTGTGTCGCGGTACTCGAGATCGGTCCGGGTCTGGGCGAGGGCACTGGCGGGGAGCGCCAGGGCGACAGCGACCATCGCGCGCATGTCGGCCTCCTGGTTCAGGCGATGGCGCGCCAAGTAACCGACGCCGATGCCACAGGAGCGGCGAATCCCACCGATCCCGCGACGCCCGGGTGGTGTGGCTACAGGACCTCGATCTGGCCGATCCGCATCACCACGATCTGGTGATCGCCGAAGCTCAGGATGACGGGCCCGGTGACCGACAGGTGGCTGCCGGGATCGAAGGTGACCCCCCGGCGCTGGAGCTCGACGTCGATGCCGAGCTTGAACCAGGGAGGATCGGTCACCCCCAGGTGGGCGCAGGCCGGCACGGGATCGCCGCCCCGGGCTGGATCGGGCTCCAGCGTGGTGTCGGGATCGGCGCCGGTGCACAGGTAGACCTCGCCGAACCCGCTCGCCTCAGCGGCCACGACCCCCTCCACCCGGACCACCTCAGCGATGTCCTCGGGGCCCAGGAGGCGACCGGAGACGGGGCGGTAGTAGATGGGCTCGGGGCCTCGATCGATCTCGAGCACGTCGTGGGCTGAGATCATCACGCTGTCAAACGACTCCTTGATGCCGCGAACCTTGATCGTGACCCGATCCCCCATGTCAAAGTGGGCGACCTTGCTGTCGCCTAGGACGAAGAAGCCCCCGGTGGCGTCCTGGATGAAGTAGCTGCCGTAGTACTTCTCGTCGCTGTCGATCGTGCGATCGTCGGCGGGCAGGCAGCCCGACACCTTGATGTAGTAGCGGGGGTGGATCGTGACGATGCCGCTGATCTCGGCCGGAAGCCCGGGATGGACCGACCAGGCGTCGCAGGCATCCGGCGGCGGGGCGTCTCCTTCGGCGAACCAGGTCTCGAAGTCTCCGGGGATCGGGAGGTCCTGGATCTCGTCGGGGCCCGTGAAGTCGTAGTTCTGATCGGTGAACGCGATGGGCTCTTCGACGTCGTAGGGCGAGCCCTGATCGTACCAGTCGCGCCACGACTCGGGGGCGGTGGCGGTGCCACAGGCTCCCCACAGCAGGGGCGCCCCGACCAGGACGGTGGCTCGCCGGGGACGCATCAGTAGCTCCAGTACCAGTTGAAGTTGGTGGCGTCGAGCTGCTCTACGCCGCCGAACTGGGTCAGGGGCCCGATGTAGTGGATGCAGTCGCCGACGCGATCGTAGGTCGAGCTGGTGCGGAAGGTGATGATGTTGTTCGCGTACTCGAAGTCGTAGCAGTCGGCGCCACAGTCGACGGGGCCACCCACCAGCTCACCCCAGACCTCGACCACCGCCTCACCGTGCGAGGCGTAGGTCAAGGGGGCCTCGGCCATCCCGTCGATCACCCACACCGGCGCGCCGGTGTTGGTCACGGTGAAGTTCTGCACCGCGGTGAGCTCGGGGGTGTCGAAGTAGTTGACCACCTCTGTGGCGAGGAAGGTGACCACGTCGCCCGGCTGCAGCGTGTCCGCGCTGGGTAGATCGACGTTGTACCCGAACATCGGGCCGCTGCTGTCGGCCATCCAGAAGCTCACGTAGGTGCCGCCGGCGGGCACATACCCCACCGCGGTGACGATCGCGCCCTGGACGGGCAGGTTGATCGCCTCGTTGCCGCCGGTGGCGGCGACGGCGGCGCTGCGGACCGCGGTGAGACCAGCGTCTTGGCTGTAGGGGGTGTTCGTCGCGGTCGCGCCGGCGGCGGTGATCGGGTGGGTGCTCCACCACGGACCGGTCTTGCTCGGGCCGTCGGCGCAGGCCGAGGGATCGGTGTCGGCGTCGCTGTCAGCGTCGGCGTCGCTGTCGGCGTCGCTGTCGGCGTCGCTGTCGGCGTCGCCGTCGGCCTCGGTGGAGCCATCGATCTTGGTGTTGGCCACGACGCGCGGATCACAGGCGATGGTGATCGTGGCGAGACACAGCAGGTTGAGGCGCATCGGCCCTCCATGGAGCGGGGGCTCATGTATCGCATTCTCGCGACCCGCGCGTCACGATCCGGAGACGAGGCCCCGTCGTTCTGTTCGCCTGTGAGACGGGATAAGGGGGCGACGCTTGACAGGATCCCGGCAGGTTCCGGTACCCTCACCTCCGGTCGGTCCCTCCGACACAGCGAACCCTCCTTGAGCTCTCTGGACGATGGGCGACAGACCTTCCCCACTCCCCCCAGGAACCCCCCTCGGCGATCACTACTCGATCGAGGGGCTCGTGCGCCTCTCCGAGGGGCGCATGTTCTACCTCGCCACAGACACCCGATCGGATCTGGCGACCCGCCGGTGTTGGTCCTGTGGTTGCGACGACACACCCCGTAGCGAGCCTGTCTGCACCGACTGCCAGGCGCCGTTCGAGGAGCGTCGCTTCCTGGTGTCCGCGCGCTGGGTCCCGTCCCGGTTCGAGCCCTACCTGCGCTACTTCCACAAGCAGCTGCAGCACCCGGGCGTCGCCACCCCCATCGACGTGTTCATCATCGATGGGGTCCTGTTCTCGGTGATCCCCTACGCGGGCGAGGGGCTGATGGTCGATGAGGCCAGCCCCCTGCGCAACGCCCGGCTGCTGAGCCTCGGGCAGCGGATCCTCGGCACCCTCGCGTTCCTGCACGCCCACGGGGTCCGCCTCGAGAGCCTGAACCGGGCCAACCTGCTCGTCTCCCCCGAGAACAAGATCCAGCTGTTCGATCTCGAGGTCGCCGAGACGCTCGAGAACGGCTCGATGATCCCCCACGACGGGCAGGGGGCGGTGCTGGAGAGCGTGGGCGAGCTGCTGCGCAGGTACTGCGACATCGAGGCCGACACCCTGATCGACTGTATGCAGCGGGCGGAGCTCGGTCAGATCGAGAGCGTCGCGGCCTTCGGGCGCCAGATCGAGGATCGCTTCGACGATCTGGCGCCGGTGGTCTATCCACCCCTGCTGGGGGGCATGAGCGACGTGGGGCTGACCCGACAGCTCAACGAAGACAACTGGGGCTGGGTCCGGCTCTCAGAGCGCTCTAAGCTGTATGTCGTGGCCGACGGCATGGGCGGACACGACGGGGGAGAGGTCGCCAGCGCGCTGGCCGTCAAGACGATCTGTGAGGTCGCCCGGGAGCGGGAGACCCTGGCCCCCGAGGGGGAAGACGCGGTCGAGAACCTGCTCGATGAGTCGTTCCAGGCCGCGAACAACATGGTGAAGGACACCGCCGACGCCAAGGGCACCGACATGGGCACCACGCTCGTGTGCATCCTGGTGCTCAACGATCGGGTCGGCTTCATGGCCAACGTCGGAGACTCCCGCGGGTACCTCCTCCGCAACGGCGTGCTCCATCAGATCACCAAGGATCACAGCCTGGTGCAGAAGATGGTGGAGCGCGCCAGGATCACCCCTGAGGAGGCCCGACACCATCCCCACAGCAACATCCTGTTGCGCACCGTCGGCACTGAGCGCGACATCGACATCGACATCTTCCGGGTCGAGCTCGAGGCCGGCGATCGGATCCTGATGTGCTCCGATGGGCTGTGGGGCGAGGTGGAGGATCGCGACATGGAGTCGATCCTCAACACCTACGCCGATCCCCGGCTCGCCTCGAGGGAGCTGGTCCGCGCAGCCCACCACGGCGGCGGAAAGGACAACGTCACCCTGATGATCGTCCAGATCCCCTGAGCGGAGCCGGGCCCGAGGTCGGCGTCACCTCAGGGCCCGCTCACTCCGGAGCCTGTGCTCGCTTCGGATCAGCGGGCCTGCGCCGATCGGGGAGCTTGACCGCGGGGGGCTCGCAGGTGCTCGACACGTCGACCTGATCGGCCACCTGGTAGCCCATCGCCACCAGGCCCCCGGACATCTCGTCGTCCTGGCCGCTCAGCGGCTGGGTCTCGGCGGTGGGGATCGGGCCGATGCCGAACTGCAAGATCAGCCCTCGCTGAGCAAAGTCCACCTTGCGCAGGGGCACCCGGAGCTTGCCCAGGGTGGACTGCCGGTGCGGTGCGATGGTGAAGGTCGCCCTCTCTCCACCGCTGGCGTCGCCCTGGTAGGCGCTGCACATCATCTTTGGCCCCTCGTCGGCCATGGTGCCCTCGGGGATCAGGTAGATCTCGCGGGAGCCGGGGTGGTTGGGGTGCCAGCAGATCTCCACCGCCATGCCGAGGTCCTCGGGCAGCGGGTGCCCCAGGATCTGGTAGGCGTCGAGGCGCTCCTGCACGAGCTTGGCGTCGTCGTACTGGTTGACCGTGACCTCGCTGCTCGCGGTGGGATCGTCGCCGGGCCAGGCGGCCTTGAAGCCCTTGGGGATGGTGCACATCGCCCAGGTGCCGTGCGTCGGGGGCCCCTTGGAGCGGGACACGTTGAGCCGGTAGCCGGTGCCGACCTCTCGGCCTAGCGCATCTTCTAGGTAGATCCGATAGTTCGAGCCGCTGTCGTCGGGATCTTCGAGCAGCAGGTTGCTGCGCTCCTCTGGATCCTTGCGCAGATCGTACAGCGCCTCGCGGCCCTCGGTGGTGCTCCACTTCATCTGATCGTGCAGCACCCCCCAGCGCTCCATCCCATACAGCGGACGGCCAAACGCGAGATCGCGGCTCTCGAAGCGCTCGGCTGCCCCGGGCTCGCCCCGCAGCAGCGGCACCAGGCTCTGGCCGTCGAGGGGCTCGGGCATGGGCTGGCCCACGAGCTCGAGGACCGTGGGGGTGACATCGAGCAGCGAGACCGGCACGTCGAGCTTCGCCGCGTCGATCCCCGGGGCCTTGACGATCAGGGGCACGCGGAGCAGCTCGTCGAACAGAGTGTGGCCGTGCTCGAAGCCCCCGTGGTCCCAGAACTCCTCGCCGTGATCTGCATAGATCAGCAGGATGTCGTTGTCGTCGAGGCGCTCGATGATCCGGGCGAGCTGATCGGTGGCGTAGCGGATGTTGTTGTCGTAGCGATCCTGGATGTAGGCCTGGACCCCGGGGCGGCCCTTGATGTTGGCCCGGCGCACGTCGGAGAGGTGGAACTCCTCCCGCAGGCCGTCGTAGCCATCGCCTGCGTACAGGTGCCGGTACGAGCCGGGCTCGATGTAGGGCAGGTGGGGATCCATGTAGTGGACCTGGACGACGCTGTTGCGGCCCTCGTGCTGCTCGAGCCAGGCCAGCGTGTCGTCGGTGATCTTCTCGGCGGTGGGCCACAGCCCCACCCGGTGCAGATCCCAGTCCCGGTGCATCTCGAAGTTCGAGGACAGGTAGACGTTGCCCGCCATGAACGCGGTCGCCCAGCCCTGCTCCCCGAGGATCGCGGGGAGGGTGGTGCTGTGATCGTAGTACTCGGGGTGGCGGCCGGTGATCAGGGTGCGGGCTGACGGCAGGGTCCACGGGGCCACCGAGCGGGCCTGGGTGAAGATCGCGGCCTCGTCGGCGAGGTGATCGATCTTGCTGGTGGTGTCGCGCTTGTAGCCGTACAGCGACATGTGATCGGGCCGCAGGGTGTCGATGAACACCATCACCACCCGGACCGGATCGGCCAGCCGGCTGGCCACCACCGGCTCGGCGACGAAGGCATAGTCGAAGTCGGGGGTACCCAGGGGCTCGGTGCGCATCCGCAGCGTGACGGCCTTGCCTGCATAGCTCGACAGATCGATCCGCTGGGGGGTGAAGCTCCGGATCGCCAGATCGGTGGCGAACACCTCGGTGGTGGTGCCGTCGGCCTCGACCTCGACCACCAGCCGCGCGCCATCTGAGCCCTGGGTCTCCCGGATCTCGGGCTCCACCAGGCCGCTGACGAAGTGCAGCTCCCCCGAGGGGGGGACGGTCAGCGCCCAGGAGGCGGTGGCCGGCGCCGGGAGCAGCAGGCCCTCCCGGCTGTCCCAGTCGTCCTGGATGGTGGCCCAGACGAACCGCTCCTTGGGCTTGGGATCCTTCCAGTCCTTGCCTCTGTGTTCCTTGTCCTGCCCTCCGGACCACCGGTGGTTCAGCCTCGCCTCGCGGTCGATGGCCATGGGGTAGGTCAGGGTGAACAGGTCATCGGTCGGGGGTGGGTTGCGCTCGGGCTGGTACACGATCAGCTCCTTGCGATCGTAGGACCACATGAAGCCGTCGTGTTTCCCGAAGCGATCGTAGCGGACAAGCGCTCCGTCGGTGGTGCGCAGCTCCATGCCGGGCTGGGGGCGGTTGAAGAACAGGCCCCTGGGCCGGATCGGCACCGCCGTGGCGTACTTGTGCATGCCCCGACGGGTGGTGCCCACGTAGCGCCAGGGGCCCGTCACCGGGATCACCGAGGGCGGCTCCGCTCCACCGGGGCGGCTCTGCTCCGGGATCTGCAGCTCGGTGAACGGCAGGGTGGCCAGCGGGATGGCCTCGCCCGCCTCGACGCCGGGCGGCCCCGAGCGGCCGGAGCAGGCGGACAGGCTGGAGGTGAGGGTGGCGGAGGGGACGGCCACACAGAGGGCCAACAGGACGCTGCGCAGGGACATGGATCCTCGCTCGATCGAGCTGTCTTGATAGCCCCATTCAGCACACTGAGCAGGGTCTGGAGGCCACAGACAGGAGAGCCCCGGGTCTCTCCCGCCCCCCGCTGGGGGAGGTCTGACCACGGGGCTCCTGGGACGGGCGAGCGGCGGCTCGGCCGTCCTGTCTACCGCCGCCGCCGGATCGTCAGCAGGCCACCGAGGACGAGCAGGCCCAGCGCGCCACCCGCCGGAGCGCCGGTGTTGCAGGCCGGACGATCGCTGCCGCTGCGGGAGACCTCGAAGGTGGCCTTGGCGCCGCCGGTGCCCGCGATCCCCCCGAGGCTCATCACCACGGTGTAGGTGCCCGCCTCCGGGAAGTCGATGATCGGCTCCCAGGCCTTGATCGGATCCATGATCGGGGTGCCGTTGGTGCTCTCGCCGGCGTACACGTCCCACTGGATGTCGGAGATACAGCCGTAGACCGAGACGTTGGACTCGTTGAGCATCTGGTACTGCAGGCCGTCGAGCTGGGTGACGACGAACTCAGCGTCGGGGACACCGCAGGCGCGGACGTAGCCGACCTTGCGGTAGTTGTTCTGCCAGCCGTCGGGACCGCAGGCCGCACGATCCCCGCTCACCGTGACCTGGATCGTGTAGTTGCCGGGGGTGTCGTAGGTGTGGGTCGCCGCGAGCTGATCGGACGTGCCGCCGTCACCGAAGTTCCAGGATGCTCCGGTGACTTCGTTGAGGTAGTCCGACACGACCACACAGTTGAGATCGAAGGGGACGATCCCGACCACCTGATCGTCGCTGACCTGGTGGGAGCAGGCGAAGGTCGCGAAGGGGCCATACAGGGCGGTGAAGCCCTCGATGTCGTCTTCGTTGATGTCGATCGCCCCGCGGTTGCAGGGGCCTTCGCTCCAGTTCATCGTGGCGTTCTGCAGCTTGGGATCGGTGCAGGGCTCGCCGCCCTTGCCTGGATCCTCGCAGGCGTGGCCCATGCCCAGCAGGTGGCCGATCTCGTGGGTCATCACGCCGCGGATGTTGGTGCGGCCTCCGCACTGCCCCCCCGTGGCCAGCGTGTCGTCGTCGATGAACTCGACGTTGTCGTTGAACACGATGTCGGAGTCGAAGCTGTGGGAGTAGGTCGTGCCGTCGAGCACGAAGGCCTGCCCCGTGGCGCTGGTGAAGGTGACCGCCAGGGTGCCGGTCTCGGCGATCTGGTTCTCGGGATCGTTGAACGTGATGTAGTTGAGCCGGTTGGTGGACAGGGCCCCGATGTTGGGGGCGACCTCGTCGGGGTTGTCGATCCCGTTGAGGACGTCGACCTCGAACTCGGCACACTGGGCGTCTTCCCAGGCGGTGAAGCCCAGCTCTGCGGTCGTGATGCAGCTGCCCGCCGGCACGGTCTCTTCGCAGCAGCCGGACTCGCCGCCGCTGGCCTCACAGGCCGCGATCGTGTTCTCAGCACCGTCGTCGGCGACCCGGACGGTGAGGGGCCAGTCCTCGGGCAGCCACACCTGGTTGGTGTGCTTCCAGGCCAGGGCGGTGTCGGCGAACGTGGTCATGGCCAACATCGCCGCCACGGTGGCGGTGGTCTTGCGCATCATCGTGGCATCCTCCGCTCGATGGTGTTGACCTCCCGCAGCCGATCCATGGAGATCCCGGGGATGGGCTGCCCGTCCCAGCCACGATCGAGGCGCTGCTGGACTCGTTCCCGCAGATCATCTGCGTACAACCGGTGCTCGGGGGCGGGGTGGGGGAGGAAGCGATGATCGAAGATCTCACCCGGGCTGGGGTGCCAGTTCATGGCGTGCTGGCGGGTCTCCCCGGTGGCGCGCCGCAGGGTGAACTTGCCCAGGAACTTGGAGACGGGGACCAGGTGATCCCCTGTGGCGTCGAGGAACAGGAACACCGACTCCCCCTGAGAGAAGACGGCTTGCCCGGGCACGTGGGTGACGTAGTCGCCGACGCGGCCACCGAGGCTGTCGACCACGAGGCTGTCGGGGACGGACAAGCCCTTGTGGACGGTCGACAGCGCGACCTCGCTGTGGGTCCAGACGAGACCGCGATCGTCGATGTCGGTCCAGATCCGCTGGACCTCTCCCTCTACGATCCAGGTGGACGCGTCGGTGAACTGCTCGATGGTGAGGGGAGCGAAGCTGGTGGCTTCGGCACTGGGTGGGGCGACGGCGGTCGTCACGAGCAGCGCAACGGCTGCCGCTCCCCCTCTTAGGATCCGACCGATCATGTCGTCCTCCTTCTAAAAGTTTTGTGCGGCCAGCGGCCTCGACGGGCCTTGTAACACACGCTTCGGTTCTGCTGGCAGGGTGCGACGAGCGCGGGGCGGGTTAACGTGGGCGGCCCGGCGGCCACCACTGGGGAGCAACCGGCAACGGAGGGGTCGAGGCCCCTCTAGAGCCGTTGGGTTGACTTCTCGGTGTTCGTCTTGTACCCCTACGCTGTTCGGCTGTTGGCCCCCAACAGGGGTTGAGTTGCTGAATTCAAAGGTTCGAGGGGTGTTCTAGCATCCCAGGAGACGTGAGGGAATGGTCTGGAATCTGTTGAATGGCCGAACGATCCTGCCGGTATTGGCAGCCGTCGTCGCCCTCATGTTGGCGCTCCCAGCATGGGCTCAAACCACGGGTAAGCTCCGCGTCCAGGTCGTCGACACAGACGACCTCGAGATCCCTGGGGTCACCCTGATCCTGGAGGGAGAGACGATGATCGGGGGTGCGAAGACACGCACCACCGACGCGATGGGGCGCTTCCTGTTCGGAGATCTGGCGCCCGGTAGCTACCGGCTGGAGGCCTCCAAGGACGGGCTGGGCGACGCCATCATCTCCGACATCAAGATCGACGTCGGCCGAGAGACTCAGCTCACGGTCACGATGTCCATCGGAGAGGAGATCATCGTCACCGCCAAGCGGGAGGCCGTCGATGTCTCCTCCACCTCACGGACCCAGGTGCTCACGAAGGAGTTCCTGCAGAAGATCCCGGCAGGCCGGAGCTACCAGACCGCGGTGACCTTCGCGGCGGGGGTCCAGGAAGGTGTCGGGGGCAACCCGAACATGGGCGGTGCGTACAACGAGAACACGTACATGCTCGACGGGATCAACATCACCGATCCGGTCACCGGCACGTTCTCGATGAACTTCAACTTCGACGCGATCCAGCAGATCGAGGTCCTGCTCGGTGGCTACATGCCCGAGTACGGCACCTCGGTGGGTGGTGTGGTCAACATCGTGACCGAGTCGGGGACGAACAACCTCGAGTACAACACCAGCATCTACTACAACAACGGCAACATGCGCCCCCGCAAGGACGAGCGCGTCACCTCCGACGGGTTCACCCTCGCTCCGACCGGGTTCGACTCCGAGTTCCAGACCATCCTGATCGGCGCGAAGATCTCTGGTCCCATCGTGCGCGACAAGGCCTGGTTCATCATCTCGTACCAGTCCACCCGCTCGATCATCGCCAGCACCGGGATCCCCCAGGCTCGCGACTTCGACGGCCACTACATGCTGGCCAAGCTCACGGTCCAGCCGACCACCGAGCACCGGTTCGCGCTGCTGCTCCGCAGCGATCCCACCAACATCGACAACCAGGAGCAGTTCAACCCCTTCATCAAGGCTGAGGCGCAGGATCGTCAGGTCCAGGGGGGCTACACGGCGTCTGCCAAGTGGCAGTGGTTCCTCTCGCCGGAGGTCAACCTCGACTCCAACATCTCGCTGCAGAAGACCTACATCGAGACCAGCTCCGTCCCCTGCACCCACAACCGGGATCGCGACTGGCACCAGTGCAAAGCTGGTGAGATGGAAGGGGACATCGACTGGGAGAACTCACCCCGCCTCGGGCTGGGTGGCGCCTACAACTCGGTCAACAGCTTCCGCTACTACTTCGACGATCGGATCCGCTACACCCTGTCCTCCAAGCTGTCGGTGCTCTCTGTCGATGACTTCCTCGGTGGCACCCACGACTTCAAGTTCGGTGTCGAGGGCGTGCAGCTCGTCTGGGATCAGATCCAGGGGATCTCCGGCAACGCGTACTACTACGACATCAACGAAGCCGCCTTCGATCCCCAGACCTTCACGAACTACTACTGGCTCGAGACCTCGGGTCCGATCAACTTCCGGATCACGTCTTCGCAGTACAACATGTTCGCGCAGGACTCCTGGAAGCCCGTCAGCAACCTGACCCTGAACTACGGGATGCGCTTCGACAGCTTCGTGATCCGCAACGACCTCGCCGAGCCTGTGCTCTCCGGTGGGCTCCTCGGGCCCCGCCTCTTTGGCTCGTGGGACCCCTTCAAGGATCAGAAGACCAAGGTGGCGACCGGGTTCGGTCGGTTCAACGACACAGGGCGTCTCGGGGTCGCCAACTACACCTCCTCCTCGGGCTACGGCCAGAAGCTGTACTTCGGTGAGCTCCTCGAGGGCCAGGGTCCGAGCAGCGTGTTCGTCAACTCCCAGCAGGATGTCTACTTCAACATCCCGAAGGACAACCTGAACATCGCCCACGACAACCTCCGCAACCCCCGCGTCGACGAGATCATCCTGATCCTCGAGCGCGAGGTGATCGAGGATGTGGCGCTGTTCTCGCAGATGTCTGGTAAGTTCTCTAGGTTCATGTTCGAGCCCGACGAGACCAGCCTGATCTACGACGAAGACGGCTCGGCGATCATCGGCTCCCGCCGCTCCGACGTCATCAACTCCTACGGGCGCCTGCGGACTCCGGTGCTCGCCAAGCGCGACTACTACCAGTGGGACCTCGGCGTCCGGAAGGTGCAGAGCCGTCGCTGGGCCGCGACCGCGACCTACACCTACACCAACGCAACCGGCTCCTCGCAGCAGGCGCTGTCGGGATCGTTCCTGAACGATCCCCAGACCCAGTACAACTACGGCCAGCTCAACATCGACCGTCGGCACTCTTTCAAGAGCCTCGCCATCTGGGACCTGCCCACGGATCCATGGACCCAGTCGCTGTCGCTGACCTTCGTCTACTACGATGGCTTCCCGGTCGATCGCTACTACTACTCTGAGGCGTCCCAAGGATACACGCTCCGGATCCGTCCCCGCGGGACCTACTACCGGTTCAACCCCTACTGGTTCGTCAGCATCGGCTTCCGCCAGAGCATCGACGTGCGCAAGGGCAAGTTCATCCTCTCCCTCGATGCACAGAACCTCACCAACAACCGCTCTCCGGATCTGCTGAGCAGCACCTTCATCAACTCACAAAACCGTCTCCTCACCGTCAGCCGACAGGATCCCCTGCGGCTCCAGTTCGGTGTGGCCTACGAGTTCTGAGGATCCACCGATGCGTGAACACACCTCCATTGCGTTGCTCGCCCTCGCAGGTGCCTGTCTCAGCGGCTGTGCCTACGATGAGGGTCTCATCATCGAGAACCTGAAGGGCACCATCAAGATCCCGATCGAGGCCGCGACCCGGACCATCATCGATGAGGAGGGGAACGCCACAGAGCTGACCGATCCCCGCCTGATCGGGCCGGTCTACCTGGGGCTGTACCCGTCGGTGGCTGAGGCCAACGTGCTCGAGCGCTACCCGCACCCCGAGCTCGGCCCCCAGTACCAGACCGACGTCCCCGGGGATGCGTACCCCTACGGGGGGATCTCGGTGGGTGACATCCGGTTCGCCTGCCTCGAGTTCCTCACCTGCAAGGTGGTCAGCGGTC
The DNA here is from genome assembly GCA_011376105.1 of Deltaproteobacteria bacterium. Taxonomy (GTDB): domain Bacteria; phylum Myxococcota_A; class UBA796; order UBA796; genus DRPG01. The sequence continues at coordinate 26,526 of DRPG01000327.1, forward strand.
GCTACGCGGACTGGAACAGCCTGGTCGAATGGTTCCAGCTGATCCAGCAGCCCATCCTGGATAACCAGGGGGTCGAGATCAGCGACGGTGAGTACCTACGGCAGACCTGCTACGATCTGCTCAACGTCACCTCTGACGCCGAGACCCGGATCACCGCCTACGAGGATCGCAACGGCGACGGTGAGACCAACGAGCTCGATCTCGACTTCGTCCTCGACGATGCCGGTGAGTACTACGTCGGAGACTTCACCCTGTGGCAGCAGGAGTTCTTCTGGGATCAAGACCAGGAGAACTGCACCCCGGGCCTCGACTGCAAGGGCTTCACCCTGTGGGGCTGGATGGATGCACCCTCGAGCCTCTCCTTCAAGTACTCCACCTGTGAGGACGGGCTCGGACAGAACATCGAGGTCTACGACGCCGACTTCATCGGGGGGCGTCCCCAGGCCGATCTGCTGAACTTCCCCTCCATCTACATCGACGATGGGGACTGGGTCGTCGGGAACCCCTACCAGTGGGACAACATCGACGCCCGCCCCGAGCTCATCCTCGACTTTGAGGTGCAGTGATGGCTGTCTACCGAGTCGCAGCCCTCGGGCTGCTCCTGCTCGCTTCGTGCGACTACAGCGGTGACTTCCTGTTCGGTCGACCTGTCGACGGGCTCCCCGACATCTACCACATCACCGCAGAGGACGGTGGCCCCCTGGTCCCCGCCGACATCGAGACCTACGAGGATCTGCAGGCCGCCACCATCTACGGCGAGCTCGCGCCGCCCCAGACCACCGACTACGGTGGGGCGACCTTCGAGTTCACCGGCACCGGGGGCCAGGTCTGCATCTGGGTCGATCCCGAGGTCGCGTGGTGGAACCAGTCGGTCAGCGCCAACCCCTCTGAGGAAGGGCGCGAGTGGACCTACCCCGACAACGGCTTCGACGATGGAGACATCGAGCTGTTCGCTGGCTTGTCGGTGTACTACACAGGCTCCCCGAGCAAGATCGGTGACTTCGTCGTCGCCTACGAGGACTCCCTGCACAACGGCGTGCCGATCTCCCTGGCGGCCTGCCCGAACACGGTGGGTCTGATCGGGGATCCTGCGTCTGCGGGCAAGGGCATGGCGGAGTACTGCACCCTGGACACCTCCGACGGCGAGGGGATCTCCTACACCGTCCTGCTCAGGACCTTCTCGACCCCCCTCGATGATGATCGCCTCGCCTTCGGCTTGATCATCGCTAACGGTACCTGCGAGGCGCTGCGGACCCTCGGCGGAGCCGCCGATCCCCAAAGCGATGAGTGCGTCATCCAGGGCGAGGCGCTGCGTCCCGACCCGCTGCCCGGCGCCAAGGATGGCTCGGACTACCAGCCCTACTATGGCTACGAGCAGGCCGCAGAGCACACCTGGCCCTACTCCATCGAGTTCGAGCAGACCTTCTGCGACTCGGACACCCGGATGGGTCGGTTCTGCAACCAGGAAGCGGATCGCCTCGAGGAAGCTGGCAAGATGTGCAGCTGGGAGGACTTCGATCCCTATGACTACGACCCCGAGGAGCGGTGCTTCTGCGGCAACCCCGACAACACCCCCGAGGCCGGCGCGCTGTAGCCCTCCCTGAGCCGTGACCCCCGCGGAGGATCCGCGGATCCTCCGCTGCAGGCTC
>DRPG01000328.1 GCA_011376105.1 Deltaproteobacteria bacterium
GCCCCGGCGTGGCCTGGGGGGCTGGGCGCAGCAGCGCTCCACACCGCAGCGACTCGGCGAGCGGTCAAGCCGGAGGCCTACACCCCCGAGCCCTGCGACGGCCGCGTCCACCAGCAGCCCGCCCTGAGCCATCACCACGGCTCCTCCGGGGCGGAGGGGGATCGACGGAGGCGCCGGGATCACTCCCAGGATCGGGTGTAGAAGCCGAACCCGCGCACGTTCTCGTCCAGGTGGAGCTCAGCGCCGAGGCTGGGGAACGCGCGCTGCTCACAGCGGGGCCGATCACACAGGCGACAGGTCACTCCGATCGGCACCACCTCGACGCTCGACAGATCCATCCCGTCGGCGTAGACCAGGCGCCCGGCGTAGGACAGCTCGCAGCCGAGCCCGATGGCGTGCACGATCTCCGGGGCCCGGAACCCCCCCGCGCTCCTGCGCACCGTGCGTGCGACGCAGAAGTAGTGTGCTCCGCCTGGCATCTTCGACACCTGGATCCTAAGCCGCCCGGGGCTCAGCAGGGACATCGACACGTTCCAGCGAGGGCAGGCCCCCCCAAAGCGCGCAAACCGGATCCCTGAGGCGCTGAAGCGCTTCGAGATGTTGCCCGCGGTGTCGACCTTCAGGAAGTGGAACGGGACCCCCTCCTGGCCCGATCGCTGCAGGGTGGTCATCCGATGACACACCTGCTCGAAGGTTGCCCCATAGCGCCGGGCGAGCAGATCGATGTCGTAGCGCTCAGCCTCACAGGCCGTGTGGAAGCCGGTGTACGGCATCATCACCGCGCCCGCGAAGTAGTTGGCGAGCACCATCCGGCACAGCGCACGGGAGGCCTCGCTCTTCAGCCCGTCGGAGCTGGACAGCTCGTCCAGCGTGTCGGCCAGGGTGATCAGCGCCACCTGGTGCGCCAGCTGGAAGCGCCGGGCGCTGCGGGCCAGGCCGTCCGACAGCGACAGCTCCCGTCGGCCTGGATCGTAGCGCCGGATCGCGCCGGCCTTCGCTGGACAGAACCGCACCCGGATCCCCAGGGACTCCAGGTGACGAGCCAGGCCGGTGCACAGATCGTCGGGCTGCAGCCGGGCATCGCGCCACAGCGCCATCGCGCCCTCCTCCAGCGCCGGGAGGTGGTTGCGGTGCTGCTGGACGAAGGCGGTGACCTCCTCGGACGGCAGCCGGGCGTGCGTATCCGCCATGTCCTGGCCGTCGGCGACCGTCAGGGCGAGGCGAGCGGCCTGAGCCTCGGCGTTACGGTAGCTGCGGTACAGCTCGAGCACCGCCCGGCCGACCTCAGGGGCGCTCGAGATCACCTCCCGCACGACCACGTTGGTCAGCCCCATGCCCTCGAACATCGGATCCCCGAACACCTCGAGCAGATCCGACTCCAGGGCGCTGTCCTGCTCGGAGCCGAACGTGGTGACATCCAGCTCGAACAGCGAGGCCAGCTTGATCAACAGCGGGGCGGTCAGCGGTCGCTTGTCGTGCTCGATCAGGTTGAGGTAGCTCGCGGAGATCCCGAGCCGCTCAGCGAGCCGGACCTGGGTCAGCCCCTCCCGGCGCCGCAGCGCCCGCACCTTCACCCCCAGCCGCAGCTTCACCGGCCCCCCGGGATCTCTACAAGATCAACATGTTTACATGATTTGGTTTACATTTATTTTCTCTGCCTACAAGTTAACTTATATTCTGTCTATTGCCTCTGGTTGTGTAAGACTCAAGATAGAGCAGACCCCGGGAGGCCACCGGGACCAAGGCCCCGGACGAGGTAGACGAGCACACTCCAGCACACCGCTTCGCCGCCGGGGCGGAGTGGGATCCAGCGAAAACCGGGCTCGAGCCCAGCGGCGAGAGGTCAACCCCACTTGCACCGCCGCCGGGCCCGAGCCCCTCGTCTCTCCGTCCGCCCAGGCCCGCGCTGTCCGGCGTGAGCTGCACCGCACCACACCGCACTCCAGGAGCCCTCCATGCACGCCTCCACCTTTGTGATCGCCACCCTCGTGGCCTGTCGGGGGCCCGGGACCCCCGGCGACAAGCCAGGCCCGGGGGGCAGCGGAGAGACGGGGATCTCCTTCGATTCGACGCTCCCGACAGCGGACAGCGCTCCCACCCCACCCGGCACCGGGGATCCAGCGGCGCTGTCCCTGCCCGCACCACAGCCCGTGGACAACGGTCGGTTCGCGACCGCCGACAGCTGTGCGCTGTGCCACGACGGCGCACCCGGATCCAACACGATGGTGGACGAGGTCGGCAACAACATCGCCCCACACGATCTCTGGCGCTCCTCGATGATGGCCAACGCAGCGCGGGATCCGCTGTGGCGCGCGGTGATGAGCGCAGAGATCGCCGCGACACCGGCTGCAGCGGACGCCATCGGCCAGAAGTGCACCCGCTGCCATGCGCCGCTGGCCTCGGGAGATGCGACGCTCACCGGCGCCTCCCTGCCCACGGCGGACGTGCTCACCGACGGAGACGAGGCCACGTTCCTGGCGCTGGACGGCGTGAGCTGCACCGCCTGTCACCAGATCGAGGACATCGGGCTCGGCGAGGAGGCCAGCGCCTCCGGCGGCTGGACGATCCTCGGCCAGGGGCGGATCTACGGCCCCCACGCCGAGCCCTTCGATCACCCGATGTCGATGCACGGCTTCACCCCGCTGCAGTCCGCCCACATCACCGACAGCGGGCTGTGCGCCACTTGCCACACCCTGACGACCCACGCGCTGGCCGAGGACGGGTCGGAGACCGGCGGCACCGTGCTCGAGCAGGGACCCTACCTCGAGTGGCTCAACTCCGATCACGTCGCCACCTCCTCCTGCCAGGGCTGCCACCTGCCCACGGTCAGCGCAGCCGGTGTGCCGATCACGACCCGGATCGCCCACAACCCGATGGGCATGGCGTTCCCCCAGACCCCGCCCCGGAGCCCCTTCGGCCGCCACCTCCTGGTCGGAGCCAACACCCTGATCCCAGCTATCTTGCGGGACTGGCCAGACGTCCTGCGCCCCGGGGCCCCGGCGTCGGCCTTCGACGCCACCCTCGCCGCAGCGAGGGATCAGCTCGCACGACAGACCGCCACCGTGCAGATCGGAGGCGTGGATCTCACCGCGGACACGCTGTCCTTCGACGTCGATCTCCGCTCCATGACCGGCCACAAGCTGCCCACCGGCATCCCCCTACGGCGGCTCTGGCTGCACGCCACAGTGACCGACGCGCTCGGCACGATCGTCTTCGAGTCGGGGGCCTCCGATGACTCGGGGCGCCTGGTGGACAGCGACGGCGTGGCCCTGCCCAGCGAGGCCGTGGGGGGCCCCGTCCTGCCCCACCTCGACGCGGTGTCCTCCGGCGACGAGGTCGCGGTCTACGAGGCGATCCTAGCCGACGGGTCCGGGGCCCCGACCTTCCAGCTCCTGCGTGCGGCGGGCTTCGTCAAGGACAACCGCCTGCTGCCCACCGGCTGGGATCCCACCGTCGCCGTGGTGGACGGCACCGCAGCCGTCGGCGTCGCCGGAGATCCCGACTTCACCGGGGGCAGCGACACGGTGCACTACACGGCCGAGGTGGCCAACCACAGCGGCCCGCTCACGATCGAGATCGAGGCGCTGTACCAGCCCCTGGCGGCGCGCTGGGCCGCGGAGCTGTTCGCCAGCGGCACGCCCGAGGCCCTGGGCTTCCAGGCGATGTACGAGGCGGCGGAGCGCGGGCCGGAGCGCGTAGCCACCGACACCGCCGTGGTGCCCTGAGGGAGCGCTGGCGGGCCGATCAGCCGCCCATCCTCCGCTCTGTCGTCCGGCCTGCGGGGCTCCAGGAGCCGCCTCAGCCCTGGGGCAGCCCCAGGACCCGCTCGATCCGTTGCTTGACCCTGGCGACCTCCGCGCTGCCGCCACAGCCCCGGGCGGCGATCGCCATGGCGCCGACGATCCTGGCCCCTCAGACCACGCCTGCGGCGTGCAGATCGATCTACACCCCCGCGCCAGGACAGGCGGCCCGCCCCTCGAGCCACGCCAAGCCAGGCCAAGCCAGGCCAAGCCAGACCGAGCCTAGTGCCCTCAGATCAGTGCCCTCAGATCAGGGGAGGCAGGCCCGCAGCTCCAGGCGATCGTCGCCCAGAGGCGGACACCACCAGGTCCCACCGCTGACGGGGCGGGTGAAGGTGAACAGCGCGTCCACCAGCCCGTCGTCGAGGCCCACCATCCGACGGAGCTGTGCCTCGAAGGGATCGAGGGTGGCGGAGAAGGAGACGAACATCAGCCCCGCCCCGCGCCGATCCCGCCAGGGCATCGATCGACGCACCAGGAAGGCTTCAGGCTCGAAGTCCTCCTGAGCGGTGCGCCTGATGTGGGCCGTCTCCGGAGCGTCCCCGAGCTCCTCGTTGGTCTCCCGGCTCCGGCCCACGATCGCGTCCTGCTGGCCCTGATCCATCGCCCCGAGGGTGCCCAGATCGTGGACCCACCGCTGGACGGCGACGACGCTCGAGCCCTCCAGCCCCGGGCCCCCGGAGGATTGGATCGCGACCGCCAGGGCCTGAGCTCCGGTCGGGTTCTCGGTGCCGTCCTCGTAGCCGGACAGATCCCGGCTGGGGCCGTACATGAAGGCGCAGACCTGATCGCTGACCTCGAAGGCGGGCAGGCGGGCCTGGATCTCCCGCTCCCGGTGGAGCACCTCCCCCGGATCATCCCCCGAGATCCGCAGGAGCAGATCGGATGGGGTGGTCGGGATCGCGATCCCCGAGCCGCTCAAGGCGGGCAGGGGGCGCATCCCGGGGATCGTGCACCCCAGGGCCCCCAGCAGGCTGGAGCCGAGGCCCACCAGCAAATGATCGGGATGGACGGCCTGCGCGAGCTGCCCCGCCCCGGCCACTGGATCGTGGCCGTGCCGCAGCTGGAGGAACACAAAGGACGCGTGGGAGGGTACATCTGCGAGGACAGCAGGCTGGGATCGCATGCCCCCACCTAGCGTGCTCCCCGGGCCTGCGCACCCGGGCCTGCACACCCGGGCCTGCGCACCCGGGCCTGCACCGACACCGGGACCCACTGCGGACAGCTCACGTCCAGCCCTGCGCCCCCTCCTCGACCAGGATCCTGGCTGCGATCACGACGACGGCATCGTCTGCACACTGTTCATCGTCCAGCCCGGGCTCGTCCGCTCCAGCAGGAGCGCACAGGGCCTAAGCGGGGATCCGGCCCGAGGGTGCGGGCGTAGCCTGCACGCTGGAGGCTCCGTGCTCAGCGGGGATCCGGCTCAGGAGCGTGCGGGCGTCTAGCTCGTCGTGGATCACCAGATCACCGGGGCGGTCGGCCCCCCGACGTCGACTTGGTGGTCCTCGAGCCAGCGGGGATCCCCCTCACCCAGACCCCGACGCGGGGCGTCGCCCGCGGGCGCCATCGTCCGGCGGCGGCCCCCGGATCAGGCGGGGCAACAGCGCGGTCAGCGCCAGCCCACCCAGCGCCGCCAGGCCCCAGCCCCCGGCGCCCCCCTCTCCCCCCAGCGCCGCCCGCCCGCTGTGCCCGGCCCAAGCAAGCGTCGCGGTCCCCGGCAGCATGCACACCAGGGAGGTCAACGCGTAGGGCACGAAGCCGATCCGGGTGAGGCCGAATGCATAGTTCGAGAGGCTGAAGGGGAACAGCGGCACGAGACGCACCAACGCCACCGACCGCCAGCCTCCGCCCTCGATCCTGCGCAGGAGCACGTCGAGCCGGGGTCCCGCCCGCCTGGCCACGACGTCGCCGACCAGGGTCCGCGCCAGCCCAAACGACAGGCTCGCCCCCAGGGTCGCCCCGATCAGGCTCCAGGCGGTCCCGGCGATGGGCCCCAGCAGCGCTCCGGCCACCAGCGTCAGCACCGAGCCGGGCAGGAACAGCGGGGTCGCGATCGCATACGCTCCGACGAACGCCAGGGGCGCCCAGCCTCCGAGGGCCTCGAGCTGCCCCCGGACGATCTCGTCGGTGAACAGGTGGCGATGAGCCACCGCCCAGGCCAGCCCGAGCCCGAGCCCGACAGCGAGGCTCGAGCGAACCAGGATCCTGCGTCTCACCCTGTCCCCCCACTCCCGGAGATGATATCGCGGCGCCCCGGGGCCCGAGCCCCCCACCCCGGGCGCTCCCCGGTCCGCCGGTGGCGCGGCACACAGGGTGTCGTGCCCCAAGCCCTGGGCACAACAAGGGGATCGGCGTGGCCCGCGGGGCCCCGCCTGTCCCGCCAGCTCTTCGGATCTCCAGCGGGAGCGCTCAGGTCGAGCACATCCCGACCACCAGCGCCCCCGTGAGGTAGACGAGCACCAGGTACCCAGGGACCGTCGCGAGCAACACCGCAGCCCGGATCCCCCGGCCGAGGCGCGGCCCGATCACCACCGGGTACAGCAGCCGGGATCCAAGGTAGATCGCACCGGCGATGGTGGCTCCCGTGGGCCCGACAAAGATCGCGTGGAGCCACAGGAGCACCAGGAACGGAGGCATGTGCTCCAGCATGTTGAGCTGTATGCGATCCGCAGCCAGCATCCTGCGATCTTGACCAAAGTAACGATCGAATTGCTCCCCACGTTCCCGGTGCTCCCGCGCCAGCGTGAGCTTGACCCGTGCGATGTGGATCTGGGTCGCGTAGTACAGGAGCAGGTACGCGAGGGTGACGCAGATCGGTCCGGTCTGATGAGCGAGATCGAGGGCTTGGGGCATCCCGGCTCGTAACGTGGGCGGCCTAGGTCAGCTCACCCCCAGGGACGCTCCCAAGCCACAGCGGCTCCCCTCAGGCGTCGGGCTCCCCAGCGAAGCGCTCAGCGAGGCCTGCGATCACCGGGACGCGGGGATCTTTCTCCATCGCGGTGAGCACCGCCAGCAACACCAGCCCCCCCAGCCCCCCGAACACCACGAC
>DRPG01000329.1 GCA_011376105.1 Deltaproteobacteria bacterium
CCGCCACACCCCCGATCGATCCACCGCCCGTCGCGAGCGCAGGCGCTGGTCGAACAGCTCGAGGGCGACGTCGCTCGGCCCGTGGATCACGTCCAGGGTGCCGCCACAGTCGCAGACATAGCGCAGCTGCAGCCCGGGGAACGAGGCCGCACAGCGCACGCAGCGCAGCTGGAAGGGGACATCGCTCATCGGCGGCGGGCTCCGGGGCAGTCGGCGGTGGACACGAACGAGGTCGAGGACAGCCCGCTGGCCTCGAACGCAGCCGCCATCGCGGCGGTGACCTCGATCGCGTTGGAGCGGGAGCGACACAGGGCGAGCACCGTGGGCCCGGCCCCACTGACGGTGCTGCCCAGCGCACCGGCGCGCTCAGCGGCGGCGATCACCTCCCCACAGCCGGGGATCAGGGCGGCCCGCCTGGGGGCCACCACCTCGTCGACGACACAGCGCGACAGCAGCGCCAGATCCCCGGTGTGGCAGGCGCTCACCAGGGCAGCGAGATCGGCCGACTGCCGGACCATCGCCGCCAGCTCGATCGCCTCGGGCAGCGCCGCCCGGGCGACCCGGGTCTGCAGCTCGAAGGCGGGGGTGACCAGGCCCACCCACAGCCCCGGGGGCACCGGCAGGCGGATCAGATCCAGGGGATCGGTACGGCGCACCAGGATCAGCCCCCCCAGCAGGGCCGGCGCCACGTTGTCGGCGTGGCGCCCCGCGACCACCGCCTCGGCGTCCAGGCAGGGCTCGATCAGCTCCCGCTTGCGCAGGGGGCCTCCGATCAGCAGGTTGGTGGCGAACGCTGCAGCGGCGGCGCTCGCCGCTGAGCTGCCGAGGCCCGAGCCGATGGGCAGGCCCTTCGACAGCTCGAGCTCCACCCCGAGCGCCACCCCCGCCAGCGCCAGGGTCGCCGCCGCCGCCACCGCCGCGGTGTTCTGCTGGGGATCGAGGGGCAGCGCACCGCCGTCGCCCTCGATCGACACGATCCGAACCCCGGGCGTCGGCGACAGGGTGGCGGTCACCGTGTCTCCGGGGCCGTCCAGCGCCAGGCCCAGCACGTCGAAGCCGGGACCCAGGTTGCTCGTGGTGGCGGGGGCAAAGGCCGTGACCGACGCGCCGGGGGACAGGGGCATCGCTTCAGCTCCGGACCGCGGCGATGCGCAGCACGTCGCCGAGCACCCCCATCGCGGTGACGTCGATCCCGGCACCGGGGCCCGTGATCACCAGGGGGCGATCGGCGTAGCGATCGGTGCGGAACAACACGAGGTTGTCGGTGCCCTGCAGCCGCCCCAGGGCCGAGCCACGGGGGACCTCGGTGGGGCCCACCGTGATCCCGTCGGGCCCGACGCGGGCGACGAAGCGCAGCACGCACCCCCGCTGCCCGGCGGAGGCGATCCGCCGGGCGAGGGGGGCGTCCAGCTCGTGGGCGAGGCGCTGGAGCAGGGCCTCCCGCCCGGCTCCGGCCCAGCCGGCGGGGACCAGCCCCTCCAGCTGCACCCCGCCCGCCGGCATCGAGGCCCACCGGGCGAGGATCGTGGCCTTGCGTGCGACATCTGCACCGGCCAGATCCTGCACTGGATCGGGCTCGGTGTATCCGGACTCGATCGCCTCAGACACCGCCTGAGACAGGGCCCGCCCGGCCTCCAGCCGGGACATCACGAAGCCCAGCGTGCCCGAGAGGCTACCCTCCACGCTGTGCACCACGTCCCCGGTCTGGATCAGCACCTGCAGCGTGTCGATGATCGGCAGCCCCGCCCCCACCGTGGCCTCGGCCCGCAGCATCCGACCGTGGTCGTCCGCGGCCGCGGTCAGCGCTTCGAACCGCCTCCGGGGCCCCGCCAGGGGTCGCTTGTTGGCGGTGACCAGATCCGCCCCCAGGGCCAGGGCTTCCAGCGCGGTCTCGTGGCCCTCTTCCGCGTCGGAGACATCGATCAGGATCGGCCGGGCCAGGCGCCAGCCGAGGGCGGAGGTCACCATGTCGCGGGCGCTGCCGGGGCTCCCGCCGGGCAGCGCCGACAGCGGCCGACCCGAGGCCTTGGACGCCAGCAGGGACCCGAGCGCGTCGGGGGACAGCCCGGCGGGGGACAGTACGAAGCCGCTGCGATCGGCGATCGCCACGATCCTCGGCCGCAGCCCCAGGCGTGCAAACGCCTCGGCCCGATCGGTGGTGATCAGCCGCACCAGAGCCTGCCCGATCTGGCCGCAGCCCAGCAGGATCAGATCGATGTACCCCCCGGCCTCCTGGCCGGTGTCGCGTCGATCGAGGCCAAACTCGGTATGGATCGCCCGCAACGCAGCGGAGACCTCGTCCCCCTCCACCGCCAGCGACAGGTTCAGCTCGCTGCTGCCCTGAGCGATGGCCAGCACGTTGACCTTGTGACGCGCCAGCGCACCAAAGGCCCGGGCCGCGATCCCTGGGGTGCGGGCCATGCCCAGGCCGACCGCCGCCACCAGCCCCACCCCGGGCTGGACCACGATCTCTTCGATGTCGCCCCGGGACATCGGGGTCGCCAGCGCTGCCTTGAGGGCGACCTCAGCACCGCGGGCGTCGGACGAGGGCACCGCCAGACAGATCGACGACTCAGACGAGGACTGGCTGATCATCGTGACCGAGATCCCGGCCCGGGCCAGGGCCCCGAACACCGCCGCGGCCACCCCCGGCACCCCCGCCATGCCCTTGCCCTCAACGCTGATCAGCGACTGATCCCGCACCGCGGTGATCGCCTTGACCGGATGGGAGCCCGGGGTAAACCGACCGTCGACCACCGTGCCGGGGGCCCGGGGATCGAAGCTGTTGCGCGTCCACACCGGGATCTTGCTGCGCGTCACCGGGATCATGGTGCGCTGGTGGAGCACCTTCGCCCCGTAGTACGACATCTCAGCCGCTTCTCGGTAGTTGAGCTGCTCGATCACCCGCGCTGAGGGCACCGCCCGGGGATCCGCGGTGAACACGCCGTCCACATCGGTCCAGATCGTGACCTCATCGGCGGACAGCGCCGCAGCGATCAAGGTGGCGGACAGATCCGAGCCCCCCCGCCCCAGGGTGGTGGTCGCCCCGTCGGGGGCCCGACCACAGAAGCCGGTGACCACCGCCACCGCCCCCCGCTCCAGGATCGGGGACAGGGCCATGATCGTGTGACGATCCGCGATCCCCCCGAGGGGATCAGCCGAGCCAAAGCACGCATCGGTCTCGAGGAAGGTGTCGGCATCGACCACCACCGCCTCCCGCCCCCGGGCCGCCAGGGCCACGGCCAGCAGGCGCACCGCGAGCTTCTCCCCGGTGGCCAGCAGCCGATCCCGGCTCCGGGGGGTCAGCTCCCCGAGGACCAGGGCGGCCCGGATCAGATCGGAGATCTCCCCGATCAGGGGCTGCAGGGCTCCCCCAGCCGGCTCCACGCCGGCGAGCCCATCCACGCCCCCAGCCGGCTCTACGCCTCCAAAGGCGCTCAGCTCAGCCAGGGTCGCTCCGTGGCGCTGCGCCAGGACCTCGATCGCGCTGAGGGCGGCTGCGCGATCGCCGGCCCCGGCTGCATCAGCGATCGCGATCAGCGCGTCGGTGGTGCCGGACATGGCGGAGGACACCACCACGATCGCTGCGCGCTGTGCAGCGTCGTCGATCAGCGCGGCGGAGGCAGCCAGGCGCTGGGCTGATCCGACGCTCGTACCCCCGAGCTTGTGGACCTCGACACGCATCAGTCGATCACCCGCCCCTCGATGACCCCGATACGCTCTGCACGGTACGCTGTCCACCCCTGGGGGTGATCCGCTCGATCCGAGGCCAAGAGCAGATGCCAGACCTCCTGGAGATCTGAGGGATCGAGCTCGATGATCCGGATCGTGTACCGCCCGAGCCCGAGCTCGGGGTTGGGGGTGCGATCCGCGTCGGCCTCGAGGAACCCCCAGGTCGACAGCACGGTGCCCCCCTCGAGCCAGTCAGCATCACCGACGGCGCCGGAGAACAGGGTGCCACCGGCGACCGCGCTGTGCTCGAAGGACCAGTCCTGCTGCACCGTCCCCGCGGCCTCGTCGATCAGGTAGGCCACGACGCGGCTGTGCAGCAGCCGGGGATCGGTGATCGGGGGGGTGTCGGTGAAGGGCGCGGCCTGGTGGTTGCCGTTGTCGAACAGCACCAGACGCCGCAGCCCGCCGGGGGTGTCCGTGCCGAGCATCGGTGCGTGCTGGTGCCAGGGCCAGGACAGCGGACCCACCGGCTCCAGCAGGCGCTCCTCCAGCTCCGGGGGCCAGCCATCGGGGTGCCCCAGGATCCACCGCACCTGCTCCAGCACCGGATCGAAGGCGATCACCGCGTCTTGCTGGCGGAGGCTGACGATCAGCTGGTCGCCATCGGGGATCACCGCGTTGGCGTGGGCCCAGTCAGCCCAGCCCTCGATCGTCGATCCCAGCGAGTCATAGCCGATCCGATCGATCGGGATCAGCGCGCCGATGTCGATCTCGTCCAGCACACCCCCGTCGCGATCCAGCACCATCACATAGTCTGCAGCCACGATCCGATCGGTGGTGATCGCTGGATCGTCGTAGCTGGCGGGCCAGCCCTCGACCGCCAGCGGGTAGCGCCCCAACGCCACCAGCGCTCCGGATCCATCGGGGATGGGCACCACGTCGTGGTGGAGGTTGCCGCCCCCCCGGGTGGCGATCGAGACCCGGCCAGGGGTCGCACCGACGGCGAAGCTGGGCCCCGGCAGCCCGTCCCAGCCGTAGGTACCGAACCAGGGGGCGTCGGAGCCCGCCAGCACCAGCAGGCCCCCCTCGTGCTCGCGGACGTCCTGGGCCAGATCCGGCAGCCGCAGCCACCACACCACCCAGCCCTCCTCGTCGTAGACCACAGCGAGATCGCTTGGATCCACCACGCCACCTGCGCTGCGCAGCGTCAACAAGGTGTGCCCCGGCGCCACCCGCTCGGGATGAGGCACGGTCAGGGTGGCGACGGGCAGGTGCCGGGGCAAGGGCTCGGTCACCACGGCGCGGACGACCTCGGACGAGGCCCCATCCAGCGCAGTCAGACTCAGGATCAGGGTGTAGGTCCGGCCCGGGCGCCAGCCCAGCAGGATCCGATCGTGGTGGGTGGAAAAACCATCAAACACCACCTCGACCTCGTGATCTTCAGCGCTCCAGCGTGCAGTGAGCTGGGCGGGCCGATCGGTGTCCAGCACGATCCTGCGCACCAGGGGCGCATTGGAGGTGGGGATCGTCACCAGGAGCGGGCCCGGGACCGGTGCGATCGCGCTCGTCCCACCCCACCCCAGCCCCCCCAGCCACCCCAGCCGCCCCAGCCACCCCAGCCAGATCATCGCCCCCCCCGCGTCGGCCCTGCCCCAGGATGCCCCCGTCTGGCCCTGATCGCACCCCCCTCCGCTCCATCGCTTAGCCCGGCCTGGTGCCCCCGAGCACCACCCGGGCCTCCCCGAGCGCCTCTTCGGCCACATACAGGCGCGCGATCACCCGATCCTCTGCGTAGCGATCGAACACGCCGCTGGCCTCCCGCAGGGGACGGACCCGCTCCCCCGAGAGCCCGGGCTGGCTCTCGACCACATAGATCTCGGGGGCCCGCAGCCGCTTGCCCCCGATCCGGGCATACCGCGACAGCCGGCCAGTGCCCGCGGCGCTGATCACGTCGATCCCCGCCGCGCTCAGCGCCTCGACCTGGGGGGACAGCTCCGTGGCCCGGGCGTCTCCGTGCCGCTCCAGCACCCTGCGGAACGGACGGTGCTCCACCACCCGCCGCGCCCAGGGATCGTCGCTGGTGCGCAGGTGGGCCAGCAGGGCGATGTCGTCGGTCTGC
>DRPG01000330.1 GCA_011376105.1 Deltaproteobacteria bacterium
CTCAGCCAGGGTGCCCGCCAGCACGCGCCAGGAGGTCTCGAGGTAGCCCCCCGCGGACAGCGCGACGGTGGGCACGCCGGACAGCGCCGCGAAGACGCGTCGATCCCGCAGCTGCAGCCCACCCTCGGACACCGCCAGCCCCCCGAGCGGATCCCCCTCGAGGGGATCGGCGCCGGCGAGGTACAGGGCGAGGCCCGGGCGGGGCTGCAGCGGGAGGTGCTGCAGCAGGGTATCGAGCGCCTGGAGGTAGCCTCGGGTGTCACAGCCCCGGGGCACGCGTTGATCGTGGACCGTGGCGGCGACAGCCCCGGGCACCTCCCACGCCGACGCTCCGGACAGCGACAGCACCGTGACCCGGGGATCGTCGCCGAGCAGGGCGACGATCCCGTCCGGTGGGTGGGCGTCGAGATCGATCACCGCCACCGGGCCATCGAACCCGTCCCGGCGCAGGGTCGCCACGGTGATCGCCACGTCGTTGAGGGCGCACAGCCCGCCCCCCCGATCGGCGTGGGCGTGGTGGAAGCCCCCCAGCAGGTTCACACCCCGGCCCCGGTGGCGCCTCGCCCAGCGTGCAGCCTCCAGGGTCGCCCCGCAGGCCCTCCTCCAGGTCTCGAGGAGCTCGGAGGCGGAGACGACCGCCTCGTCGAGCGCGAGGATCTGTGCGATCGAGCTGGGCTGGTCCAGCGCGCCTAGGTAGCCGGTGTCGTGCACCCGCTCAGCGTCCTCCCAGCGTAGCTCGGGGGCCTCGTGCACCTCCTGGTGGCTCACCACCCCCAGCTCAAGGGCCCAGGTCAGCGCGTCAGCGGCCCGACGGGGGCTGGCGTGCCCCGCGAGGTGCGGGGCGGGGACGGGCAGCCGGTAGGCCGGATGGAACCAGACCGCGACCTGCGGTCCCACCACCCGCCGCGCCAGGCGCCGCAGCCCACGGTTCATGCAGGATCCTGCATGAACTGAGCGTGGACGTCTGGATCGTCTGCGGAGGTCCGCAGCCGGACGTAGGAGGTGTCGGGCTGCATCATGTGGGTCCGGGCTCGATCGTCGAGGTAGCGCTGGAGCAGCACCTGCCGTAGCCACCGCGCGATGCCCGGATCGACGATCGGAGCCAACACCTCCACCCTCCGATCGAGGTTGCGCTCCATCAGGTCTGCGCTGCCGATGTAGGCCTTTGGGTCGCCGCCGTGCTGGAACCAGTACACCCGGGTGTGCTCGAGGAAGCGGCCGACCACCGATCGCACCGAGATCCTCTCGGACAGCCCCGCCTTGCCCGGGATCAGCCGGCAGATCCCGCGGACCAGCAGATCGACCCGGGCCCCCGCCTGGCTGGCCGCGTACAGCGCGTCGATCAGCTCAGGGTGGGTGATGGCGTTGCACTTGAGGAGGATGTGGCCTGGCTCACCCGATCGGGCCGCCTCGGCCTCCCAGGCGATCAGCTCGAGCAGGTGTTGCTTCATGTGACACGGCGCCACCAGGAGGTGCTCGTAGCCATCGGGCCGGGCGAAGCCGGTGAGGCGGTTGAACACATCCACCACGTCCCCGGTGATCCCTGGGTGGGTCGTGAACAGCCCCAGATCGGTGTAGATCCGGGCGGTGGTGGGGTTGTAGTTGCCCGTCCCGATGTGGCAGTAGCGGACGAGCTCCTCGCCCTCCCGGCGCACCACCATCGCCAGCTTGGAGTGGGTCTTCAGCCCGGGCACGCCATAGATGACGTGCACCCCGGCCTCCTCGAGGCGCCGGGCCCAGACGATGTTGTTCTCCTCGTCGAACCGGGCCTTCAGCTCGACCACCGCCGCGACCTGCTTGCCGTCCTCCACCGCCTCCTCCAGCGCCCGGATGATCGGCGAGTCGCCGCTGGTGCGGTACAGGGTCTGCTTGATCGCCACCACCCTTGGATCGCGTGCCGAGCGCTGGATGAACTCGACCACTGGATCGAAGGACTCGAACGGGTGGTGGATCAGCACGTCGCGCGTGCGCATGACGTCGTACAGGTCTGCCTCCTTGTCGAAGGGGGCGGGCCTGCGGGGCACATAGGGGCGGTACTTGAGCTCGGGCAGATCGAGGGACAGCAGCTCCGACAGGCGCGGGACCGCCATCGGGCCCTGGATCTGGATCACGTCGGTGTGGCTCAGCGACAGCCCCCGGCGCAGCGCCTCGATGATCGGCGGCGGCGTGTCGTGCTGGACCTCGAGGCGCACGGCCTGCCCGAAGCGGCGCTTGCGCAGCTCCTGCTGCAACGTCGACATCAGATCGTCTGCCTCGTCCTCCCGGATCTCCAGATCCGCGTCCCGGGTGACCCGGAACTGCCACGGAGTGCCCACCAGCATCCCGGGGAACAGGGTGCCCAGGTTGGCCGCGATCAGATCCTCGAGGAACATCAGCCGGGCGGGGGGGTGCATCGAGGAGCCCACCACCGGCACCAGCCTCGGCAGGTTCGCCAGCGGGATCTTCACCCGGGCCAGCCTCGACTCTCCATCGGGTGCGGCCACCATCATCGCCAGGTTCAGCGACAGGTTCGAGATGAAGGGGAAGGGGTGGGTGGGTCCCACCGCCAGCGGGGTGAGGATGGGGTAGATCTTTCGGTTGAACAGATCGTCGGCCCAGCGCCGCTGGGCGTCGTTGAGCTGCGCATAGTGGACCAGCTCGATCCCCTGGCGCTCCAGCCTGGGCAGGATCTCCTCGATCAAGCAGCGCTGGGCTGTCTCCACCGCTGGGATGACCTGAGCGAAGATCGCCTCGAGTTGCATCCTCGGGGACCTCCCGTCGATCGACAGCACCTCGACCCCAGCCGCGATCTGCTGCTGGATCCCCGAGACGCGGACCATGAAGAACTCGTCGAGGTTGGTGTGGAAGATGGTGAGGAACCGTAGGCGCTCCAGCAGGGGGTTGGACTCGTCGAGGGCCTCGCCGAGGACCCTCGCGTTGAACTGCAGCCAGGACAGCTCGCGGTTCACATAGGGGGCGTCTGGGGGGGGCACGCGAGGCAGCTCGCTCATTCGGGGGCTCCGATCGCATCTGGGGCGAACTCTGGCAGCTTATCGTGCGCTGTGGCTGGGTCGTTCGATCCCTTAGGCGGGGCGCGGGCGGGTGGCGCTGCGTCGGAGCTGGATCGATTACAGGGGGCCCACGGAGAGCTAGACGTGCGCATCCTCCTGTCCAACGACGACGGCATCGACGCACCAGGGCTCCGCATCCTCGCTGAGCGCCTGAGCGCGACCCACGAGGTGTGGGTGGTCGCCCCTGCCACTGAGCAGTCGGCGAAGAGCCACAGCCTCACGATGCGGGAGCCCCTGCGGGTCTCAGAGCGGGGCCCCCGGCGGTTTGCGATCACCGGCACCCCGGCCGACTGTGTCTATATCGCGGTCCATGATCTGCTGCCCGAGCCTCCCGAGCTGGTGTTGAGCGGGATCAATGACGGCTCCAACCTGGGCAACGATGTCTACTACAGCGGCACCGTCGCCGCCGCCCGGGAGGCGGTGCTGCACGGGCACACCGCGATCGCGATCTCCCTGGAGCGGGGCAGCCGCTCGTCCGAGCCTTTCTGGGACACCGCCGCGACGATCGCGGCCCGGCTGGTGGAGCGGGCCCCCACGCTGCCGCCCCGCACCCTGCTGAACGTCAACGTGCCCAACCTGCCCCTGCCCCGGATCCAGGGGCTGCGGGCCTGTCGGCTAGGGGAGCGGATCTACGCCCCGGCGGTGGAGCGTCGCACCGATCCCCGGGGGAAACTGTATGTATGGATCGGAGGGCCCCACCTCCGGTTCGAGGGAGGCAGCGACGCCGACGGGATCGCGGTGGGCGAGGGCTGGGTGTCGCTCACCCCCCTAGACCCGGACGCGACGGATCGATCCGCGCTGGCGTCGCTCGCGCGCTGGACCGAGGCCTAGGGCGGCGTGGATGGTGCGGGCGCTCGCGCTCAGGGGGGCTCTCGGCGAGAGCTGAGGCCCTGTTGACGGTCGCCGTGGGAAGAGAGCCTCCGAGACCCAACGGATGAGGCATGCCAGCCGCAGGTCATCGGCAGACGGCTCCGAGGGGATGGCGGGACGGGCGGAGTGCATGAGTTCGGTGATCGCGATGCGGGCCAACGCGCCGTCGTCGCACCCCAAGCGCGCGGAGCTGTCGCTGTCCAGGCAGGGACTGGCGCTGTGTGAGGCCGGCGTGCGGATGGCTTCGTGGGGCAGCGCCGGAGCGGGTCGTCCGTGCTTCGTCTGCCCGGTCGAGGCCAAGCGGCTGGCGAGCTGCCCGCTGGCCTCGCTCGAGGCGCCTGGGTGGCGCTGCGAGCCCGACAGCCGGCTGGGTCCGACCTGTCCGGTGACCACCGCGCACCACCCTCGGCTGTTCCCGGAGATCTCTCGCAACAATCCGACGTTTCATCGGCTCTACGCGCTGCGCAGTGCGCCGAGCGTGGCAACGCGACACGCAAGGGTCGGTGCAAGCTGCTTTCATGCGGTTACCGTCGGCGTTCTCTGTGGCTGATGCAGGTCTCGTTTCGCTCGCTGCTCGAACGTGCGCGGGCTTGGCTGACCGACAAGGTGCGTGAGGCGGTTCGCTGCCTGCTTCTGGGGGGTGGCCCGCCGTAGCGCAGGGAACCTGTGAGACATCGACGGATGAGGGGGCGGACGCGTCGGTTCGATGGGCCTCGGTGCGCCTCGGCTCCGCAGAAGGGTCACCGGATGGGCAAGAGTCCCGTCCGGGGGTGGCGCTTCAATGGGGCCCGGTCCGAAGACCGGGATGGGACTCGATCACGCCGAGGCTCGCATGCTCCTCGGCTGGGTGCTTCAATGGGGCCCGGTCCGAAGACCGGGATGGGACTGGTCCACAACGCGCTGTACAACTATGGCCTGGGGCCCGCTTCAATGGGGCCCGGTCCGAAGACCGGGATGGGACACGATGGGTCCGACGGTGGAGACCC
>DRPG01000331.1 GCA_011376105.1 Deltaproteobacteria bacterium
GGCTGCCCCCCACCGCTCGGTGAGGGCGTCGGTGAGCAGGGTGGGGCCCACCGTCGTCCCCGGCGACGGGCCGACGAGCATCTTGTCTCCGCCGATCACCGCATCGTGGTGCTCAGGCCCCGGAGCTCCGTCCGCCGTCGCCGTGCTGGAGCCCGCGGTGCCGGAGGGGGCGGGGCAGGAACCATGGGAGCCCCCTCGTGCGTCCTCGTGCGCTCCCTCCCTGTGCACGCCGCCGCGCGGGGTCTGCCATCGGTCTGGTGGTAGGCTGGCACGATGTGGATCTTGTCGTTGATCTGGGCCTCGGCCCCTGCTGCTGAGCTCGCGATCCGAGCTGAGGCGCTGTGGCCCGTCTCGGGCCCGGTGATCCCCGACGGGGTGGTGTTGATCGAGGGCGATCGGATCGTCGCGGTCGGCCCCGCCGACGAGGTGCCGATCCCCGAGGGGATCGAGGTGTTGTCGGGGGCGGTGGTCACGCCGGGGCTGATCGACGGGCTGTCCACCGCGGGCCTCACCGGGATCCTCAACCAGCCCTCCGATCAAGATCATCGGGAGCCGCTGGCTCCGGTGCAACCCCAGCTCCGCGCAGGCGACGGCTTCGATCCCTGGGAGGAGCTGGTCGGCTGGGTCCGTGGCCATGGGGTGACGGCGCTGCACGTCGGTCCGTCGCCGGGGCCGGTGGTGGCGGGGCGCACCGCGGTGGTCGACACCCGGCCAGCGCCCCTGTCCCAGATCGCCCTGGAGCCCGACGCGATGGTGCTGTTCTCCCTGGGGGAGCTGCCGAAGCGTGCCTTCGGGGATCGGGGGGCCGCCACCCGCATGGGCACGGCCGCCCTGGTGCGCCAGGCCCTGACCGACGCCCGGGAGTACGGAGCCCGACGGCGCCTGCCGCTCGCCGATCGCCCTCCGGTGGAGCTGGGGCTGGAGGCCCTGCTCGAGGTGCTGGAGCGCAAGCGCCGGGCGCTGTTCCACGCCCACCGGGCCGACGATCTGCTCACGGCCCTGCGGATCGGAGAGGAGTTCGGGCTCGACGTGGTGCTCGCGGGGGCCGCCGAGGGGTACCTCGTGGCTGAGGAGATCGCCGCGGCCGGGGTGCCGGTGGTGGTGGGTCCGGTGATGCTGCGCGGCTGGCAGCAGGGGGAGCAGGCCAACGCGAGCTTCGCCAACGCCTCGATCCTGGCCGACGCGGGGGTGCAGCTGGGGCTGATGTCCGGCTACGAGGGGTATGTGCCCAAGGTCCGGGTGGTCCTGTGGGAGGCCGCCATCGCCGCCGCGAACGGGCTGGGGCCGGCCCGGGCGCTGGAGGCGCTGACCCTGGGCAACGCCTCGATCCTGGGCCTCGACGAGACGCTGGGCACACTGTCGGTCGGAAAGCGCGCTGATCTCGCCGTCTTCGATGGCGATCCCTTCGAGTACACCAGCCACGTCTGCGCGGTGGTGGTCGCCGGCCAGCGCGTCAGCGACACCTGCAGGTAGCCCCATGCGCTTCCGGACCTTCCCCAAGCTGCCGCGTGGAGCGATGGAGGCCACCTCCGGCGGGACCTGGGTCGCGGTGGAGAAGGTGCATGGGGCCCAGCTGGTGGTGGCCTCCGGGCCCGACGGGATCCTCTTCGGCAAGCGCAAGGCCTGGCTGACCGACGAGCCCTTCTTCGGCTGGCGGCTCCTGGCGGCTCGGCTCGGGGTGCAGGTCAAGGCTATGGCCAGGGAGCTGGGCGCGGTGCAGCTGTACGTCTGGGGTGAGCTGTGCGGGGGAGGCTACGATCACCCCGACGTACCCCCGATCCCTGGCCTGTCCCCGGTCCAGGTGGGGGTGGGCTATGCCCCCGATCTGCGGTGGCTGCCGTTCGAGGCCCTGGTGGCCGAGCACGACGACGATCCGGGGGTGTTGCTCTCGTTCTCCGACCTGTCCCGCCGGGCGGCCGCCGTCGGCGCGTCCGTCCCTCCGCTGATCGGCCGGGGCCCACGGGCCCAGGTCGCGTCCCTGCCCATGCCGTTCCAGACCCGGGTGCCGGCCCTGTTCGGGCTGCCGGACAGGGCCGACGACGTCGCTGAGGGGCTGGTGCTCAAGCCCGACGTGGCCGCCCCCCCCGGCGCTCGCCCCGCCTACAAGCGCAAGCTGCCCCGCTTCGACGACGCGGCGATGCTGGCCTCGAGCCGCTGGGCTCCAGGGCTGCTGTCGCCGGCGGAGCTACAGCGCTGGCTGCAGACCCTGGTGTGCGGCGCCCGGATCGCCAGCGCACGCTCCAAGGTGGGCACCGATCCAGCCCGGATCCTCGACGAGGTGGTGCTCGACGTGGGGATCGATCTCGAGACGTTGTTCGCCGAGTCCTGGGCCTCGATCGCTCCGACGGAGCAGGAGAGGCTGCTGGCCCGGGCCCGCACCCTGGCCAGCGAGCTGATCGGGGCCGCGCCCACCGGGGCGGATCCTGCGGGCCCGGGTGGGCCCGGGTGGGCCCGGGTGGGCCCGGGTGGGCCTAGGTCGGCCCGGGGGCGTCCTGCTCGTGATGGCGCTGGGCGTCGAGCTTCTTCTGGTAGCGGCTCTGGGCCAGATCGACGATCACCAGCACCACCAGGGTGAAGTAGAACGTGGACTTGGCCATCGGCTCCACCGCGTAGCCGAAGAAGTGCAGGTGGGCGAGGTGTCCGCCCTCAGACAGCAGCATCATCCCCACGATGAACAGGACGAACAGCCCCAGCACCTCGTACATCCGGTTGCGCTTGAGGAACTCGGCGACACGATCCGCCAAGACGATCATCAGCAGGCCCGAGATGATGATCGCGGTGGCCATCACCGAGAAGACCTTGGTCAGCGCCAGGGCGCTCAGGATGGAGTCAAAGGAGAACACTAGGTTCATGGCTACGATCCATCCGATCGCGGACGCGACGGTGCGCTGGGTCTCGCCGCCGGCCTCGCCCTCGATGTGATCCACCGAGAGCATGTGCATGATCTCCTTGATCGCGGTGTAGATGATGAACACCCCACCCACCAGCACGATCAGGGCGTGCACCGTCATCTCGACGGTCAGGATCCCGTCGAGGTGCAGCTCGAAGAAGCTGGTCTGGAACATGGAGATCGCCTGCATCACCACGAACAGCAGCCCGATCCGAAGCCCGATCGCCAGCCCGATACCCCACCGACGCACGAAGCCCTGGCGATCCTCAGGGACGCGCTTGGACTCGATCGAGATGTACAGGAGGTTGTCGAAGCCCAGCACGGCCTGGAGGAGGATGAGCATCACCAGGGTAAACAAGTTCTCGGCGGTGAAGAGTTCGGCCACGAGCACTCCTCCCAGGGGGGTTGGAGCGCATCGTAGCCGCTGTGCTCCCTCGAGCAGATCCCCGGAGGGCCCTGCGGGCGCTGGCAGGGGCTACGGTAGGGGTTGGAGGCTGCTCCTTGGGGCCCACCATTTTGGGTGGGCGCCCCGGGGGGTTGAGCCAGTGAGGGTGCTCTCCGGCGGAGCCCCTGGGCCCCCGGGGGCTACGGTTGGGGGCTCCCCGTGGGACGGAGCAACGTGCCCAGCGCGTCGGGCAGGGTGTCGCTGCAGGCCTCGCAGCGCGCGGGCTCCAGCGGGGTGGTGTCGAAGGCGGGCAGCGCGTCGATCCCCTCGGCCGGCACCCGCCACTTCTTCTTGGAGTACAGGGTGATCTTCTGCCCTCCAGACGTCAGATCGAGGCACAGCTCGAAGCCGTGATCCCTGCAGGCATACGCCTTCGCCTTGAGCTGGACCCGGCGATCGGACTGTTGGAAGGTGAGGTTGAGCCGATCGGACTGCTGGGTCCAGGTGAACCGCTCCCCGGCGAACCAGTAGTGGCTGTTGCGCTGGAGCACGCCGAACCGCTTGCCCCGGATCTGCATCGGCACGAACCAGGAGACCACGTCCTTCTTGTCCTTGGGCATGCGCTCGACCCAGGCCCGGTTGGTGACCATGTTGGCCTCGTGGTCTGCGAGCTCGAGCCACACCTCGAGGACGCCGGTGAGGGCGAGCATACCGAGGGTAAACACGGTGATCTGCTTCATGGGACCTCCCGGATGACAGCGTACCCCGGTCCGGAGGGGGCCGGAGCCCCCGGCGCTCGACCGCCGGTGTCGCCGCGCTACGTTCCCGGCTGTGGGATCCCTTCAGCTCAAGGCGTGTACGATCGACCTCGGCTCAGGGCTCGTCGTACGCACCGACGGAGACAGGCAGCGGCTGACGGCCCGGGAGCGGGGGGTGCTGTGCTACCTGGCCGCCCGCCCGGGCCGGGCGGTGTCCCGCGAGGAGCTGCTGGTCCAGGTCTGGGGCTACGCGCCGGAGGTCACCAGCCGGGCGCCGGACACCACCGTGCGGAGGCTGCGGGAGAAGATCGAGGCGGTGGCGGCGAGCCCAGAGCACCTGCTCACGGTGTTTGGCGAGGGCTACAGCCTGGTGCTGGCCGGGGTGTCGGCCCCCGGAGACCCCGACGAGGCCGAGTTCGTCGGTCGGAGCGCTGAGATCGTGCGGCTGAGGGAGCTGATCGCCCGGCCCGGGCGGGTCACCACCCTGGTGGGGCCGCCGGGGGCGGGCAAGACCCGTCTCGCCGCCCGGATGATCGAGCTGGCCGAGGGCCCCGCGTGGTTCTGCGATCTCACCGAGGCCTCGAGCCACGACGACGTGCTCCGCGCCGTGGCCTCAGCCCTCGGGATCCCCCTGGGGCACAGCGGCGACGCGGCGGAGCGGCTGGCCTGTGCCCTGGCGGGGCGTGGGGCCGAGCTGCTGGTGCTCGACAACTGCGAGCAGGCGATCGAGGGGGTGGGGCAGCTGGTCACGTCCTGCGGCGCCCGGGCTCCCCGGCTCTGCCTGCTCGCGACGTCGCGCTGTGCCCTGGGGGTCGACGGGGAGGAGCTGCTGGAGCTCGGGCCCCTCGATCAGCCGTCCGCGGTCGCGCTGTTCGAGGGCCTCGCCCGCCGCGCCCGGGTCGACTTCGTGGTGGACGGAGCCCACCGCGCGGTGATCGAGGAGCTGGTGGAGCGCCTGGAGCGCCTCCCCCTGGCGATCGCCCTGGCCGCGGGGCGCCTCGGGGCGATGTCCCCGATCCACCTGCTGGAGCGCCTCGACGAGCGCTTTCGCCTGCTGCGGAGCCGATCCCGCGACGTGGAGCCGAGGCACCGGACCCTGCATGCAGCGGTGGACTGGTCCTGGGAGCTGCTGTCGGGGGAGGAGCGCTCCGCCCTGATGCAGTGTGCAGCCTTCCGGGGTGGCTTCGACGCCGAGGCGGCCCGGGCGGTGGTGCAGCTCGAGGGCGATCCCCTCGAGGCGCTACAGCGCCTGTGTGCACAGTCCCTGCTGCAGATCCGGGGGCGCCGCTACGGTGGGTTCGCCTTCATCCGGGAGTTCGCGGGCCGCCGGCTGGCGGCCCGGCCCGAGCTGCAGGAGGCGGTGTGGCGCCGCCATGCTGCGTACTTTGCGAAGCTGCGGCAGCGGATCGAGCCGGCGGAGCGGGCGAAAGCGCTGTCGCCTGAGCGCCACAACCTCAGGTTGGCGATCGAGCGCGCGCTGCAGCTGCAGCTGCCGGAGCCTGCGGCCCGGTGTGGTCTCGGTCTGCTCGACGTTCTCGGGCGGGAGGGGCCGATGGAGGGCGTGCTGCTGCACCTCGATCGGATCCTCGCCCTGGGGGGGCTGCCGCCGGGCGACGAGGTGGAGCTGCTGAGCCGTCACGTCCTGATCCAGATGCGCTCGGGGCCGATCGACGTCGAGGCCCGGCTCCAGCGGGCGGTGTCCGTCGCGGCGGGGCACGACGCGCTCCGTCGCCAGGTCTTGAGCCTCCAGGGGCGCGTGCTGACCCACCGGGGCCAGCACGCACAGGCCGAGGAGCTGCTGCGGGAGGCCCTGCAGCTGGCCGAGGCGGTGGGAGAGCCTGTCGGGGTGTGCTCGGTGCTGGGGAACCTGGGGCAGCTGCTCCGGGACCGGGGGCGGCTCCGCGAGGCGAGGGCGGTCTATGAGCGCCTGGTGTCTCTGGCCGCCGGCGGCGTAGACGTCGAGCACGAGATGACCGGGGTCTCAGCTCTGGCCCTGCTGGAGCGCAGGTCCGGGCGCTTCGAGTCCGCCAGGAGCCACTACCAACGCGCGCTGAGGCTCGCTCTCGACGCTGGGATCCCCTTTGCCGAGTGCTCGAGCCGGATGGGGCTGGGCAACCTGGCCCTGGAGCTGGGGCAGCTCGACGAGGCTGAGGCCGAGTATCTCAAGGTCCGTGCCCTGTGTCGCCGCATGGGCTGGCGCCAGACCGAGGGAAAGATCGAGGGCAACCTGGCCCTGGTCGCCCGGGGCCGGGGTGATCTGCAGGGAGCAGCGGAGGCGTCCGGGCGGGCCCTGGGGGTGTTCGAGGATCTCCAGCTGCCCCGGGAGGCCGCGCTGGCGCGGGGCAACCTCGGCTCAGCGGTGCTCGCCCTGGGGGATCTGCGGCGGGCCGAGGTGATGCTGAGCCGATCCGCCCGAACCCTGAGGGCCCTGGGCGATCAGGCGTCCGAGGCAGAGATCCTCGGGCCCCTGGCCGAGGTGGCCCTGGCCCGGGGCGATCTGGCGTCCGCAGCGAGCCACCTGCAGGCCGCTGAGACCAGGATGAGGCGCCTTGGCGACCCTCTCGGTCTCGCCTTGGTCCTCGCCCGGAGGGGGCTGCTCGAGCTGCGGGGGGGGCGCGGCGCTGAGGGCACCCTGCGCGAGGCGCGTGCCCTGGTCCCCGACGCAGGGGAGAGCAGCGAGCTGGGGCTGGCCCTGGCCCGGCTGAGCGAGGCGATCGCCGCCGGGGGAGGGGAGCGGCGCTGAGCGGGGCGGGGCCAGCCTGTCTGGGTTTGTCCGGATCGGTCAGCACGATCGAGGAGCCGGGAGCCGGGAGGCTAACGGGACGCAGAGGGCCCTGGATCGGTCCAGGATCGAAGGGCCCGGGACGTGGCGCGTCCAAGGAACGGGAGGTCGGTGTGGTGTGGTTCCTCGGGTGGTGTGTCCCCGCCAGCCCCGCAGCTCGCCTGCTCGGAGAGGTCGAGTGGTCCACCGTCCGGCTGCGCGAGCACTCCGAGGACGTGGCCCGCTCAGCCCGCCTCGCGGTGCGAGACGGCGTGCTGCCGGGCTTCCGCGAGGACTGCTCGGGCTTTGTCTCCTCGGTCTACACCGCGTCGGGGATCGACATGGACGGCCGGGTCGCCACCCTGTGGGAGGCTGCGCTCGATCGGGGGCTGCTGCACCACGATCCTATCCCGGTGATCGGCGATCTCGCCTTCTTCGACAACACCTGGGATCGGGACGGGGACGGGCGCTTCGACGATGAACGCACCCACATCGCGGTGGTGGTGGACGTCGAGCCCGACGGCACGATCTGGATGGCCCACCATGGCAGCAAGCGGGCGATGATCCGCATGAACCTGCTGGATCCCCGCGACGAGGGGAGCAACAGCGTCCTCCGGCTAGACCCGGGGGGTCCCCTGGGGCTGACCCGCACCGGGGAGCTGTGGGTGGGCTTCCTCACCGTCGATCCCGAGCAGGACTGGCGCACAGAGGGGTGATCACCGTGGGTGACGCTCCGAGACCCGGGATAGAGGGGCTCCACGCGTGTCGTGTGCCTCTCGGACACCCACGGTCTGCACAGACAGATCGACGTCCTTCCTGGCGATCTGCTGCTCCATGCCGGAGACGTCCGCAGACAGGGCACGCCCGATGATCTCCAGGCGTTCGCGGCCTGGCTCGCTGCGCAGCCCCACCCCCACAAGGTGGTGATCGCAGGCAACCACGACTTCGCCTTCGAGCGGCTGCCCGAGGCCCGGAGCTGGATCGTCGGTAGAGGACGAGGAGATCACCCTCGGGGGGCTGCGGATCTGGGGCAGCCCATGGCAGCCATGGTTCTTCGACTGGGCCTTCAACCTGCGACGGGGCGAGGCGCTCCGCGAGGTGTGGGGCAAGATCCCCTGTGGCGTCGACGTGCTGGTGACCCATGGCCCCCCCCGGGGGGATCCTCGACGTCACCTCCCGGGGGTGGCGCTGGCCGAGGTCGAGGCCCACCTCAGCCCTGGGTCCCCGCAGCCCCTCAGCCCCTCAGCCCTGGGCCCCTGCAGCCCCACAGCTCCGGGTCCCCACAGCCCGTCTCGGGATCCCGTGGCGATCGAGCTTGCGCTTTAGGGTGTTGCGATCGATCTGCAGCGCCCGGGCGGTGGCCGAGAGGTTGTGATCACAGGCCTCCAGCGCGGCCCGGATCGCGGTGGACTCGACGTCGTCGACGAGCTGGGCCAAGGGCTGGATCGCGGCCCCGGCGGCCCGGGCTGCGGGGGTGGGCTGCACCCCGCGGAGCTCGGGTGCCAGATCGGACAGGGTCACCTCGTGATCGACGAACACCGTCCAGCGCAGCACCTCGGCCCTCAGCTCCCGGACGTTGCCGGGCCAGGACCAGGCCCGCAGGGCCTCCCAGGCCCCGGCGGAGATCCGGAGCCTGGAGCCTGCCTCAGCGAGGAAGTGCGCCACCAGGTGCTCTAGATCTGCGCCCCGCTCCCGCAGCGGAGGTACGGACAGCTCAGCCCCCCGCAGCCGGTAGTACAGATCTTCGCGGAACCGACCGCGCTCGACCTCGACCCGCAGGTCTCGGTGGGTGGCGGCGATCAACCTCACGTCGACGTTGTGGCTTGCCTCGGCTCCGATCCTGCGGATGTCGCCCGTCTCCAGCACCCGCAGCAGGACGATCTGGACCCGGGTCGGCAGCTCCCCGACCTCGTCGAGGAACAGGGTGCCTCCGTCGGCGACCTCGAACAGCCCCCGGTGGCGACGCGCCGCGCCGGTGAACGCTCCGGCCTCGTGGCCAAACAGCTCGCTGATGAGGATGCCCTCGGAGAACGCGCCACAGTTCGCGGCCACGAACGGGGCCCCCGCCCGCAGGGACGCAGCATGGATCGCGTTGGCGACCAGCTCCTTGCCGGTGCCGGTCTCTCCATGGATCAGCACCGGCACCTGGGTGGGCGCCACCCGGGCCAGGCGCGAGGTGAGCGCCGCCATCGACACCGAGCTGCCCACCATGCCCGAGACCGCCTGGGCCTCGGCCCGTAGCCTCCGGACCTCCTGGCGCAGGGCGTGGATCTCGGGGAACCCCTCGACGTCGAGCCGGACCTCCCGGATCGCCCGGGGGTGGGGATCGGGCACAAAGGCCGGTGGGATCACCTGCAGCATGCGGGCCTCCAGCAGCCCGGCCTGCACCAGGATCACCCACAGGGTCTGGGCCTGGGGGGTGCCCGCGGACAGCAGCACGTCGATCCGACCCGACAGCTCGGCGACGACCGGCCCCAGGGCCTCGAACAGCGCCGCATGATCGGATGGATCGTCGACCTCGAGCAGCCGGATCTCAGCGCGGCCGACAGCATCAGCGGCCTGCTGGGCGAGGTGCCGGGCCCCGGGCAGGGCCGCGGGGCTGGTCAGGATCAGCAGGCGCTCATAGCGCCCCTGGCTCTCCGGCTGATCCAGCAGCCGCAGCACCGGGCCCCGATCCGCCCGATCCCGGGGGCGATGATGGGGGGCGGGACCAGCGCCCCGATCGGTCCAGGTCAGCAGGGTGGTCATGGTGCGATCTGTATCACCCTGGTGAGATCTTCACCGATGAACATGGTGCACTATGCACCGGATATCAGAATTATATAGGTTATACCGAGGTGGCACGGGTCGTGCTTAGATCGGGAGCAGAGGAGGATGGAGATGAGCGGTCCGTTGCCTGCCCACGCAGAGGTGCTCGCAGGTCCCGACGTGTGGCTCGAGGGGGCGGCGGTGGATCAGCTGGCCCGGGTGGCGTGTGCCGACGGCTGTGTGCGTGCCGTGGGGCTCCCCGATCTCCACCCCGGCCCGGGGACGCCGATCGGCGCGAGCTTTGCGTTCCGGGGCATCGTGTGGCCGTCCCTGGTGGGCGGAGACGCGGGCTGTGGGGTCCGGCTCGTCGGGATCCCCCGGATCAAGGCTCAGGGGGACGCGCTAGAGCGCCGGGTGCGCAACGAGCTGGACACCGATCCGCTGGACGAGGTGGATCCGGGTGCGCTGCTGGCGGCGGTCTGGGCCCGGGGTGCGCGGGGGCTGTGCGAGGTCGCCGGTGTGCCCGATGAGCTCGCGGCGTTCGCCGCCCGGGAGGAGGCGCAGATCGGACCGGTGGGGCCCGTCCCCGACGCGGTGTTCGGCACTCAGCTGGGCTCGGTGGGGGGCGGCAACCACTTCCTGGAGCTGTCCCGGGTGCGACGGGTCGTCGATCGGGATCAGGCCGCTGCGGCGGGGCTGAGGCGCAGCGGCTTCGCGGTGGTGGCCCACAGCGGCTCCCGGGGGCTGGGCAAGCACATCGCGAGCCGCTGGGGGGGAGGAGCCCTGCCCGAGGACGCCGCCGAGGCCTGGCTGCAGGATCTGCGGGGCACGGTGAACTTTGCGCGGGCCAACCGCCTGATCCTCTGCTGGCGCATGCTGCGGGCGGTCGGAGCGGCGCACCCGGGGCGCACCGGTGGCTCCCTGGAGCTGGTCCACAACGTGGTCGAGCGGGTGAACCTGCCCGACGGGCCGGCCTGGGTCCACCGCAAGGGGGCCGCCCCCGCCGCAGCGGGTCAGCTCACGGTGGTGCTGGGCAGCCGGGGCGCCGAGAGCTGGGTGATGCTCGGCCAGGGCTCGGCCCGCTCCCTGGAGTCGGTGGCGCACGGCGCCGGCCGGCGGATGAACCGGGGGCAGTCCATCGAGCTGATGCGACACCGACACACCCGGGCCTCGCTGCGGCGCACCGCCACCGGAGGGCGGGTGATCTGTGACGATCGCGACGCGCTGTATGCGGAGCACCCCGACTGCTACAAGCCGATCGAGCCGGTGATCGCGACGCTGGAGGCGGCGGGCACCGCAGCGCGGGTCGCCTCGCTGCTGCCCCTGATCACGGTGAAGCGATGAGCACGCCCTGGGCACTGCAGATCAGCGCAGGCCGGGGCCCGGTGGAGGTCCGCCGCTTCGTGGCGGAGCTGGCCCCGGCCCTGGCGATCCGGCTCGAGGCGCTGCAGATCGAGGTCATCGACTGGACCCTCCACGGCGATCCAGAGGCGCCGGGCTCGATCCACCTCGCCCTGGACGGTCCGATCTCACCGGCGCAGCCCCTGCTGGGGACCCACGTGCTGGTGGCGCCCTGTCGAGGCCGAAGGGCCCGTCGTCGCTGGTTCGTGGGGGTCACCCGGCACGCGCTGCCCTCCGGCGAGGCCCCCGCGCTGGAGCTGGATGAGGTGAGCCTCTCGGCGGTCCGGGCCCGGGGCCCCGGTGGGCAACATGTCAACACCCGATCCACCGCGGTCCGGGCGGTCCATCGCCCCACCCGGATCGCGGTCCGGGCTGAGGGCCAGCGCTCCCAGGCGGCGAACCGGGCTGTGGCCCTGGCGCGGCTGGCTAAGGCGGTGGCCGAGGCCCACCGGAGGGACCAGGAGCCGGGCCAGCAGGCACGCTGGCTCGCGCACACCCGGGTGGTCCGCGGGGAGCCGGTGGTCTCCTGGCGCCGGGGCCACCGGGGGACCCTGATCGAGATCAGACAGGGATCGTAGCGGTAGTCCAGCTCGGATCAGCTCAAGTTCGCAATCTTTTCAGCCCTGTTATGGCTGTGATCTAGCGAAAACGAGGTGATCTTGGAACGAGCTGCTCAGGAGATCCTCCGCGCGATCCGGGGGTCTGTGTCACAGGTCGCGTTCTCCCGGATGCTCGGCTACCGCAGCAACCCGGTCTCCGACTGGGAGGGGGGACGTCGCTTCCCCACCGCCGAGGAGACGGTGCGCGCCGCGGCCCGGCGCCACATCGACGTCCGTGGTGCGTTCGAGCGCTTCCACCCGCCGGTGGCGGGGCTGTACGATCCCGACGATCTCGCGCCATGGCTCGATGGGCTCCGGGGGGGCGCCAGCAACCGGGAGCTGGCCAGCCGCAGCGGGTTCTCCGAGCACCAGATCGGACGCTGGATGCGTGGCGCGGCGCGACCGAGGCTCCCCCACTTCCTGGAGCTGGTGGAGGCGATCACCGGGCGGGTGTCGGACTGGGTCGCGGACCTGGTGGACATCGAGCAGATCCCGAGCCTGTGCGAGCTGTACCGGGCGAGGCAGGGGGTGCGCCGCCTGGTGTTCGATGAGCCCTGGGCCGCGGCGATCCTGGCGCTGCTGGGGGTGCTGCAGCCCCACCCCAGCCCCAACGAGCCGATCGCCCGCACCCTGGGGCTGTCGGTCCCGGTGGTCGCGTCGGTGCTGGAGGCGATGCGGGGGGCGGGGGTGGTGGGCTGGACCGGCGAGGGGCTGTCGGTCCAGGCGCCGCTGACGGTGGATGCACGCCCCAGCACCGAGGATCTGGTCTCGCTGCGGCGTCACTGGGCCGGGGTGTCCCGCGATCGACTAGAGGATCCGGGGCCCGAGGATCGCTTCAGCTACAACCTGTTCAACGTCACCCGCAGCGACATGGAGCGGATCCGCGATCTCCAGGTGGGGCTATACCGGCAGATCCGGGCGATCGTGGCGGAGTCCACCCCCCCCGAGGTCTGTGCCCTGTGGGTGGGGCACCTGCTGATCTGGGCCCCCGAGGCGATCCCGATCAACGACGCGGTGAACCACCGGCCCTGAGCTAAGCTACGACATGCCTCACACCGCGCTGTACACCTGCTCCCTGTGCGAGGCCATGTGCGGGATCGAGGTGCAGGTCGATGGCGATCGGATCACCTCGATCCAAGGCGATCCAGACGATCCCTTCTCCCGGGGCCACATCTGCCCCAAGGCCGTGGCGCTGGCCGATCTCCAGCACGATCCCGATCGGCTGCGCCATCCGATCAAGCGCACGCCCGGCGGCTGGGAGCCGGTGGGCTGGGACGAGGCACTCGACGACATCGCCGCCCGGATCCATCGACTGCAGCAGGAGCACGGTCCAGACAGCGTCGCGAGCTACCTGGGCAACCCCAACGTGCACAACCTGGGCTCGATGCTGTTCATACCAGAGCTGCTGCGCACGATCCGCTCGCGCAACCGCTTCTCGGCGACCTCCCTCGATCAGCTGCCCCACATGCTCGCGGCCTACCTGATGTTTGGCCACGAGCTGCTGATGCCGGTGCCCGATCTGGATCGATCGGATCTGGTGGTGATCCTCGGGGGCAACCCGATCGTGTCCGGGGGCAGCATCATGACCGCCGGCGGGGTCCGTCGCCGCCTGGACGCGGTGCGGCGCAGGGGCCAGGTGGTGGTGATCGATCCCCGCCGCACCGAGACCGCACGTCGGGCCGATGCCCACCACTTCATCCGCCCCGGCACCGACGTGTGGCTGCTGCTGGGGCTGCTGCGCTGCAGCCTCGAGGTCGGTCCCCCCCTGCTGGGGCACCTGGCGGAGCACGTCGACGGGCTGGAGCTCGTCTCCGCCATCGCCGGGAGGGTGGAGCTGGCGGAGGTCGCCCGCCGGACGGGGCTCGAGCCCAGCGTGATCCAGCAGCTGGCGATCGCGCTGCGGGACACCGAGCGGGCCGTGCTGTATGGCCGCCTCGGGGCCTGTGCTCAGCGCCACGGGGGGGTGGCGGGCTGGCTGCTCAACGTGGTCAACGCGGTGACCGGCAACCTCGATCAGCACGGGGGCCTGATGGTCACCCTGCCCGCCTTCGATCCCCTCTCGCCCTGGGGGCGGCGCCCCAAGGTGCGGGAGCGCTTCGGGCGCTGGCACAGCCGGGTGCGCTCGCTGCCCGAGCTCGCCGGTGAGCTGCCGGTCTCAGTGCTGCCCGAGGAGATCGAGACGCCGGGGCCCGGGCAGATCCAGGGCCTGCTCGTCTGGGCGGGCAACCCGGTGCTCACCAGCTCAGGGGGAGGGCGCCTCGACGCGTTGCTGGGGCAGCTAAGGCTGTGTGTGGCGGTGGATCTGTACCTCAACGAGACCGCACGACACGCCCACTATGTGCTTCCGGCGGTGCCCCCCCTCAGCCGGGATCACTACGACGTGGCCTTCAACCTGCTCGCGGTGCGGGACACCGCCCGGTTCGCTCCGGCGGTGCTGCCCGCCGATGGACAGACCCGCCACGACTGGCAGATCGCCCTCGATCTGACCGATCGGCTGCTCCAGGCCCGGGGTGGAGGGCTGCGACAGCGGGCGAGGCTCGCCGTCCTGCGGCGGCTGGGCCCCACCAGGCTGCTGGCGGCGGGCCTGCGGGCCGGGCCCCGGGGGCTCCGGCGCGGAGCCGCGGGGATCTCGCTGCGGCGGCTCCGGGCGCAGCCCCATGGCCTCGACCTCGGGCCGCTGCAGCCCCGCCTGCTGGCTCGCTCCCCCCGGGAGCGGCTCCAGCTCGCTCCAGAGATCTTCGTGGCCGAAACCGAGCGGATCCTCGCAGACCGAGGGCCCAGCCCGGAGGGCCTGCTGCTGATCGGCCGGCGTACCCTGCGGAGCGCCAACAGCTGGCTGCACAACAGCCCCCGGATGGTCAAGGGCCCCCCCCGGTGCACCCTGCTGGTGCACCCCCAGGATGCCCAAGCCCACGGGCTGGTGAGCGCCGGACGGGCGAGGGTCCGCTCCCGGGTAGGGGAGATCGAGGTCGTGGTGCGGGTCAGCGACGAGATCATGCCCGGGGTGGTGAGCCTACCCCATGGCTGGGGCCACGGGCGCGAGGGGGTCGGCTGGCAGATCGCCTCGGCCCAGCCCGGCGCGAGCGTCAACGATCTGACCGATCCCCAGGCGATCGATCCTCTGTCCGGCAACGCGGTGCTCAACGGGGTGCCGGTGACGCTGTCGCCGGTCGACCCGCCGGTGGAGGCACGAGCCGAAGATCCACCGGCGAGCGAGCCAGCCGGTGGGCACGGGTGACGGGCGGCGCCTCGTCCCTCAGCGCCCCTCAGCGCCGGCCCGTGGGGGCGAGGCTACGCCGGGCGAGGCTACGCCGGGCGAGGCTACGCCGGGCGAGGCTACGCCGGGCTCAGTAGGCTCAGTAGGTAGGCAGGCTCGGGTCGATCTGCTCCGCCCAGGCCAGCACGCCCCCCTCGAGGTTGTACAGCTTCTGCAGCCCCGCCGCCGCCAGCACCGCCGCCGCGGTGGCCGAGCGTCGCCCGCTGCGGCAGACCAGCACGATCTCGCGATCGGTGGGCAGCTCCCCGGCGATCTGATCCACCGTCTCGTGGGGGTGCACCCGATCCCCCATGGGCAGGCGGACGATGTCGATCTCGTGGGCCTTGCGCACGTCGAGCATGTAGGGGCGCCAGCCCGCGTCCCACCGGGCCTTGAAGTCGGTGACTGAGATCCGATCGAAGGGCTCGTCCATGGCTGTCTCCTCGGCTGCGGCTGCGGTGAGGGCGGGCACACCGCAGAACTGTTCGTAGTCGATCAGCTCGGTGATCGGCTGTCGGTTGGGATCCCGCCTGAGCTTTAGCTCCCGGAAGCTCATCTCTAGCGCATCATACAGCAGCAGCCGGCCCGAGAGGCTGGTGCCCAGCCCCGCCAGCAGCTTGAGGGTCTCGGTCGCCTGGATCACGCCGATGATGCCGGGAAGCACCCCCAGCACGCCGCCCTCAGCGCAGCCCGGCACCACACCCGGCGGAGGAGGCTCGGGGTAGAGATCGCGGTAGTGGGGGCCGCCTGCGTGGTTGAACACGCTGGCCTGTCCCTCGAAGCGGAAGATCGAGCCGTAGACGTTGGGCTTGCCCAGGATCACGCACGCGTCGTTGAC
>DRPG01000332.1 GCA_011376105.1 Deltaproteobacteria bacterium
GCTCACACCCCGTGGCCTCGGTGATCCGTGCGATGAGGCCCGCCGCGATCCCCGCCGCGGTGCCGCGCCAGCCCGAGTGGGCCACCCCCACCACCCCGGGGCCCGCCACCAGCACCGGGACGCAGTCTGCGGTGCGGATCCCCAGCAGCAGCCGGGGCTCGGTGGTGAACGCGGCGTCAGCGGTGGCGGCCGGCTCCAGCGGGCCAGCCCCGTCGTGCAGCTGCGCGATCCGATCGCCGTGGACCTGCTCCAGCACAGCGATCCGCCACTGGACCGCGTCGGGATGGAGCGCAGCGGCGACCCTGCGCCAGTTCTCGAGGACCCTCTCGGGACGCTCCTCCCCGCGCAGCGCCAGGTTCAGCGAGGCCAGCGGCCCCCCCGACACCCCACCACGCCGGGTGGTAAAGCCATGGACGACGGCAGGATCTTCGTCCAGCGCCGAGACCCGCTCGAGGGGAGCTCGGGGTGGCTCGTGGGTGGTCATGGGATCTTCCCCTAGATCGTCTCGGTGGAGACCTGGGGAAGGTAGCACGGAGGGGGGTGCAGCCCCGGTTGACACCCGGGGAGCCGCCTTCTACCCTTACCCACAGCGGGGACCGATCCGGCCCCGGCGGGAGCACCGAGGCCATGAACACCCGAGACATGGTGTCTGTCACAGCCGGGCTGGCGTGTCTGGTGGGCCTGGGGGGGTGCGAGCCTGCGCCCCCCACCCTCGCCATGACCCTCAAGCTGCTCCCGGACTTCGTCAACAGCGGCGCGGTGCTCGACGAGGATCCCGAGATCAAGCTCGTCCGCCTCCTGCCCGATGGTGAGGAGATCATCAGCTATGTGGGCACGGGCGCCCGGGGCACCGAGCTGACCCTGTCGATCGAGCTGCCCGTCCCCGGCGGCACCCAGATCGGCCTGCTGGCGGAGCGCTCAGGCTCGATCAGCGACGAGTGGCAGCCCTCGCAGACCCTGGCCTATGGCCAGGGCGTGGTCGCGGAGGATCTGATCACCGGAGACCACGAGCTGGCGTTCTTGGTCGCCAACGTCGGCCAGCTCGCAGAGTTCAGCCTGCTGGCCGAGGCCCGCAGGCGGTGGCGGGGGGCCGCGGTGATGCTGCCCAACGGCGACACCTACCTCTTCGGTGGAGGCGATCCACAGTCGGCCAACATCCACTCGAGCCGGGTGTTGAAGCTCACTCGCCTCGATCAGGGCAACACGAGCTTCCAGAACGTCGGAGAGATCCCAACCTTCAACGACAGAGACGGCAACCCGGTGCCCGAGCGCGTGGGCATGGGCGCCGCCCTGGTCGAGGTCGATGGCGCCCCCGCGATCCTGATCACCGGCGGCCGGGACATCTACGACGCGACCTTCCCCGACGTCGACGGCTGGTTCCTGTGGGATCCCGCCACCGACACCGTCCTCGATCAAGCCGATCCACTCGATCCCGAAGACAGCATGGGCGAGGCCCGCTCAGAGCACCTGTCGATCCCCTTCGAGGGAGGCAACGTGCTGCTGTATGGGGGCATCGTCGAGGGTGGGATCTCCACCTTCGCCTCCTACACGATCTGGAAGTCCAGGAGCGGCCGCTTCGAGCGGGGTACGGAGATCAACGACGTCGAGGCCGGCCGAATGCACGCGATGGGGGCCCCCTCCGGCGGAGAGGTGGTGGTCTGTGGGGGGCTGATCATCTCCTTTGGCCTCGGGGATCAGATCACCTGGACGCCCACCAACGCCTGCAACCGCTTCCAGCCCGACGGCAGCGTCGAGCCCTTCCCCCCGCTGCCCGGTCCGCTGGCCGGCGGCACCATGCTCGCCCTGGAGGACGGGAGTCTGCTCGTCACCGGAGGGTTCTCCGAGCCCATCGAGGAGATCTGGGATCAGATCGATCCCTTCGGCTCGCTGTACACCTCGTCGGATGCGGTGCGCGATGCGTTCCTCTACGACGTGACCACCAACCTCTGGCGCGAGGTCGGTCCGCTGGCGTTGGCCCGAGCCCACCACCGGATGGTGCCCCTGTCCGACGGTCGGGTCGTGGTGATCGGTGGCTCCACCATGGGAAACGCCCTGTTTGGGGCCTACCAGGAGGCCGTGCGCTGCACCGAGCTGTTCGATCCAGACACCGAGACCTTCGCTCAGGCCGGCTGCAGCGACGTGGGGCGGGGAGCACATCCCCTCGTCGCCTGGTACCCAGGGGAGGACGCGGTGGTGATCGAGGGGGCCTGGGGCGAGCAGGACATCTCGGAGGGAGGCTCCGAGTACGGGCTGATCGGGCTCGGGCCCGCGCTGACCCGCTGACCGCTCAGGGCTCGCTCCCAGGGGGCGGACCGTACAACGCCTCGACCCGAGGACAGATCACCCCGGGGACCAGGTGGGCGATCGGCCTCTGCTGCCACGCCCGCCGACGGATCTCGGTCGAGGAGATCCCCGGGAAGTCGATGGCGCCGGGGGGGGTGGGGTAGCCCTGCCGGCCGACGGGGATCGGAGGAAACCGCGCCTGGAGGCGATCCCACTCCTTCCAGCGATCCACCTCGGCCAGCGCGTCGGCTCCGAGCACAAACCGGAAGCGGTGCTCGGGGTGTCGCCCCGCCAGCGCCGTCAGGGTGTCGATCGAGTAGCTGGGGACGGGCAGGTGGGCCTCGATCGCGCACACCGAGACCCCGTCGAGCGCGCTCGTGGCGGCCTCGCACAGCGAGACCCGCTCCGCAAAGGGCGCGAGCTCCTTGGCGAAGGGGTGGGAGAACGCGGGCAGCAGCCAGACCTCGTCGACCTGATCGGTCCACCGCAGCCAGGCGCTCACCATCAGATGCCCGATGTGGGGGGGGTTGAAGCTCCCGCCGTAGATCGCGATCCGCATCCAGGCTCCACGGATAAGATGTACCCGTGTACGAACAAACCCCCGCACGCGCCACCGTCCTCGCCACCGGCCTGTTCGTCGCGGGGCTGCTCGTCGGCTCTCTGACCGGCCGTGCAGCGGTCGCCAGGGCCCAAGACCCCTATGCCCACCTGGATCTGTTCGCTCGGGTGCTCACCACCATCGAGGACGACTACGTCGAGCCGATCTCCCCCAAGGAGCTGATCGACGCAGCGATCGTCGGCATGATCGGCAGGCTCGATGGGCAGTCCCGCTGGCTCGACAGCGATCAGCTGCAGGAGCTCCGCGACGACGCCCACGGCACCACCACCAGCCTCGGGATCGAGGTCGAGGCCACCGAGGGCGGGGCGGAGGTCGTGCGTGTGCTCGATGGCAGCCCCGCCGAGCGCGACGGGCTGGCGACCGGAGACCAGATCCTCGAGGTCGACGGCCAGCAGCTGGCGGGCATGCCCCTCGAGACGATCCGCGATCGCTTCGAGGGGGATCGGGGCGAGCGGGCCACCCTGAAGGTTCTGCGGGAGGGCTGGGAGCAGCCCCGCACCATCGAGACCGTCCGCGATCGGGTGCAGCGACGGGTCGTCGATGGGGCGCTGCTCGAGCAGCGCGTCGCCTACCTCCGCCTGCGCCAGTTCCAGGAGGGCACCGCCGACGATCTGATCGCCGAGCTGGAGCTCCTCGCTGGTCCACAGGGGCTCGGGTCCCTCCAGGGCCTGATCGTCGACGTGCGGGACAACCGGGGGGGCCTGCTGTCCGAGGCGGTCGCCGTCGCCGATCTGTTCCTCGACGAGGGGGTGATCGTCAGCACCCGGGGCCGGAACACGCCCGAGCTCGGCGAGATCCACCGCGCTACCCCGGGGGGACTGCCCGCTGATCTGCCCACGGTGCTGCTCATCAACGGCATGAGCGCCTCGGCGTCGGAGATCCTGGCCGGCGCCCTGCAGGACACAGGGCGGGGCGTGCTCGTGGGAGAGCCCACCTATGGAAAGGGCACGGTGCAGAAGGTCTACCTGCACGACGCACCTCAGGAGACCGCGCTGAAGCTGACCGTCGGTCGGTACTACACCCCCAGCGGGCAGCCGGTGGCCCCCAAGGAGGGGCGCGTGCCCGATCACGTGGTCCCTTACCCCGTCGAGGCCGGCCCCGTGGCCCAGCTGCGGGCCCGGCTGGCGCGCGCCGAGCTCCCCGAGGACGAGCGCGAAGAGCTGCTGACCCTGGTGGATCAGCTGGGCCATGATCCACACGAGCACGCCAACATCCCGTGGGATCTGCCCATCGAGCAGCGCCTGCGCGTCGATCCCCAGCTCGCCCGGGCCCTGCAGCTGCTGCGCTGAGCGCGCGGCTGCGCTGAGCGTGCGGCTGCGCTGAGCGCGCGGCTGCGCTGAGCGCGCGGCTGCGCTGAGCGCGCGGCTGCGCTGAGCGTGCTGAGCGATCCCGGCCTGGGGGCTCAGCCTCGCCCCGCCCGTTCCCGGCACCGCCCGGGCACCGCCCGGGCTCAGCCCCGTCCCCGGCACCGCCCGGGCTCAGCCCCGTCCCGGGCTCAGCCTCGCCCCGCCCGTTCCCGGCACCGCCC
>DRPG01000333.1 GCA_011376105.1 Deltaproteobacteria bacterium
ACGAAGCCAACCGGCAGGATCTCCACCGCCACGTCGGGCTCAGGTCCGTCGAGGACCCCCCGGATCTCCTCGGGGACCTCGGGGCCAGCCACGATCAGGACGTCGTCGGAGGTATAGAACACCAGAGCCCCCCTGCGCCGGCGCTCGACGTGGGGCAGGGCCAACACCTCGTCGGGGACAGCTCCGATCACCCAGGTGGTCTGGGGACGGATATCGATCGAGGCCCTGGGGGGGATCGCCGAGCTGGGCACGAGCAAGGCGGCCATCACCGCAGGCAGGACCCAGCCGTGGGTACCCCGGAGCTCGGTCGCCAGATCACGGCGGGCCACAGCCAGGATCCGTGACGGCCTCACCTGGACACCCCCGACGTGGTCCGGCGCACCTATGCCCTCCCCGTCCGGCGCGCCTGTGCCCTCCCCGTCCGGCGCACCTATGCCCTCCCCGTCCGGCGCGCATACACCGCTGAGGCCAGCAGCCCCAGCCCCACCGAGATCAGCACCGCGGTGTAGCCATCCCCTTCACCGAACAGGCTGGCGATCGGGAGCCAGTCGGCGCCGACGAGGCCCACGGCGGCCACCCCGGTGACGCCGGTGAGGGCAGCGGCGAAGGGGCCGGAGAATCCCTGCTTCAGGCCCGCGGTGCCGACGACGCCGAGGCCGATCGCCACGCTGCCTCCGATCGCAGCGATCCCGTGGAGGATCGTTGTGCCCGGCCCCCGCACCCCGATGACGGCGGCGAGCATCACCACCGACAGAGCATAGAACAGCGAGAGCAGGACGACGCTGGCGGTCCACCGGGCCAGGCCCCCGACCCAGCGGGGCACGGGCAGGGTCAGCTCGGCCTCCAGCGTGCCGTTGTCCCGATCCCGGGCGACGCTGCCGAGGCCGAAGACCGCGCCGTACATCACGAACAACATCCCGAGGATCCTGCAGATCCTTCGCCCCTGCTCCTCCCCGGCGGTGAGGCTCGGCAGCTCCATGGAGCTCGGCCGCCACGGGGAGCCCACCTGGATCCGCACCAGCTCCTCGACCTCCAGGGCGAGGGTGGAGGTGCCCCGGGCCCACAGGTGGCTCCCGTCGGTGGCGACCGAGACGCGCTCGTCCTCCACCGCCCCCCGGGGATCCGCGACGGTGTGGACGGTGAACCCCGAGCCCTCGAAGATCGCCACCAGCTCTGGATCGCAGCCCGGGGGCACCGCCACCTCGCGGGGAGGGCGCAGGAAGGCCATCACCACGATGGTGGCGGCCAGGGTGCCCACCACCACCGCCACCGGCCAGATCATGGAGCGCAGGATCATGCCCTCCCGGAGCAGGCGCTGGGTGGTGCTCACGGTCAGCATCAGCAGGGCCCTGAGGGTCCGCTCCGGCGGTGCAGGCCTCACGGGGACGGCTCGACCAGGGCCAGGAAGGCGTCGTCGAGGTTGGTGGCGCCGGCGTCGGCCATGACCTGCGCCAGGGTGCCCTCAGCCACCAGCCGCCCCTGGGCCATCACCCCGACCCGATCCACCACCCGCTCGACCTCCCCCATGATATGGGACGACAGGATCACCGCACGGCCGGCCTCGGCCTGCTCCCGGACCAGGGCGAGCACGTCGCGTCGGCCGGGGACGTCGAGTCCGTCGGTGGGCTCATCGAGCAGCAGCACCCTCGGCTCATGGATCAGGGCCCGGGCCAGCACCACCCTCCGCTTCATCCCGGTGGACAGATCGCTGCAGGGGGTGTCGGCGTAGGGACCGGCCCCCATCCGCTCCAGCAGCTCGTCGGTGCGCTCTGCGGCGTGGGCGGTGCCCTGGATGTTCGCGAACAGGCGGACCACCTCCCGGGGGGACAGCCGCTCGGGCAGGCCCGCCTCCGCGGGCACATAGGCCATGATCCCCCGGGCCCGCAGCGGCTCGCGGATCCGATCGACGCCATCGAGGGTGATCTGCCCTCCGTCGGGCTCCACCAGGGTGGCCAGCATGCGCAGGGTGGTGGTCTTGCCGGCCCCGTTGGGCCCCAGCAGGCCATAGATCTCCCCACCCTCGACCGACAGGGAGAGGTGATCCACCGCGAGGAACGCTCCACGGGAGGGGGTGTGGAACCGCTTGACCAGATCGAGTAGCTGGATCACAGCCGCAGGCTACACCAGCGCCGATGCTCACCGTGCTGCAGGTCGGCGCCTTTCCCTTCCCGAGCCACCAGGGATCCCAGGTCTACGTGGCGGGCATGTCCCGCGCCCTGGCGCGCAGGGCGCGGGTCCTGCTCGCGTGCTGGGCGGGCTCCGGGGCGGGGGCGATCCCCGAGGGGGTGAGGATCGTGCGTACCCGGTGGGTCCCTGGCTCCGGCGTGCTCCACAGCGGCCCCCACCCCGGCCGCCCGCTGCAGGATCTGCTGCTGGCGAGGACCGTCCGCAGGATCCTGCGGACTGAGGCGATCGACGTGATCCACGCCCACAACGTGGAGGCGCCGCTAGCGGCCTGGCTGGCCCGGGGGCGACGGCGACACCCTCCGGTGATCTACGATCTGCACACCACGATGCGACACGAGCTCCCGACCTATGGGACGCCCGGCCCCTGGGCGGGGCGGGGGGTCCGGGCTGTCGGGGCGGTGGTCGACGCGGTGGTGCCCCGGGTCTGTGATGGCGCCGTCGCGATGTCGGAGCCCGCCCAGCGGGAGCTGCTGGCGCGGGGGGTGGCGCCGGTGGCGCTGATCCCCCCCGGGATCGATCCTGAGCAGCTGCAGGGAGCGTCCGCCCCCCGGGCCCGGCGCCGCTGGGGGCTTGGGGATCACCGGTGGGTGGTGTACGCAGGCAACGCGGATGGCTACCAGGATCTGCCCGATCTGTTCGCTGCGGTGGCCCTGCTGCCGTCGGCCCGGCTGTTGGTGGTGACCGGCAGCCCGCTGCCGCCGCTGGCTGCGATGGCGAGCGCTGCGGGGGTCGGAGGATCGCGGCTGCGGCTGGTGCGCTCGACCTCGCTGGCAGACACCGCCGACGCCCTGGCCGTGGCCACGGTCGCGGCCCTGCCCCGGCGTCGCTGCGCCGGGTTCCCGATCAAGCTGCTCAACCAGCTGTGTCTCGGGGTCCCCACCGTCGCCGCTGGGGGCTCGGCGCGGGCCATCCCCGGGGTGATCCCGGTGCCGGCCGCGGATCCTGTGGCGTTCGCGGCGGCGCTGCAGGCGCTGCTGTCCGATCCTGTGCGCTGCCGGGCCCTGGGCCGGGCCGCGCGCCGGGCCGTGCTCGGGGGCTGGACCTGGGCAGCGCGCGCCGAGCAGCTGCTGCGCTTCTACCACAGCCTCGCGCCTTGAACGGGGCGCTGCAGGTTAGGACGGCCGTCCCTTTCTGCGGAGGACGGGATGCAGATGCTCGAGAGCTACCTCGAGGGCGAGTGGGTCTTTGGTGGTGAGCCCTTCCAGACGTTGGTCGATCCCACCACGGGGGAGGCGGTCGCCCGGTGCTCGGCCAGGGGCCTCGATCGGGGAGCCGCCCTGCGCTATGCCCGCCGGCGGGGGGGGCCTGCGCTGCGGGCGCTCACCTTTGCGCAGCGCGCTGAGATCCTCGCTGGCCTGGCGGCCGCGATCCATGATCACCGGGACGCGCTGATCGAGCTGTCCCGCACCTCGGGGGGCACCACCCGATCGGACGCAAAGTTTGACATCGACGGGGCCTCGGGCA
This sequence comes from Deltaproteobacteria bacterium, assembly GCA_011376105.1. GTDB lineage: Bacteria > Myxococcota_A > UBA796 > UBA796 > DRPG01. The sequence continues at coordinate 3,652 of DRPG01000333.1, forward strand.
CGCTGCAGTACTACGCCTACGTCGGCAAGCAGCTCGGCGACGACAAGATCTTGTTCGACGGGGAGCCCGAGGGGATCGGGCGCTCGAAGCGGTTCGTCGGTCAGCACGTGTGGGTCCCGCGCCTGGGGGTGGCGATCCACATCAACGCGTTCAACTTCCCCGCGTGGGGCCTGGCGGAGAAGGCCGCGGTGGCGCTGCTCGCGGGGATGCCCGTCCTCTGCAAGCCGGGGACCGCGACCGCAGCCCTGACCCAGCGCATCGCGCAGCTGTGGGTCGAGACCGGGGTCCTGCCCGAGGGCGCGTTCTCGCTGCTGGTGGGCTCAGCCGGTGATCTGCTGGATCACGTCGGGCCGCAGGACTGTGTCGCGTTCACCGGGGGCTCGCAGACCGCCGCCCGGATCCGGGGGCACCAGGCGATCGTGGCCCACAACGTCCGGGTCAACATCGAGGCGGACTCGCTGAACGCCTCGATCCTCGGCGCGGACGTCGAGCCTGGCTCCGACACCTTCCAGATGTTCGTCAACCAGGTGGTGCGCGATCTGTCGCAGAAGGCAGGTCAGAAGTGCACCTGTGTGCGTCGGATCTTCATCCCCGCCGATCGGATGGACGAGGCAGTCGCGGCGCTGGTCGAGCGCCTCGAGGGGATCCGGGTCGGGGATCCAGGGGAGCGGGGGATCGACGTCGGCCCCCTGGCGTCGCCGGCGCAGCGCAGCTCGGTCTCCGAGGGCCTCGCGAGGCTCGAGGCGATCGGCACCCCCCTGTGGCGGGGCGAGGCCCCCGGGGGGGGCTGCTTCGTCCGTCCGGGCCTGTTTCGGGTCGATGGCGGGCTGGAGGCCGAGCTCGTCCACGAGCACGAGGTGTTCGGTCCCGTCGCCAGCGTGCTGCCCTACCAGGGCGGAGCTGAGGAGGTGATCGCGCTGGTGGCCGCAGGTGGGGGGGGCCTGGTGGCCAGCGTGTACTCCGACGATCCCGACTGGGCGGGGCCCGTGATCCTGGGGCTCGCGCCCTGGCACGGGCGGATCCACTGGGGATCCCGCAAGGTCCACGATCAGAGCCCGGGTCCGGGCACCGTGATGCCCAACCTGATCCATGGAGGGCCGGGCAAGGCGGGCGGGGGCGAAGAGCTCGGCGGTGAGCGGGGTCTACACTTCTACCTCCAGCGCACCGCGCTCCAGGCAGACCGGGGGCTGCTGGAGCGGATCCTGAGCTGATTTAGGGCCTGGATGGATCGCCGGGCCCTGGGCTCCGCCCCGGCTTGATCGCCTGGAGCGGACGAGCCCGGCCCCGGGCTCGATCTGACAATCCGGGACGTCGAACCCCTTGCCTGTCTCGCCGTGCGTGTCGATACACGAGAGGAGAGTGGCGGATCCCCGCGTCGTCCTCTACGCTCGTGTGGCGGGAAGGGAGAACCTGGATGGGACTGATCAACCAGCTGAAGCGTAGGTTTGAGGATCTGCTGCGACAGCTCGATCTCCTCTCCCCCGAGGAGCAGCTCGTGCCGGTGCCGGTGCCGGTCCATCGCCCCTCCCGGCGGGCTCCGGAGCCACCTCGCCGCTGACCGATCCCCTCTCCCTCGCCCTGACGGCCGCGAGCTGTGTGATCGCGCTGGGGATCGGCTGGCTCCAGTGGCCCCGTCCTCCTGCGCTGGATGGGGAGCGCTGGTTCAAGGTGATGATCGCCACCTTGCTGCGGGGGCATGTCGACGACCAGGGAGACGATCCCGAGCAGGCGGCGGCCTGGGAGGCCGCGGTGCTCCGCTTCGTCCCCTACCACCCCGCGGGACGGCTGCCTGAGCGCAAGATCTCCAACCCGGTGGCGGCGGCCCTGCCCGGCCGGGCCCTGCCCGGCGAGGTCGCCCTGATCGAGGCCCTGGCTGCGCTCCAGGGCGTGTCTGAGCGCTGGGCCCACCTGTACGATCGAGACGAGGTGGGGATCGAGGCCCGGCTCCAGGATCCGGAGGAGCTGGGGGCCGCCTACGATCCAAGCACCACCCTCGGCCCCGGCGCGGGCTGGGAGGATCTAGCGGACTGGGGGGCTCAGCGGGGCACGTTCGCGGCCGCGGTGGCCCGGACGGTGCCCGCACGCTGGATCCTGGTCGAGGGCCAGGGGGAGCTGCCCGAGGCTCCCTCCCTGATCGAGGCGCTGCACGCCGAGCTGTCCTCCACAGCTGAGCGGATCTCGTCGGGGCTCGGGGCTGCAGGTCTGTCCGAGCGCCTGACGGCCCTGGTGGGGGAGGGGAGCCGCCTGGTGCTCGTCGGCGAGGAGGCCGGGGTCACGCAGATCCTCCGGATCCTGGCCCAGCACGCTGAGATCCGAGATCACGTCCTCGCGGTGGTCAGCGTCGGCGGGATCATCGCGGGGATCCCGGATCGGGACGGCCCCCTGGGGGAGGTGGCCTGCCGCGACTGGCTCGGGGCCTGGTTCACCCAGCGCGCCCTGGACACCGACGTGGTTCGGCTCACCCCCTACTTCTCCCTCCAGTGGCTGGATCGGAGGGCCTGGCCCCCGGGGATCGAGGGGCTCCCGTTGGCCAACGCACGCTTCCCTGAGCCCGACGATCGTGACGCGACGGCCACCACCCTGGAGGTGGTGGACCTCGGGCCCCTGCCCCTCGATCCCCAGCTCCCGACCCAGATTGTCGCCCGGGCGCTGATCGCGGTGGTCTCAGCCTGGATCGTACACCGGCGCTAGAGGCCCGACGCTGGACGGGGGGCCGAGTGAGCTGAGCGTCGCTGGTCTCGGGGGGAGCGAGGCTCGGGTCGAGCCTTGGGCTGCGATCCTCCACCGGGGCCGGGGGCTAGATAGCCGGAGGGAGGATCGCAGGCGATCCCCGGGAGGACGAGATGGATGTTCGACCCATGCACCCGTTTCACCGCTCTGAGCTGCTGCTGGGCGCAGAGGGCTGGGATCGGATGGTCGAGAGCAGCGCGTGTGTGATCGGCCTCGGCGGCGTCGGGAGCTATGCCGCCGAGGCGTTGGTGCGGAGCGGGTTTGGGCGGGTGATCCTGGTGGACTTCGATCGGGTCTGCATCACCAACGTCAACCGCCAGCTGCACGCCACTCGGAAGACGGTCCGGGGCTTCAAGTCCGAGCTGATGGCGCAGCGGGCCCGAGCGATCAACCCCCGGGCTGAGATCGTGCCGCTGAACCTGTTCTATGGCCCTGAGACCTCCGAGGAGATCCTGGGAGACGGGCACGACGTGGTGCTGGACTGCATCGATAACATGACCGCCAAGGTCCACCTGCTGCGGAGGTGTGTCGAGGCTGAGCAGTACGTGGTGAGCGCGATGGGGGCGGGGGGGCGCATGGATCCAACGCGGATCCAGGTCACCGATCTGTCTCAGACCCGGATCGATCCCTTCGCCCGGATCGTGCGCCGGTTGCTGCGGGAGGTAGGGATCACCGAGGGGATCCAGTGTGTCTGGTCCGACGAGCCCCCCCACGATCTCGACGCGGCTGCGGCTGCGTCGTTTCGCTGCATCTGCCCCGACAAGGATCTCAAGGCACAGCACTCGTGCGAGGGGCGCCACCAGGTCCAGGGCACCACGTCGTGGATGCCCGCGATGTTTGGCCTCACGATGGCGGGGGTCGCGGTCAACCAGCTGCTCGAGCGTCCGATCACCACCACCCGACCGGATCCGAGGCTCAGGCCCACCCGCAAGCCCAGCCGGGCCCGGAAGCAGGCGCTGATGGAGGCCGCGGGGCTGTCCCGGGGGGGGTGAGCCAGCGCCCCGGGGGGCTACTGGACGGGCACGTCGCGGCCCTCCGACGCTCCGATCCGGGGCAGGGTGACGGTGAGGATCCCTTCCTCGAGGTGGGCGGTGATCGCGGGGGCGTCGACCTCGAACGGGACCTGGAACTCCCGGGAGAACGGGCCTGTCTCGCGCTCCGTCTTGCGCCGTCGCCCGGCGAGGCCGCGGGGTTTGGTGCCATCGATCGTCAGCCGGGTGCCGTCGAGGTGGACCCGGACGCTGTCCTTGGGGACGCCGGGCAGCTCCACCAGCACGATCCAGGCGTCGGGGGTCTCGATCACGTCCACCGGGGGGACGAGGTGGGAGCTGTGCCCACCCTCGGGTAGGTGCTGGTGCAGGATGTTACGCAGGATGGGATCGCGTGTCACCAGGCGCTCGAGGTTTCGCAGCGCCACCTCGGTGGGGTCGGATCGCATGGGGCCTCCGCTGCAGATGCTATAGCAGGCGGACCGTGGAGGCACCCAATGGCGGTCGGCCCTGTCGGCCCCAAGGTCCGGCGCCGCATCGAGCGCATCGAGCTGGGGGCGCGTGCGGACGCGCTCCCCGTCGTGGTGCTGTCCACACCCACCGACGGCCCGCGGGTGGCGGTGACCGCCAACGTCCACGGCGACGAGGTGACCGGCCTGGCCGCGATCCATGAGCTCGATCGGAGGCTGCAGCGGACCCTGATCCGGGGGGGCGTGGTGCTCGTGCCCTCCCTCAACCCCCGGGGCCTGATCCAGCAGCGACGGGTCCAGCCCGAGGACGGGCTAGACCTGAACCGGGTGTTCCCGGGGGACGCCGACGGTCGGGGCGCGGCCCGGATCGCCGGGGCGGTGTGGCAGGGCCTGATCGCACGCGGGCTGGACGGCCTGGTGGATCTGCACGCGGACTCGGCGGTGGCGATCCCCTACGCCATCATGGATCGGGCCACCCACCTGCAGGGGGAGGCCCGGGAGCGGATGGATCGTGCGGTGGCGGGCCTCGCTGAGGCCTCCGGCCTGACCGTGATCCAGGAGTACCCAGACGATCTCTACATGCGGTTTCGCCTCGATCGGTCGCTGGCGGGGGCGATGGTCAACCACGCCGGCGTGCCTGCGGTGACGCTCGAGGTCGGGCCCCGTCGGGCGGTGAGCGCGGTGGCGGTGCGGCGCACGGTGGCGGCGGTGCTGCGGATCCTCCACCACCTCTCGCTGCTGGCGGAGCGGCCCGACGAGCCCGTCTCCAGGCTGGCGGGGGGGCCCTGGCGGCGGGCCTCGGCGCCCCGGGTCCGGGCCGCGGGGCTGTTCGTGCCCTCGCTCGATCCCGGCCAGATCTTCCACACCGGCGACGTGCTGGGGGAGGTCCGGGCCGTGGACGGGACCGTCCGGGAGATCGTGAGGGCCGAGGCCGCGGGCCTGGTGGTCTCGTGGAGCGAGCACGCCTGGGTCGATGTACGCGGTGTGCCCGGCACCCTGGGGCTGGTGGATCGCTAGCGGGTTGAGCCCGGTCAGGGGCGTGGCCAGCCCAGCGCGTCGAGCAGCTCCCGGACGCCGGCGGGCAGGCCGATCTCCAGCGCTCGGCTGATCAGGGCGTGCCCGATGCTGACCTCCGCCAGCGCCTCCAGGGGGCGGAGCCCCTCGAGGTTGTGGCGATCGAGATCGTGCCCTGCGTTCAGCCCCAGGCCCGCCGCGGTGGCGGCCCGGGCCGTGGCGATGACCCGCTGCAGCTCGTGCTCCTGCCGCGGGGTGCCCCAGGCCCAGGCGTAGGGGCCGGTGTACAGCTCCACCCGATCCACGCCGAGCTCGGCGAAGCGGGCCACGGCGGTGGGCTCACAGTCGGCGAAGCAGCTGGTGCGGATCCCCTCGGCCCGCAGCCTCTCGAGCACTGGCCTGAGCCGATCGGCCTGCTCGGGGAGGCGCCAGCCGTGATCGGAGGTGATCTCGCCGGGCTCGACGGGCACCAGGGTACACTGATCGGGGCGGAGCGCCACCACCCGATCGATCAGCTCAGGATCGTCCTCGCACTCGAGGTTCAGCTCGACGCCCCGGTGGTGCTGCCGCAGGTGATCGGTGACGATGGGCAGATCCGTGAGGCGGACGTGGCGTTGATCCAGCCTGGGGTGCAGGGTGATGCCGTGGGCCCCGGACGCCAGGGCCAGATCCACCGCGTCGATCAGGCGGGGGACGTCTCGCCCCCGGCTGTTGCGGAGCAGGGCGACCTTGTTGAGGTTGACGGAGAGACTGGCTGGCACTGGCGCCTCCCTTGGGCCGACCCCGGTCCTTCCGGGGCCCGCGCAGGCTCCGCCCCTCCTTACCCGGTCGACCCCAGCGGGCGCTGCCCGCCGTGGGGGTCGTCGCCGGCGGCGGTGCGGTGGGGTGTGTGGGGCCGACTGTGCGGTGCCGTCGGCCCAGGACGCCCACCCCGGAGCCGAAACAGCGCTCGTCGGGCTCGACGGGACCCCCCACCGCGGGGTAGCCTAGCCGCGCCACACGGAGGGGTCCGTGTGGCATGGAGTAGGGCTTGGGCACCGTCACCCGCACCGTTGCCTTCACCGATTTGGCAAACTATACGGCGAAGGTCTCACGATCCAATCGTGAGGAGCTACACCGCATCTTGCAGGAACACGAGGAGCTCGTGTCCCCCATCGTGGCTCGCCACGGGGGTCGGGTCGTCAAGAACCTGGGCGACTCGTTCATGGTGCTGTTCGACGCTGCCACCGACGCGCTGCGCGCCGCGCTGCAGATCCAGGAGATGGTGACGGGCTCTGGGGGGATCTCCATCCGCCTCGCGATGACCACCGGAGATGTCGAGGAGATCGAGGGCGACGCGTTCGGAGAGTCGGTGAACCTCGCGGCCCGGATCCTCGCGAAGACCCCGGCCGCCGAGGTCTGGTTCGGTCCGGGCACCCGGGTGTGCATGAACGCCGCTGAGATCCCCTGGGAGGGGGTCGGGCGGTTTCGCCTGCGGGGCATCCCTGGAGAGAAGGAGATCTTCCGGGCGATCCCCCGCCACGCCTGCTGGCTGCCGGATCCGGTGGCCCAGGCCGCCAAGCAGGGGAGCCTGGTGCGGCTGCGCCGTGGGGCCCGTCCCCCCCTGCTGCCCCCCGAGCCCGTGGTGCTGCTCGAGGGCTTCACCCCCGGCTCCCCCGCCCTGATGGACGCGGTCGACAGCCTGCCGGTGCTCAACCCCGCCAGCCTGTGGCTGGCCACCTACAACATCGCCAGCGAAGATCGCAACGCCTGGCAGGACGCCGGGCGGGGCATCGTGGTGGGCACCCCCGAGGCGCTGGACGACGCCATCGAGGAGGCCCTGAAGGTCGTCACCCGGACGTCGGGCTCCGACACCATCGTGCTCGATGTCGGGCTGCAGGCCGACGTCGAGCTGGTGATGTGTGGGCTGGCCCTGCCCGCGGTACCCCTGCACGAGGTCGTGTCCAGCTACTTCTACGACCTGCTCCCCAACGGGCACTGGGTCAACCGCTCGGATCAGTCCCTGCTCCGGGTCGAGGTCACCCCCCAGGCCACCAAGCTGCACGCCCTGTCCCCGGGGATCACCCTCAACGGCCGCAGCATCCCGTCGGGGGACGCGGTCCCGCTGTCCGATGGCGATCAGGTGCAGACCTCCAACGGGGGGCTGCGCTTCGAGACCTCGGATCACGGCTACGCAGGGCTGATGATCGCAGACACCGAGATGCGGCTCGGGGTCGTCACCGGCACCACCGCCGAGCTGGGCCGGGAGCCCCGCCACCCCGGCCTGCCGTTCCCCGATCGCCGGGGTCAGGACAACATCCGCTGGTGCCCCGGCCAGCGCGCGGCGAGGGCCCGCGCCAACGGCTTCACCCTCGATCGAGCCCTAGCCGGGCGTCGCCAGGCCGCGGTGCAGGTCAGCGAGGGGGCGATCCATCTCAAGCCGCTGCACCCCCGCTGTGCTACCTACATGCAGCGATCCGGTGCTCGGCAACTCGAGCTGGCCGATCGGGTGCTCGACATGAGCATCGGTGACCGCATCGTCGCTGGAACGACCGTGGTAGGTCTGCGCGCCCCTGATCCATGAGTTAGGACTTCTACTGTGGACCCAATCAGCATCATCGGCCTCCTCGTCAGCCTCCTCGTGCTCGCTGCCTGCAGCGGAGGGGGCCTCCTCTTCTTTGTCGTGTTGGTCGTGGGGGTGATCCTCCTGCGTCGACGGGGCCAAAAGGTCACGGTCAAGGATGCTGTGAGCGTGGGGGCCGAGTCCGTGAGCCAGGTCTTCATGAAGACCCAGGGCGGGCTGTCCCCGATGGATGAAGACGACGACGATCCCCACTCCGAGATCGGCTGAGCCCCGGGCTGGGCCCCACCTCCACCTTGGGGCCGCCTGAGCTCGCGGCTGCGGGGGCCTGCCTGGATCGCTCGGGCCGCTGGGGTCGTCGATCCCCCTGCTTGCGGCGACGTCACCCAGCCGCTACCGTCCCTGCAGAGCCAGGGAGGAGCATGGGGCTGCCACGACTGCCGCGACCCGACGAGGTCGCGCTGCACATCCACTCACGGGAAGGGGGTCGGGTGGGTCCCATCAGCCGGCGCGGGCTCCAGCGACAGCTGGCGTCTGGAGCTATCCCGGAGGATGCTCGCCTGTGGATGGAGGGCATGGAGGGCTGGGGGTGGCTGAGAGAGCACCGTGAGGCCTTGCTCGCCGATCTCGATGCACCCAGCGTCGCGCCCCGATCCCCCGAAGAGAGCGAGGACGACTACCTCGATCGAGTGTTCGGGGGCCTGGTGCGCTCCAGCTGGGACTACCTGGAGGAGCACCGGTTCTCCACCCACATCGACGAGGTGTTCCTTGGAGCGGTGATCACCAGCACGCTGGACGTCGGCTACTCGCTGATCGATCTGAAGTCCGATGGCACCCACCACTACCTGAGGTTCGAAGATCTCCAGGATCAGTCGCGCATCGTGGTCCGGCTGACCCACCTCACCAGCGGGTTGGCGCTGTCGAAGGTGCTGGGGCAGCGCAGCAGCGCGGTGATCGGCTACGGCGAGAAGCTCGGCAACGTCAGCAAGATCATGACCGCGATCCGGGCTGAGATGAAGTCCGGCTACATCCGGGATCCAGAGCCCGGCACCATCACCGTCGACGGGGATCTGAGCAGCGGCTACGTCTACTGCCAGGTGGATCTGTACCTCGACATCGACGCCTACGTAGAGCGCGACTACACCGTCCACCACGACAAGCTCGCGACCCACATCGGGGCCACCACCCACGCGCTGCGCAAGTACCTGCGTGGTCGCTTCGCCTGATCGGAGCCGGCATGTTCAACCTGATGCAGAACTTCGCCCACAAGGCGGAGATGCGAGAATCCAAGGACGAGATCCTGCTGGGCGAGATCGTTCGGGTGATGTCGCGCAGGGGTCATCCCACGATCCAGTTCCGGGCCAACGACGACATCCAGCAGGTCCAGTTCAAGACCGTCCGGGATCCCCTGCTCCACAGCGTGTTTATCACCCTCGATCGAAAGACCGGCTCCGGTGCGCTCTCAGCAGCGCTGCTGGGCTCGAAGGCCACCCTCCGGATCACCGCCGAGGTGAAGAACCGGATGGCGGATCCAGACGATCTGATCGCCATGTACCGGACCGATCTGGCGAACATGTTCAAGATGCCGGTGCTCGGCGGGATCAAGCTCAACCACGAGATGAACAGCGTGCTGGCCACCCTGCAGCTGGTGGTGGAGCTGGACCACTATATTCTCAAGGGGGATCCGGGGATCGAGAAGCTCGATGCGCTGTTGGTCTCGCGGATCGATGCGCTGAAGGAGAAGCTCGAGCCCTACAAGAAGTAGCCGGGGCTCGCGCGGAGCTGCACGCTGGATCGCAGCTCCACCGGACGGGCGCTGATCGCTTGGGTGGCCGCCGCAGCAGGGGGGAGGGCTCGAGCGCCTGAGCGGGATCGGGGCTGAGGCTGTCGATCGATCGCGGCAGGTCGCTGCCCGGGGAGCCAGCGCCCGCCTGGGTGCTGCCCGGGGAGCCAGCGCTTGGGGGGGTGTCTGCCCGACGTCACCGTGCCCGCCTGGGTGCTACCCGCGTGCTCGCCGCGGGGTCTCGCTCACTCCGGCGTGGGCCGGGTGGTGAGCAGCTCATCCAGCCTGCTGCTGTCAGCACACAGCGAGCCCATCGCCTCTGCGGTGTCGGCGATGACGCCCGGCTCCCGGGTCTTGACGAAGTAGGCGAAGGCGTCGTGGAACGAGGTCGCGCCGTGGACCCGGGGGTGTGCAGCGTCGGTGACCCGCACGTCGAAGAACTGGGTGTCGTTCAGCGCGGCGGTGTGGACGCCACAGGCGGGCCCGAAGGCAAACACGTCCCCCCGCTCAGCCACCAGCCTGCGCATCGTGGCCTCCCCTGAGTCTGCGTACTCCCACGGGGTCAGCCCCTCGGCGATGTAGTACTCGCTCAGGGTCGGATCGTAGAGGTCCCGGCGCACGAAGAACGGTGTCTGCAGCCTG
>DRPG01000334.1 GCA_011376105.1 Deltaproteobacteria bacterium
CCGGATCCACAGGCTCGACGGGCAGCTTCAGCGCACCGACAACGCGAGCATCTAGGGCCTTTCTGATCCGAGAGGTGCGGGTGGAGCCTCAGTGTGGCACATTGGGGGGGGTCATCCCCCCTGCACGAGAGGCAACCACCATGAAGCTACAGACACTCCTGTTCGCAGCCGGCCTGGGTCTTGCGTTCGCATGCTCCGGTGACATCGTGATCGAGGATCTCGGCACCAAGCCCGACGAGACCGACACCGACGCGGACACCGACGCGGACACCGACGCGGACACCGACGCGGACACCGACAGCGACGCGGACACCGACACCAGCGACACCGGCCCCACCGGTGGCACCGGCGGCTGAGGCCCGCGGGGTTGCGGGCTCGCGGGGCCAACCCCCACAGAGGCTGAGGCCCACAGCCGGCGCCCCCGGGGGGTCGGCGATCGCGCGCCCTGCTACCCCTCGCCCCGGGGCACGCTGGCTGCGCCGCCCCGGCACAGGAGCAAGCGACACAGACACCTCCGCCCGGTCGTCTGCACGCTCGGCGGCCGCACGCTGGACGGAGTCGGTCCAGCCCGGCCCCGTCCGGGGGGCCCTCGTGGGCTCCAAGCAGCTCCAGCACCACCAGATCTGGTGGACGAGTCCGGGAGGGGACGTGATCCCACACGATCTAGAGCCCCGTCGGGGACACCCAGGGCGTCGCCCGCCACAGCACCTCACCTCTGGAGTGCCCCCGGGCTTGCCTCAGCGTAGGGCGTCGAGCAGCGCACCGATCCCCGCGGGCTCGATCGAGCCGGTGATCCCTCCGGGGGCTCCGCCGATCACCCGCCACCCCCCACGATCCAGCCGGAGGTGGATCCCCAGGATCACGAGGACCTGTCCCTCCAGGGCCTCTCTTAGGTGCTGGAGGCGATCGGACAGCGTCCACAGCAGCCCCTGGCCCGGCCCCACCACCGCCCAGGGAGCAGGTGATGCCAGGGCTTCGGCCAGCGTGATCAGCTCCAGGGGCTCGGCCCCCAGCAGCCTCGGCTTCGTGGTGTGGGCCTCGATCGTGCTGAGCCGGACGTCGCGATCCCACCCGAGGGTGTCGCAGGCGAAGATCTGGAGCGCGGCCTGCGCTCCGGGGCCCTGGGGCGTGTCGAGGTACAGCGTCAGCCCCGGGGGGGCAGCGCGCTGCAGGGTGTCTTCTAGATCCGTGGCCCGCGCCCCCCGCGCCACGAGCTCGGCGAGCAGCTCGGGCGACCAGGCGCTGGCGGTGTAGGTCCCGGGATCGATCCGCAGCGCCTGGAGCGAGCATGCCACCCGCAGCTCCGAGCCCAGGGCCGAGGCGTCCGACAGATCCGCGCCGTCGAGGCAGGCGCGCCTCAGGGAGCAGCGCTCGAGTCGGGCCCGCCTGAGCCCGGCCCCGGTCAGATCGGCGTCGTCGAGGCAGCCCTGGGTCAGATCCACCCCCACGAGATCCGCTCTAGACAGATCCGCACCGGACAGATCCACACGATCGAGGGCGGCCTTCCGGAGGATCGCACCGCCCAGGCGCGCCCCCGACAGCTCGGCGCGCCACATCACCGCGCCGGACAGATCCGCGCCGGACAGATCCGCGCCGGACAGATCCGCGCCGGACAGATCTGCGCGACCGAGGCAGCCCTGGGCGAGATCGGCTCCCTGCAGCTCAGCGCCGACCAGGGAGGCCTCGGAGAACGCCAGGCGACCGACGGGCTGGCCCTCGGCCACGTACCGCAGCAGCAGCTCGCCCTTCTCCTCCGGCGTCATCCCCTCGTATGGCTCGGCGAGCGGCACCCGACCTCCCGATCCGGGCCAGGGCCGGACCGGTCGGCCCACCGGCCCTGGCGAGGCCTGCTACTTCATGGGCTACCGCCCGGCCAGGGGGCGCTCCCCCGCCAGGACCCCGGCCCGCTCGATCAGACTGACCAGCTCTTCGTCCTGCGGGTACTCGATCCTGCGGGCGCTGCGGGCCAGCTGTGCGAGCTGCGAGAACGAGATCTCCTCCATCCCCGGAGCGGCCCGGAGCTTGTCGGCGAAGTAGGCTGCGCTCGCGGCGATCCGCGTCGCGGACGTGGCCTCGGCGAAGGCACCCCGGATCGCTGAGGTGGACACGGGGAACGTGCGCTCCACCGCGGGGCTGTCGGGGCCCGGTGCCTTGTTGCGCACCCGCACCTCGGCGAGCTTGCCCGACGCACCGGGCACCAGCCGCAGCTCGTACAGCGCGGTGACCTGGTGCCCTGCACCGATCTCGCCCGCATCCACCCTGTCGTTGCGGAAGTCGTCGTCGGCCACGTCGCGGTTCTCGTAGCCCCCCAGCCGGTAGCGCTCGACCGTCCTGGGCTCGAACGCGATCTGCAGCTTCACGTCCCGGGCGATCACCTCCAGAGTGGAGGTGAGCTGGTCGACCAGCACCCGCCGGGCCTCGCGCTCTGAGTCGATGTAGAAGTAGTTGCCGTCCCCGTCGTTGGCGAGGCGCTCCATCATCACGTCGCTGTAGTTGCCGTTCCCAAAGCCCAGCGTGGTCATCGTGATCCCACGATCGGCGTAGCCCCGGACCCGCTCGGAGATCACCTCGGGGCTGGTAGCGCCGACGTTGGCGTCTCCGTCGCTGCACACGACCACCCGGTTGACCGAGCCGGGCGCATAGCTCGCCTCAGCGAGGCGATAGGCGAGATCCATCCCTGAGCCCATCGCGGTGGAGCCCCCGGAGCTCAGCCCCTTGAGCGCCCGCAGGATCACGTCGCGGCGACCGATGGAGGTGGGCTCGAGCACCACCTTCTCAGCGCCGGCATAGGTCGCGATCGCGACCGTGTCACCGTCGTCGAGCTCCTCAGTCAGCATGGTGAGGCTGTGCTTGATCAGATCGAGCTTGTCTGCGGACCGCATCGAGCCCGAGACATCGATCAGGAAGGTGAGGTGCACCGGCTTGCGCTCTTCGAAGCTCACCTTCTTGCCCTGCACCCCGATCCGCAGCAGGGTGGTGCCCTCGTCCCAGGGAGATGGGGCGGCGTCGAAGTCGACCCCGAAGGGATCGCCACCGGCCGGAGGTGCATACTGGTAGGGGAAGTAGTTGACGAACTCCTCGACCCGGACCGCGGCGGGGGGGGGCAGGTAGCCGTCGGTGAGCATCCGGCGTGTCACGGTGTAGCTCGCGGTGTCGACGTCGACGGCAAACGTGGACAGTGGATCCGAGCGGGTCTCGACGAAGGCGTTGATGCCGTAGTCCCGGTAGCTCTCCCCGGTGATGTCGCCTCCGATGGGCTCGCTGAGCTCATCCTTCGACGGCGCCTTGTCCTGGGCGGCGAGGTGTGTGGCGGGCCCCGAGGCCCCGCCGGCCCCGCCGGCCTCGTCGGCCACGTCGGGCAGCTCGTTCTCGGCCATCTCCAGCTCGGCGGGCCGCGTCGTGGACGCCCCGGGGTCGTGGGCAGCCACCGGCTCGGATGCCTTGCTGCAGGCGACCAGGGCAGACACACCCAGGGTGAGGCCGGAGAGCAGGAATAGACGACCGGACATGAGACCTCCGCTTCGGGAGCCGAACGCCTGCGAGACAGGCAGCTTACACCCACCCTCCGCCCGGGCGGCGATCCGGACTGACGCTCGCCGCCGCGATCGGTCATCCTCGGGGCATGCGATCCTCGATCCTGCTCCTGCTGTGGTCCGGCGGCTGCGCCTCGGACACGAACCTCCGCCCCAGGATCCCGGTGGAGGATCCCGCCCCACCGCTCCCCGAACCCCAGACCGACTGGATCGTCCAGCCCGATCGACAGACCGTCGATGTGCTGTGGGTGATCGACGACTCGGGCTCGATGTCCAACGACCAGGAGGCGCTCGCTGAGCACATCCCGGCGTTCATGGACTGGTTCGTCGGCTCGGCGCTCGACTTCCATGTCGGGATCACCACCACCGACGCCTCCCCGATCGACGAGCTCGGGGTGCTGAGATCCATCGGGGGCAGCGCCCACCCCTGGATCGATCCAGACACCGAGGATCCGATCGAGGCCTTCCGCCGGGCGGCCATCGTCGGCACAGACGGCACATCCAGCGAGGCGGGCCTCGGCGCGACCTACCTCGGCCTCGCGGTCCGGACCCGGGACGCCAACGCGGGCTTCCTCCGCGAGCACGCGTCCCTGCACACCATCGTGATCAGCGACGAGGACGACGACACCGATCCAGACCTGATCGACGCCCAGGAGTTCGCGGACTGGTACGGGCAGCTCGATCCCCAGCCCGACCGGCGCACCTTCAACACCATCGTGGCCACCGGGGGGGCGCTGGCGGGCCACACCTACCTCTCCGTCCGCTCGGCGGTGGGGGGGACGGGGGCCGACATCCGGCACGACGCGTGGATCCAGATCCTTGACGAGCTGGGACGCTGGATGACATCTCCAAAGACAACGTTCTATCTATCTCAGCAACCCGCCCACGACACGGTGGTGGTCGAGGTCATCGACCAAGGAGGCGAGACGCTGCCGTTCGTGGAGGGGCGCGACTATGGGTATGATCCAACGCTGAACGCGATCTCGTTCTGGCGCACCTATCCGCCCCCTGCCTCGACGGTCCGGATCGACTACCTCGCGGTCCCGCGGGCCCCCGCCCCCTAGCGGGCTGGTCGCCCGTTTACAGTACCCTCCCCTCCGTCACGTGGGTTACGACGTCGCCCCAGCGCCCTGGAGATGTGCGATGAAGAACCTGTTGACAATGATCGCCTTGTCTGGGCTCACAGCCCCGGCCTTCGCCGCCCCGAGCGACGATGGGGTCGCCGACTCCGATCCAGCGCCCCCGGGTAAGATCGAGAAGCCACCTCTGTCCCCGAACATTCCGCCCTACTCGCTGAACTCGAAGGACTACATCTTCCCCAGCGGGCTGCGCGTGATCATGCAGCCCGATCACTCTGCCCCCATCATCGCGGTGACCTCGGTGTTCGACCGGGGATCGACCAGCGATCCGGTAGGTAAGGAGGGGATCGCCCACTTCGTGGAGCACCTGTGGTTCAAGTCGCGGCACGTCGAGGGCAGCGACATCCGGACCTGGGACATCCTGTCTGAGAATGGCTGCCTGCTCAACGCGTCCACGTCCAACGACTGGACCAACTACATGACGGTGTGCCCCGACACCGCCCTGCCCACCCTGATGCGGTTTGCGTCGCTGCGGATGAGCGACACCGTCAAGGGCGTGACCCCCGAGGAGGTCCAGAGCGAGCGTGAGGTCATCCGCAACGAGCTGCGGATGCGGATGGAGAACGGCGGAGGCGAGGTCCTGCGCTACATCTACGATCGGATCTATGGCCCCGAGCACCCCTACCACCGGCTGACGATCGGGACCCACGGGAGCCTCGACAACATCACCCTAGAGGACATCCAGAAGTTCACCGCCGACAACTACCGCCCCGAGAACGCCACGATCGTGGTGGTCGGGAACTTCGAGATGGAAGAGGCCCAGAGCCTGATCTTCGAGAACTTCGCGCCTCAGCTCCTGCACCCCGATCTGACCACCGAAGATCTGCGCTGGATCGCTAGGCCCGGGGTCGATCCCGAGGATGTCGACCTGGCCAACCCCGATCGGGACATGGTCTACTGGACCGCGGTGGATCCCAACAACAAAGACAAGCCCTTCCCCTTCGGCACCGAAGAGGATCGCCCGATGCGGTACAAGGAGTTTGGGATGGATCCGACGGATCCATACCAGACTGAGACCGGTGTCTTCGACGCTCCGATCGACACCCGCACCGTGGTGGTGGGCTGGTCGACCCCGGGCATGTACCAGGGCAACGACAACATCATCTACACCGCGGCCTGGCTGCTCGGCAGCCAGATCCGCAGCGGCGTGCGCGACGATCCACGGTTTGTCCACAGCAAGGGCTGGCCCGAGGTCGGCTGCTTCGCGATGCCCGGCAAGGAGAACGCCACCATCCTCTGCTTCGGCGAGATCACCAAGGACGCGCCCGGCGCCCGGACCGCCGAGCTGATGCTGGATCAGATCTCCGAGATGTGGAACCCCGAGATCCTCGCGATCCCGCAGATGCGGGCCAGCCTGGACAACATGTTCGCCATGTCGCGGATGTACCAGACCCAGGGCATGCTCGCCTCGCTCGATCGGGTGGTCGGGCTCCAGGGCGCCCGCGCGACGGACATCGCGATGTACACCCACTTCACCGGTAGCCACACCTACCACTCCGACATGATCAACCAGCTGGGGGAGCTCAACCCCGACGACGCGATCAACTTCGCCCGGACCTGGCTGACCCGGGATCGGGCGGCCTCGGTGGTGCTCAACCCGATCCCCGAGTCGGAGCGGGTGCTCGACAACTCCGAGTCGGACTACCACGGCGCTCAGCGCTCTGAAGATCGGGTTGTCTCCACCATCGCAGAGGATCTGATCACCAACGAGCTGATCGCGAGCGAGGTGCACCTCCCCGACTTCGACAAGATGATCGAGGAGACCCTGCCCAACGGGATGCACGTGGTGATCTACCCCCACGGCGAGGCCCCGCTGATGTCCGCCCGGCTCATCGCCTCCGGAGGCACCCGCTCGGATCTGCTGCAGATGGACAACTTCGTCGACGTCTTCTCCGAGGATCCAGCCAGCGTGATCGATCCCTCGGGTCGTCCAAAGCTCGATCCTCTGCGGATCGCGGGCACCTGGGACGACATGCGGGGCAGCGAGTACACCGTGCTCGGCATCCACGCGCCTTCGGGCAACACCGAGCAGGCCATGTGGTTCCTCCGGGAGCGCCTCGACGGCATCAAGCCCGACATGACCAGCAAGAAGCCCACGATCAAGCGCTGGCAGAAGGATCTGGCGAGCCGCTGGCGGGATCCCGAGTACTGGCAGGAGCGCGCGATCAACGAGGAGCTCGGCCTGGACTCCCCCGCCTTCCACGAGCGGGAGTGGGAGGACTACGATCAGCTGATGGAGCTGACCGCCGCCGACGTCAAGGAGTACCTGGATCGCAAGTACAACCCGGCGAACCTCACCCTGCTGGTCGTCGGTAACTTCGATCCCAAGCAGGCCCTGGCGGACGCCCGGCGCTACCTCGGCGGCTACCAGCGCAACGGGGGCGGGCCCATCATGCGCCCGGTGATGGCTCCGATCCTCGAGCACGAGCCGAAGATCCTCCTGTTCAACGAGAAGAAGAAGACCCAGACCCAGGTCGAGGCGATCTGTCGGATCTCCACCGCCGACGACGACAGCGACGCGCTGCGGGGCGTGGTCGCCCAGATGCTGTCGGATCACCTGTTCGACGAGCTCCGGGCGAAGGAGGGGATCACCTACGGGGCCTACGCCTACAACCAGACGGCCGCCGGCGGCACCGGGCTGTTCCACCAGGCGGGCCTGATCCAAAACGACGGGGTTGCGCTGGCGGCCAACACGTTCATCAAGGTGGCCGAGGACGCCGCCGCGGGGAACTTCCCGATGAACCGGCTGGGCGCCACCCGGCTGTCCCAGGCCCGCAAGTACGGCCTCGGGCAGCAGGCCACCGCGTCGATGGCCAACTGGCTGCAGAGCACGATCGGGATGGGCCGCGACTGGTCCCACCGCACCGGCTTCGCCGATCGGCTCTCGGGCGTCGACGTCGAGCAGATGACCGAGCTGATGGCCCCATGCCCCAACACGCTGATCATCAAGATGGTCGGCCCGGTCGAGGTGATCAAGCCGGTCCTGGAAGAGGCCGGGCTCGAGTATGAGGTCTTCGATCACGAGGCCCGGGCGCTGGAGCTGCTCGACGCTCACTATCCCAAGGGCGCGCGGAAGTTCCGCAAGTCGATCAAGAAGCGGGAGGAAGCCGAGGCCGAGGAAGCCGCCGAGGAAGCCGCCGAGGAAGCCACCGAGGAAGCCGCCGAGGAAGCCGCCGAGGAAGCCGCCGAGGAAGCCGAGGCCGGGGAAGCCGCCGAGGGTGAGACCGAAGAGGGCTGATCGCCTGATCGTGTCGCCCACGGGGCCATGGAGCCTGTGGGGCCATGGAGCCTGTGGGGCCACGGAGCCTGTGGGGCCACGGAGCCTGTGAGGGGGGAGCCGCAGCAACACCCCCCCCAGGGCCCCCCCGAGCCTCGGCGAGGCTGCGATGAGCCACCCACACGATCGCATAGCCCTCCTGGACGGTGGCGGGTGGGCCCGCGGCGGGCCACGGATCGCGAGCCGCTGCACCAGGATCGCGAGCCGCTGCACCAGGATCGCGATCCCCCTGAGGGCTCCACGGAGACCCCCGAGATCTAGAGAGCTGAACCGCTGTAGTTCGCTCATCTGGTAACTCTCCTGTAACTGCACCCCCCCCGACACCCGGTCAGGATAGCTCTTACAATCCGGCGAGTGAGGCCTTCAACGGGGTGGATCGTCAACGCCCAGATCCCTCGAGTCCTGCCGTGGGGGTCCACTCGCCGGAGGTCGCTCTACCCCCCAACACCCAACAGTTGTTAGAGTCTCCCCGATGGCGGTTTTCGAGCTCGTGGTCGAGGGGGAGGGCGTTCCCCCACACTCAGTATCCATCGGGAAGCAGCCGTACTCCATCGGTCGCGGTCCGGGCAACGATCTCGTCGTACCCGACGGGATGGTCTCGTGGGAGCACCTCAAGGTGTGGACCGAGCGAGGCACGGTCTGGTGCTCAGACGCAGGCAGCACCAACGGAACCTTCGTCAACGGCGCCCGGATCCACGGCACCGTGCAGATCAACGAGGGCGACAAGATCACGGTGGGCGACAAGCTCCACCTCCACCTCCACCTCCACGGACAGCCCTCGCTCTCCGAGCAGACGGGCTCGATCGCCCTCGAGGAGCTCCACACCCGCCTGCGTCACCTCTTCCGCAGCAACCGGTTCACCATCGGCAGCGCCGTCGACGCAGATCTCCGGATCCCCGGCGCCCTGCCCTATGCCGCTGAGTTCGCGATCCATGGGCCCGACGACATCTGGCTCATGGTCGACACCGAGGATCGCGCGATCGAGCTCGATCGCACCTTTGAGGTCGCGGGCATGGAGTTCCGCCTGGTGCGGGTCAGCAACCAGCGCGCGCCCACGATCCAGCCCCAGCGGGATCGCTTCCCCTACACCCTGCGGGCCACCCTCGACGGCCCCACCGGCCCCGTCGCCGAGCTCTCTAACCTCCAGACCGGCAACCGGGTCCGGATCGAGGCTGAGACCCGGGCGATCCTGCTGTACCTGCTAGGTCGTCGGATCGCCGAAGATCGCGAGAGCGACACCGGCAAGGAGGAGCTGGGCTGGATCTCCGACGATGACGTGATCGTCGGAGTGTGGGGCCGCTCAGGCCTGCCCGACGGCGCCAACCGCCTCAAGGTCCTGGTCCACCGGCTCCGCTCCGAGATCAAGCGTGCTGGCTTCGATCCCTGGTTCATCGAGCGTCGCCGTCGCTACATCCGGGTCCGGGTCCGGGAGTTCACGGGCGCCTAGGGCGTGGCTCTGTGGGATACCCTGCGGAGCTGGCTATGGCCGGGCTCGAGCCCTGGACCCGACGAGGCCCGGCCCGGGCCCGGAGGCCCGGCGAGGGCTTAGGGGGAGCCCGGTCGGCGTCCAGCCTGCCCCCATCGAGCCCGCAGCCCCCCACAGCTGGATCCCCAGGATCCGGATCACGCCTGAGGCGGCCACCTGCACCTGGGCCTCCGCCAGCGGGATCTGAGGCGGGCCTGAGCACGACGCGCACGAAGACAAGGCCCGGGGCCGCCCAGGTGCTGTCCGACGGCCGGATCCTGGCCCTGGGGCCCGGCCCCGGACGGAGTCCCCGGCGGCGCAGGAGCACCGGTTGCGATCGGGCCAGAGGGGCGCAAAGTTACAACCCTTCCGCGACCTGCAGGTAGGATTCGACATGCGCAACCCACAGCGGCGATACCAGATCCTCGGGGTGATTGGAGAGGGGGGGCACGGGAAGGTCTACCTCGCGCGCCTCGAGGCCGAAGGTGTCCAGAAGAACATCGCCCTCAAGCTCCTTAGGCCCGACGAACCCGACGAGGTGCTGCGCCAGCTCCAGGACGAGGCGAGGATCCTAAGCCTGCTCCAGGATCGAGCGATCATCCGGGGTGAGCCCCCGGTGCAGCTCGAGGGGCGCTGGGCCATGGTCATGGAGCACGTCCAGGGACTGTCCCTGCGCAGGCTCCTGGAGCAGCACGGGCCGCTGCCCCCGGCCATCGCCCTGCAGATCGTCGGAGAGGTCGCCCGCGCCCTGCACACGGTGCACATCCAACCCGGGCCCGATGGCTTGCCCATCGGCGTGCTCCACCGGGATCTCAAGCCCAGCAACATCCAGCTGACCCCGGCCGGAGAGACCAAGCTCCTCGACTTCGGCGCCGCCTGGATCCGATCTGATAGACAGAGCGCCCGGCCCCGGGAGGGGGTGGTGGGCACCGGCGCCTACATCGCGCCCGAGCGGTTCGATGGGATCGAGAGCACCGCAGGCGACGTCTACTCCCTGGGGGTGGTGCTCGAGGAGCTGCTGCTGGGCCCCAGGGGGGGAGCGCGCGGCCCCAGCAACCCAGAAGCGATCGACGCCCCCGATCTCAAGGCGGCGCTGCAGCTCGCCCAGCAGATGACGGAGCGCAGCCCCGACGCCCGCCCCAGCCTCTTCGAGGTGCAGAAGCGCTGCGAGCTCGAGATCGAGCTGATCGAAGGGGGAACGATCCTGTCGGACTGGGCCGCTCAACACATGCCCCGCCAGCCCGAGCTGGCCTTCGATGAGCTCACCGGAACGATCCTGCTCGGGACAGCGGCGACGGCGGCGGGGGCGGCGACGGCGGCGACGGCGGCGACGGCGGCGACGGCGGCGACGGCGGCGACGGCGGCGACGGCGGCGGGGGCCGACCCGCCCGGGGTGAGCGCACAGCCCGAGCCGATCCCGGAAGATCAGGCCGAGCTGCCCACCATGGCGCAGCCCACGTCAGCGACGCCGCAGCCC
>DRPG01000335.1 GCA_011376105.1 Deltaproteobacteria bacterium
GTCAACGACGCGTGCGTGATCCTGGGCAAGCCCAACGTCTACGGCTCGATCTTCCGCTTCGAGGGACAGGCCAGCGTGTTCAACCACGCAGGCGGCCCCCACTACCGCGATCTCTACCCCGAGCCCCCCCCGCCGGGTGTGGTGCCGGGCTGCGCTGAAGGTGGCGTGCTGGGGGTGCTCCCCGGCATCATCGGCGTGATCCAGGCGACCGAGACCCTCAAGCTGCTCACCGGCATCGGCACCACGCTCTCGGGCCGTCTGTTGCTCTTCGACGCGCTGCAGATGAGCTTCCGGGAGCTAACGCTCAGACGGGATCCCAACCGACAGCCGATCACCGAGCTGATCGATCACGAGCAGCTCTGCGGGGCGCCCGGGCTGGCTGAGGCCGACGACGACGACGGCTTCGAGCGGATCTCCGTCACCGACTTCAAGGCCCGGTGGGACGGCGGGTGGCGCCCCTATGTGCTCGACGTCCGAGAGCCCCACGAGGCGCTGATCGTCAGCCTGCCCATGGTCGATCGGCTCCACCCACATGGGTCCGTAGCGGACATCGCCGCTCAGCTGCCGAGGGATCGTGACATCGTCGTGTCCTGCAGGTCCGGTGAGCGATCGGCGAAGGCAGCCAGGAGCCTGGCACGGACCGGCGCAGGTCGGCTGTACAACCTCGAGGGGGGGGTGCTCGCCTGGGCGAGACAGATCGATCCGAGCCTACCTACCTACTGAGGCACCGGGCACGGGGCACGGGGCACGGGGCACGGGGCACCGGGCACCGGGCACGGGGCACTGAGCGGAGAGGCAGCCGCGCCCAGGCCCGACCTGACCGAGGACGCTGACCGCGGACGGTCTCAGATCGGTGACGACATTCGCCAGACACAGGCACAGGTGGTTAGCCTGTGCGTGGATGCAGAGACCACTACGCCAGCTGCTGTTCTTCCTCCTCGCGCTGTCGCTGCTGCCGGGCTGGAGCGAGATGCTGGAGAACCTCGAGCACCTGGTGCACGACGGCCACTTCGCCCACCTGTCGATCCACGACGGCGATGAGGTCGGCCACCCCTCGATCGAGATCGAGCACGGCTGCACGCCGCTGCGCCACAGCTGTCCCTGTCACACCTCCTTGTCGGCGCTGCTCCCCGACGATCTCGACCTGAGTCTCGCCAGGGCTGTCCACCTCCGGGGTCAGCCCCCCACCTACGATCGGCGCCTGATCACGCGCGCCAACGCACCGCCGGTGCCCCCCCCCACCGCCTGAGCACCACGACAGACCCGCCGCCGGGGCCACCGCCTCGGCCCAACCACATCTCGTGAGGCTCACTCCATGCTTTCCCACACCCAGGTGGGGGTGGGGGGCGCTGCGTTGGCTGTGTTGCTGCTCTGTGCGTCCACCGCACAGGCAGACGACGGCGACGCCGTGCTCCTGTCCCCCGAACAAGCGGTCGCGCTCGCGCTGACCGTGCACCCCGACATCCGCGCGGCCTCCGCTGCGCTGCGCACCGCCGAGGGGACCCGCTCCGCCTCGGCCCTGTTCCTCGGCAACCCCCAGGCCAACGCCTGGGCGACCCCCGACGCGGCTCGGGCTGAGCTGTCCGTCAGCCAGCCGCTGTCGCTGACCGGCGAGGGCTGGCACGCGCGCCGAGCCTCAAGCGCTCAGGTGCGCTCGAGCGAGGCGGCGCTGTCGCGGGCCCGGCGGCGGGTCGCGGCCGAGGTCCGGCTCACCTACATCGACGCCGCGGTCGCCGTCGGGCGCGCCGCGGTGGCCTCCGAGGGGGCAGAGCTGGCCGCCCGGCTGCGGTTCGCGGTCACCCGTAAGCACGAAGAGGGCGAAGCGTCGACCCTCGAGCTCCGGCTGGCCCACCTGTACGAGGTCCAGGCCGCCGCCCGGCTGCTGGCCGCCCGTAAGGTCGAGGTCGAGGCGATCCGCGCCCTGTCCGCAGCTACGGCTCGACCCGTCACGGCCTCCGAGCTCGAAGACGATCCGATCGCGGCCGCGCCGTTCGTCCGCTCCGACGCGACGACCGATCGCGCGGACGTGGTGGCCGCGAGAGACGCGATCGACGCCGCCCGCGCAGGGCTTGCGCGTCAGCAGGCTGCACGGTGGGCGCCGGTCCGGATCGGAGCGGGCCTGTCTGTCGAAGACGGGCGGACGTTCTTGGGCCCGGCCATGTCTGCCTCCGTGCCCCTGTTCGATCGCAACCAGGCTGGCGTCCGCAGCGCCCGCGGCGCCCTGTCGGTGGCCGAGGGCCGGCTGGCGGCCCTGGAGGCCCGCGTCGAGGCTGAGCAGATCACCGCCCTAGAGCGCGCCGTGGAGGCTGAGCGGATCACCGGGGTGCTCGCGGACAAGCCTCTGGACGAAGCCCGGGCGGCGGTCGCCAGCATCGAGGCGGGCGTGCGCGCCGGCGAGATCGATCTGTCGACCGCGGTGCTGCTGGCGGTCCAGGTGCTCGATGGCGAAGCCGCTAGCTTCACCACCCGCGGCCTGCTCGCCGACGCGCGCGTCGATCTCTTGCTGTCGATGGACGACGATCGGCTGCTCGGAGGTGAGCTATGATCGCGTGGCTCGCGATGGGCACGTGGATGTCCGCAGGATGCACCGGCCGGCCACAGGCCCCCGGATCCGAAGATCACGCCGAGGGGCACGACGAGGGGCACGACGAGGATCACGCCGAGGGGCACGACGAGGATCACGCCTCCAACACGGTCGTGCTGCGTCCCGAGGCGCTGGCTGCGGCGCGGATCCGAGTCGAGGCCGCGACCGAGGGCTCGCTCGCCGCCAGGATCACGCTGCCGGCCCGCATCGGCCTCGATCCCCGCAAGGAGGCGATGGTCAGCGCATGGATCGCGGGCCAGATCGACGCGATCGATGTCCGCACCGGAGACCAGGTACGCCGGGGTCAGCGGCTGGCCCGGGTCCAGTCCCCCGATCTGGGTGAGGCCGTCGCGGCGTTTCGTACGGCCAAGGCCAGGGATGAGGCTGCAGATGCGCGGCTGGAGCGGCTGAAGCGGCTCGAGGCCGACGGGGTGACCTCCCGCGCTCAGGTGCTGCAGGCCGAGGCCGATCACACCGAGGCGGAGGGGTCGCTGGAGGCGGCGGAGGAGCGCCTGCGCGTGCTGAAGATGTCGCTCGAGGTAGGCGATCCCCACGCCGGTGAGCACTTCCCCTCGCAGGTGCCGGTCCGCAGCCCGATCGACGGGACCGTGCTGACCACGCACGCATCGGTGGGAGAGCGGGTCGAGCCAGGGCAGACCCTGTTCCACGTCGGAGATCTCGACGAGGTCTGGCTGCTGCTCAATCTATACGAGCGGGACCTGGCCGCGGTGCAGCCCGAGCAGCAGGTGAGGTTCTCAGTCGAGGCCTGGCCCGAGGTGGGCTTCGAGGGCCGCGTGGCCCAGGTCGGCGACTGGATCGAGCCCGAGTCGCGCACCGTTGAGGTCCGTGTGGTGGTCGCGAACCCCGAGCACAAGCTCAAGCCGAACATGTTCGCGCAGGCCACCCTTGAGGTGGGGCAGCGCAGCGTCGCGACCGGCGTGGTGCTGCCCGCTGCGGCGGTCGTGCAGCGCGACGGCGTCGAGGTGGTGTTCGTCGAGGAGCAGCTCGGCAGCTTCGAGGTGCGGCCGGTGGTCATCGCTGAGCGTACCTCGGCCCAGGTCTTGCTCGACGCTGGTCTGCAGCCGGGCGAGCGCGTGGTGGTCGACGGCGCCTTCGTGCTCAAGAGCGAGCTCGACAAGGGTGCGCTGGGGGAAGGCCATGCGCACTGACGACGACCTGCTCGCAGGGGCCGGACCCGGGCTCCTCGATCAGCTCATGGCGGTGGCCCTGCGGAACAAGGCGCTGGTGATCATCGGGCTGGTGCTCGTCGTGGCGATCGGCATGCGCTCAGCGAGCCAGCTGCCCATCGACGCGGTCCCCGATGTCACCAACGTCCAGGTGCAGGTGCTCACCGACTCGCCGGGCCTGTCGCCGCTGGAGATCGAGCGCTTCGTGACGTGGCCGGTGGAGACGGCGATGTCGGGGCTGCCGCGCACCGAGGAGGTGCGCTCGCTGTCGCGCTTCGGCCTGTCGGTGGTCACCGTGGTCTTCGAGGAGGGCACCGACCTGTGGTGGGCACGGCAGGTGGTCAGTGAGCGCCTCGGCAACGCGCGCGAGGCCATCCCGGACGGCTACGGCGAGCCCGAGATCGGACCGCCGTCGACTGGGCTTGGCGAGATCTTCCAGTTCGAGGTCCGGGCAGCCGAAGACGCAGCGGGCCGCTACAGCCTGATGGATCTACGCGATGTGCTCGAGTGGCGGATCGCCCCGAGGCTGCGCTCGGTGCCGGGCGTGGTCGAGGTCAACACCTTCGGCGGCGAGCTGCGCACCTACCAGGTCGAGATCCGTCCCGAGCGGCTCGCGGCCCACGAGTTGGTGCTGGCGGACGTGTTCGAGGCGCTGGCGCACAACAACCTGACGGTGGGCGGCGGATACCTCCAGCGCGGACGCGAGCAGGTGCTGGTCCGTGGCACCGCGCTGCTCGAGGACCTCGACGACGTCGGTCGTGTGGTCGTGGCCACCACCGACGAGGGCACCCCGATCACCATCGACGCCCTCGGGGCTGTGCGCTTCGCGCCGCTGATCCGCCAGGGCGCGGTGACCCGAGACGGTCGGGGCGAGGCGGTGATCGGCATCGCGATGATGGGGTTCGGCGAGAACGCGAGGGTGGTGTCAGAGGCGCTGGGCGAGGCGGTGGAGGGGCTGCGCCCCAGCCTGCCCGAGGGCGTCGAGATCGACGTGTTCTACGATCGGACCACGCTGATCGAGCGCACCATCCACACCGTCCAGGAGAACCTGCTGGAGGGCGGGCTGCTGGTGGTGGCCGTCCTGTTGCTGCTGCTGGGCAACTTCCGCGGGGGGTTGGTGGTCGCGGCCGCTATCCCGCTGTCGATGCTGTTTGCGTTCACTGGCATGGTGGCCTGTGGCCTGTCGGGCAACCTCATGAGCCTGGGCGCCATCGACTTCGGGCTGATCGTCGACGGCGCGGTGGTGATGGTCGACAACATCGTGAGGGTCATCGGACAGCGGCGGGCACGCGACGAGCCGGTCACCGATGCGACGATCCTCGGCGCCGCTCGGGAGGTCGCGCGCCCGGTGGCCTTCGCGGTGGGCATCATCATCCTGGTCTACCTGCCGGTCCTGGCGTTGACGGGGATCGAAGGCAAGATGTTCCGCCCGATGGCGCTGACGGTGGTGTTCGCCCTGGCGGGCTCGCTGCTGCTCGCCCTGGTGGCCGTCCCGGTGCTGAGCTCGCTGTTTCTGCGTGGGGCCCGGGAGTCGGAGACCTGGCTGATGCGTGGGGCCCATCGGCTGTACGCGCCGGCGCTGGCGCGCGTGCTCAGCCGCCCCCACCTGACCGCCGCCGCCGCCGTCGTCGCGTTCCTCGCCAGCCTAGGGCTCGCCCCGTTCCTCGGCGCGGTCTTCGTGCCCAAGCTCGACGAGGGCTCCATCGCCCTGCAGATCATCCGCCCCCCGTCGGTGTCGCTGGAGGAGTCGATCCGACAGGCGACGGCGGTGGAGACTGCCCTGCTCGAGGCGTTCCCCGACGAGGTCAGCACCGTCATCTCGCGCACCGGCCGCGCCGAGATCGCCACCGATCCGATGGGGGTGGACTTCTCCGATGTCTACGTCATGCTGCAGCCCCGATCCGCCTGGACGCGAGGCGCAGATCAGGCCTCGCTGGTCGCGGCGATGGACGCTGAGCTGCGCGGGCGGGTGCCGGGGGTAAACTTCGCCTTCTCCCAGCCCATCGAGCTCCGCGTCAACGAGCTGATCGAGGGGGTGCGCTCGGAC
>DRPG01000336.1 GCA_011376105.1 Deltaproteobacteria bacterium
GTGGTCGCCGAAGCCGGCTTCATCTTCGAGCACCACCACCTCCATGCCCGGCGATCCATCGACGGGATCGATCTGCAGGCGGCGATCTCCCTGAACGAGGAGCAGCGACCCGTCGGGCTGAAGATCGTGATCGACCGACCCAAGCTCCCGATCGAGCTGACCTTGTCCGCGGAGGGGGTCCTCGACGCGGTGGCCGATCTGGCGGGTCGAACCGACTTCGAGGTGGGAGAGCCCAGGTTCGACACCGTGGCCCGGGTCCGCTGCGGCAACCCGGCTCAGGGGATCGCCCTGCTGAGCCAGGCGGCACGCGACGCCATCGTCGTGGCCCTGCGGCACAGAGCGGCCTTCCGCAGCGGTGGCTGGGTGGCGGAGCTCCCTGCCTCGGGCGTGACCAGCGTCGACCTGATCGAGCTGTCCGAGGCGATGGTGGCGGCCCAGGTGGCCCTCGAGGCTGGCCTGAGGCAGGAGGTGGCGGAGGGGCTGGCCCAGCGGCTCCGCGACGATCGAGCCCCCGGGGTGAGGCTCCACGCCCTGCGCCTGCTGATCGAGCGGGGCCTGGCGAGCCCCGAGCTGCTGACCGAGGCCACCGGAGATCTCGATCCCGCGGTCCGGCTGGCCGCCGCGAGCGCCCTGGGGCCCGCCGGGCGCCCGATCCTGGAGCAGCTGGTGCGCACTGGCAGCCGGACCTGGCGCCTCGAGGCAGCCCTCACCCTCTCCGAAGGAGAGCTCGAGCCTGAGCTCCAGGTCCGGGTGGAGGACACCCTGATCGCAGCCCTCGGAGATCCCGAGTTGGCCGAGCGTGCTGCGATCGTGCTCGGATCCGTGGGCAGCCCCCGGGTGGCTGCAGCGCTGCGGGCGGCGGCTCGAGCTGGCCCCGCCCGGGCCGCCGCCCGCAGGGCGCTGGCTGAGATCAAGGAGCGGGTCGATCCAGCGATCATCGGTGCAGTCTCCCTGAGCCTGGCCAGCGGCGGTGAGCTGTCGGAGCCGAGCACCGAGTAGCCAGGGGGGCGCCCGGGACGCACTCGGGGGCTGCAGGGGCCGCAGGGGGCTGCAGGGGGCTGCAGGCGAGGCCCCAGAGGGGCTAGGGGGGAGAGGCCTGGCCCTCGCTGTCGTCCCCCCAACAGACGAGCTGCCCGTCGGGACGAAGCCCGCAGCTGGTGTAGCGGGCGATCCGGACCCCAGAGAAGGGCCCCGGGGGCGCCTCGAGGACCCCATCCTCAGCGCTCCCCCAGCACTCGATCTCCCCCCCTGCGGTCAGCGCACAGGAGTGCTCTTGGGCCGCGCCCACGTCGAGGAAGCCCAGCCCCGTAGGGGCGTCGACGACCTCCCCGGAGGTGTCGTGGCCCCAGCAAAGCACGGCCCCGTCGCTGCGCAGGGCGCAGGCATGCTCCTTGCCCGAGCTGACCTTCGAAAAGCTCCCGGGCGGGGGCTCGGTCACGCCGTAGCGTGGATCCCCCCAGCAGGCCAGCGTCTGATCGAGCCGGATCCCACAGGTGAACTCCCCTCCGGCTGAGACCTGGAGGAAGCCCGAGTCCTGGGGGGCATGCGTGCGACCGTACTGATCGCGCCCCCAGCAGGCCACCCGCTGCTGCTGGGTCTCGATCCCACAGCTGTGGTGGCCCCCCACCCCGACGTGGGCCATGGCGTGATCGGGGACCGCCAGCCGGTGCTCGGTGCTCATCCCCCAGCACACCACCTCCAGATCCTCCCGCACCCCGCACGTGTGGCCCGAGCCCGAGCTGAGCTCGAGGAAGACGCCCTCGGGAGCCGAGGTCTGCCCCGAGTCGTCGAGCCCCCAGCACTCGACGGAGCCGCCGGGGCGGATCCCACAGCCGAACCAGGTCCCCATATCCACGTCGATCCACACCGAGGCCGAGGCCGGGGGCGTGCTGGCGTCGCTGTGGATCAGCGTGGGCAGGGGCTCGTCGGAGCTTGTGGAGCCCGCGGGATCGGTGCAGCCCAGGACGAGCACCAGCACGGACCAACGCAGATGCATGTGGATCTCCTCAGGGGATCCGGGGGAACGAGACTGGGATCCCCCGGGTGATGCTGATCGCCGAGCCGGTGTCGCCGCCGCAGTCTGCCCGCATCCACCACTGGGGCTCGTCGGAGCCCTCGGCGAACGCGAACACGTCGCCGGTGGTCGCACAGCTCGCGAGCACGCCGCCCTCGATGGGGATCGCGCCACCGTGGATGTTGCAGCGCCTCGGCAGGTACCACGCAGCGTCCAGCGGGAGCTCGCCGGCGGCATGATCCATCCGCATCCGCAGGGCGCGGGAGCGGGCTCCGTCGCCGGTGTTGTCGAACACCCACAGCTCGTCGCCGCGGCGGCTGGCGTTGTGCTGACCCGAGAACCCCTGCTCAGCGCCCGGGGGCGGCCGGTAGTCTGCGTCGGAGAGACCCGCCGGGCTGCCCGAGGCCACCCAGCTCAGCCCGAGGAACCCGGGCGAGGCCGGATCTCCATCGATCCCCAGCACGCTGTCGAAGACGAGCAGCGACATCACCAGCTCGCCGGAGTCGGTGGCGTTCAGGCCGTTGGCGTGGGCCCAGTCTCCGTTATGCCCGTCACCCCCGATCGTGAAGTGGTCCTCGAGATCGATCGTGCCCAACAGCGTCTCCCCCTCGAACACATAGACCCCGTCCACGCTCAGGGATCCCACCGGATGCTCCTGCAGCAGGTAAGTGTAGGGGCCCCACCGTGCCACATCGTGGTGGAGTTTGTGCTCGAAATCGATCCCGCGCTCCAGCCGCAGCAGCTCCTCGCCCGAGATCCCGAGCTCGACGAACACCGCCCCGTTGGTGCTCAGCAGGCTGTGATCGGCCGCGGACCACTCGTAGCCGAAGCTGTTGGCGTAGGGCAGCGGGTTGGTCTCGAACCAGACGATGTCGCCGTCGCCGTCGATCATCGCGAAGTACCCGACGAGCTCGTCGTCCCCCTCACAGAACAGGGTCTGCAGGACCGCGTCGAACCCCTCGGGCTGCCCCGAGACCTCGATCTCAGTGGCCTCCAGATCGGCGGGCAGCGCGCCGGTCTGGAGGCTGCCCTCGATCCCGGCGACCGACCAGGTGTAGGTCGTGCTCGGCTTGAGCCCCCAGCCCAAGACCTCGTGCTCGAGCGCGCTCACCCCGCTCACAAACCGGCGCGTCTCGCCGGCCGGAGCCTGCAGCGCCAGGGTCACCGGCCCGGGCTCGGGCAGCACCACGCTGCAGGTGATCCTCAGGGGGTTGTCGGTGCGGGCACAGCTCGCCATCGCCTCCACCGGAGGCTCCGACGTCTCCTGGATCGAGGAAGGGGGAGGTTCCTTGCACCCAGCTCCAAGCAGGACCCCGAGCCACACGAGCCGTGCCACCATCATCCCCTCAGGGGCCGTTGTCATGGACGTCCACCGCTCCAGCCACCCCGGAGCCTATCGCCGTGGTCACCAGATCGACCTGCGTCCGGGGCAGGGAGGGGTTGTCTGCGATCCGCAGATCGCCTCCCACGGCGCTCACCCCCACCAGCGCGCTGATCTGCCTGAGCGAGGGGTTGTTCGTCAGCGCGAGCTCGCCCGCGGTCTGCTCGAGCGCGGCCAGGCCCACCAGGCGCACCAGCCGGGGGTTGTCGTCCACCGTCAGCGATCCTGCGGACTGCAGCCTTGACAGCGCGTACAGATCGTCGGTGCCGGTGCGGAGCACGTGCACTCCCCCCGAGACGTCGACCACCGGAAACGGCGCGATGGTCGACAGCAGCGGCAGGTCCACGAAGCGCACCTCCCCCGTGATCCCCTGGACGACGTCAAACGGGCCCATGGACTCC
Source organism: Deltaproteobacteria bacterium (assembly GCA_011376105.1). GTDB lineage: Bacteria > Myxococcota_A > UBA796 > UBA796 > DRPG01. Next base: position 3,797 of record DRPG01000336.1, read on the forward strand.
AGACTGGGTAGATCCTCGATGATCACCCCCCCGGCGCGGCCCAGCGACGCAAAGCCCGGCAGCGCGACGAGGCTCGGGTTGCCGCGGATCTCCAGCACGTCGTCGATCCGGGTGAGGGCGGGCAGTGGATCGATCTCGCTCAGGGAGGCGTTGTCGACGATCTCGAGCCGACCCCCGACGGTCTGCAGGGACCGACCGATGGACAGGATCTCCAGCTCGGGGTTCCCGGAGATCTGTACGCCTCCGCCGATCGTCGTGGTGTCTCCGAGGGCGACCCACACCCCCAGCCCGCTGTTCCCCGAGAGCACCAGGTTCCCCCCGAGCGACTCGAGCCTGGGCATCTCCCCCATCCACGACATGGCGTTGTCGCGGATCTCCAGGTGGCCACCGATGTACTCGATGGCGTCCAGGTTGTTGAGCTGCTCCAGCCTCGGGTGCAGCGCGATCACCAGATCGCCCTCGAGGTGGGACAGGCGGGCCAGATCGATCACCTCGATCTGGTCGTTGCGCTCGATCAGCAGCCCACCCTTGTGGATCCGATGCACCGAGGAGAGATCGAGTCGCTGCAGCCGCTCGTTGTCGGTCACCGTCAGCGCCCCGAGCTCCCGGAGGTGATCGAGGCTCAGCCGCTCGAGGCTCGGGTTGTCCACCACGATCAGCGAGCCCCCCACGGTGCGCAGCTCGGGGAGATCGAGCGTGGTGATCGAGCTCCCCTGCAGCCGGACCGAGCCCCCCACCGCAGAGAGCAGCGGCAGGTGCACCGAGCCCCCGGCGCTCGACAGCTCGAGCTCGCCCTCGACCGAGCACAGGCACGACAGGGCGCTCGCGTCGCCCTCGACGACGAGATCCCCCGACAGCGCGTTGTAGTCCCTGCACAGGGACGCATCCAAGGGGTGATCCCCGGGCGCTGGGGCCAGGGTGGCGCAGGGCTCGGCGGGCTCGGGGCCCCCCCCGGGCAGGCCGCAGGTGATCCAGTCTGAGAGGAGCCTGCGCTCTGTGTCAGACATCCCCCCGGCGGGGGGCATCCGATCGGAGGTGCCCGCGGAGGCCAAGATCTGCTCGGACCACTGCACCACCGACGCGTAGGTGTCGAGGTCCAGCCCCTCGGGGGCTCCGGAGCGCGCGGTCTCCGACAGCGACGAGCTGTGGCACGGGGTGCACCAGGTGGTCAGCAGGGGCCGACCGACCGAGTCCCAGTCGAGGGAGGCATCTTGCGAGCAGTCCGCGGGCGGAGCAGGGGCAGGGGCAGGGCCAGGGCCAGGGGCGCCGCACCCGGCGAGGGCCACGAGCAGGGAGGTGAGCACCATCAACGCACCCAGCCGGTGAACGGGGTGATCCCAGGGAACCAGCGCTCATGATCCCCGCCGAGGAGCGACAGCACACTCGCACCGAAGTTCTCGTAGCGGAGCATGGTGCCCAGCTCGGTTGGATCCCCGGTGGCGAGATCCATGGGGACCGACTCCATCAGATCGTTGGTAGCGCCGTAGGTGTGCCCCCCCCGCACCCCCGCGCCGATCACGATGGCGCTGGCGTGGGGCCAGTGATCCTTGCCCAGCTCGGCGTTGATCTTCGGGGTGCGGGTCATCTCCGACAGCACCAGCACCGTGGTCTGAGACAGCAGTCCACGCTCGGACAGCAGATCGATCAGGTAGGTGAGCGCAGCGAACGTGGCCTCATAGCTCTCGTGCTGGCTGACGAGGGCGGCGTGATCGTCCCAGGCCCGGTTCGTGTCGAGGAACACCGACTGACACAGCTCGTGCTCCAGCATGTCCACCGCCGTCTCGGCCATGGTGGGCAGCGAGGCGATCTTGCCCAGCTGGAGCCCGTCGAGCAGGCCGTCGCTCTGAGCGCGGAAGCGCTCGGCGCGCTCCATGCTCAGGAAGTAGTCATCGAGACGCTCGTCGTTGGCCTGGGTGCCACCCCGGAGGGTGGCCAGCCGGCGCGCCCGCTGCTCGAGCAGGCGGCCCACGGCGACGCGATCGGTCTCAGCGGGCACGAACAGCGGGTAGGGCGCGCCCGGCGACGGCAACACCACGTCGTCATCCAGCAGGGTCTTGAGCTGGTTCGCCGTCCCGGTGCGGCCCGCCGAGGCCGCCAGCGGACCGGGCATCGCCATGCCCGCCATGTCGATCGTGCCCAGGGGCTTGTCGCCGATCAGCGCGTCTCCATGGATCGACGCCAGATCCGGCGCGAGCATCGAGTTGGTGCCGGTGAGCACCCGTCCCCGGCAGCTGGGGTGGGCGATGGACCCGAGCCAGATCCCGTTGAGGACGGCGGTCTCGTGGCCCCAGCGCTCGAAGTACCGGCTCACCGACGGACGCTTGAGATCGTTGCACACGATCTCCAGGTTGTCGCCGAACGTGCGCAGGTACTCACGATCGTCAGGGTTGTTTGGATCTTCGTGGAGCTCGGCTCCATCGATCGAGGGGTGGTTCAGGCGGGGATCCATACACAGGGTGGAGTCCCAGCCACCGTTGGCGAACAACAGCACGAGCTTGCGATCGCCAGAGGCCGCCGCACGAGCCATGGTCGGCAGCAGGGCCCCTGCGACCGCTGCGCTCCTCAAGAATTCACGTCGACTCAGCATGGAGCGCTCCAGCTAGTAGTGGGTGAGGCGGGGATCCTGCAGCAGCAGGGAGATGATGAGCTTCCAGGCCTCCTCGGGGCCGGAGGCCGCGGCCACAACAGACCACACCTCCCAGGTCTCGTCGATCTCGAGGTGATCGGGCTCGAGCGACATCGACAGGACGGCTTTGTGCAGGGAGACAAGCTGGCTGCGCACGGTCGCCTCGTCGGTCTCCGGGCCCTCGATCCGATCCAGCAGGTGGCGCTGTGCCCTCGGGAGCTGAAGATCTGAGGCCACCACGAACCCCGCCGCCTCCTGCGCGAAGCGCTGGTGTACCAGGAACCGCACCGGCGCGTTGGTGTGGGTCGGGCGGACGATCTCCAGCCCGTCGATCCCCCCCGCCATGCTCCGGAAGCCGTACCGATCCGAGATCCCTAGATCGACCTGGCTCCAGCACTCCTCGTCGGTGCAGCCCTCCGGGAGCGCGATCCAGGAGAACCCTGTCAGATCTTCGATGATCCTGGCATAGCTCTCGGGCCGGACGAGCAGGATCGGCGCGTCCCCCTGCGCGAGGGGCTCCCGCGCCAGGAACGCGTCCGAGGTCACGATCGCCCGGGTCAGCTCCTTGGCGTCGAACCCAGAGGACACGAAGATCTCCTGGAGCTCGCTCGCCAGCTCCAGCGGGACGTCGTCCCGCCCGATCTGAGCGAAGTAGCTATAGAACCTGCGTGCGGTGCACTGGGCGAAGCGGGGATCGTCGGCCATCGCCCGGGCGAGCCCGGGCAGATCCTCGACGGGCCGGCCAAAGTAGGCGGGCGCCCGCAGCCCCAGCTCCACCCAGTCCAGCTCGTTGCCTGCGTTGTACAGGCGCAGGGGGTAGCAGTTGTCCCCGAGGCTGTACTGCTCCAGCTCAGGCGAGGCCTCGACCCGGGGATCCCAGCGGCACCCCGCAGCATAGGAGCGACGGATCGTCTGCCCCCGCAGCAGCTGCTTGAAGCCGAAGAAGGTCGCCGCGAGGGGATCCATCGGCTGGTGGCAGCCGATGCAGTTGGGGTCTTGCTGCACCGCGTGGGCCACCGCCTCCTCGTCCGTCAGATCGATCCCTCCGTCGACGAGGATCTCCCGCGTGTCGAAGGCCTCGCACAGCAGCGCGCTGGAGAAGAAGTTAGCGCGCCCCCGGTGGAAGTTGCTGCCCGCGGACTCGTGGCGCCGGAGGAGCTCCGAGGAGGTCAACAGGCCCGCGTGGGGGCGCCCGTCCTCGTAGTGGGAGACCTGCCACTCGGGACCAGCCGGATCGTGCTCGAGCCCGTAGATCACGGCCAGCGCGGGGTTGGCCAGCATGTAGTCGGCGGTGAGCACCTCGGTGTAGGGCCGATCGTGGACCACCACGTGCTCGACCAGCCGCAGGGGCTCCTCGCTGATCCCTGCGTACACCTCGTCGGTGGTCATCTGATCCAGTGGGCCGTACAGGGGCAGTGGATCGCCGATGTCGGTGCGTGTCAGCAACAGCTCGGCGTGCATGTCCCGGATCACCGCCCCGAAGTCCTCGGAGGCCAGGTACGCGTCGACCTGCGCGCTGAGGCTCGAGGGATCCTCGCGGACGGCCTCAAGCTCGGTGGCGCTTGGCAGACGACCCCGCAGCGTGATCGAGATCCGGATCAGGCGCTCGGTGGGAGAGAGCAGAGCCCCATGGAGCTCTCCAGGCGGTATCTCTTGTGTTCCACAACCGACGATCGCTAACCACAACCCGACCACACCAAACCCCCGGATATCGGAATAATCTGGTTATAGACTGAAATAATGAGCAAGCAATGTCCGGACTATGGACAGGGTGTCGGGTTGCGCCACACTCCTGGCCAACGATCGGCTCACCCTCTCGAGAGGGCTGCGCCGCACGGGGTCCTGACAGATCGTTGACATGTGGATCGTTCGGTTGTTCCGAAGCCAACGCCCAAGCGAAGGCACCAGACGGGATCCAGCGATCGGCTCGCCTGTTGCGTACGCTGTCCACCCGGGAGGGTGTGTGCCTCGAACATCCGGCTACCAAGTCCTCGAGATCCTTGGAACAGGCGCGTACGGCACCGTCTGTGTCGCCCAGCCCATCGGCACAGAGCGCAAGGTCGTGCTCAAGGTCCTGCACCCCGAGCTGCTGACCCACCCCGACGTGCTCGCCCGCACCCGGGACGAGGCGCGGCTGCTGACGCGGCTGTCCCACCCCAACATCGTGCGGGTCGAGGCGCTGGAGCAGCACCAGGGGCGGCCGGTGGTGGTGATGGAGCACGTCGATGGGGTGGATCTGGGCACGGTGCTGCACCACCACCGAGCGGGCCTGCCCGCAGCGATCGTGCTGGCCTCGATCCGATCGGTGGCCTCGGCGCTGGATGTCGCGTGGCGCAGCCTCAAGGTGGTGCACCGCGACGTCAAGCCGTCCAACCTGCTGCTGTCCACCGACGGCACGATCAAGCTCGTCGACTTCGGGTTGGCCCACGCTGAGTTCGAGGGCCGGGAGACTCAGACCCTGGCTCTGGTGTTGGGATCGCTGGGCTTCATGGCGCCCGAGCAGAACAGCGGGGGCCCCCCCCTGCCCTCGGTCGACGTCTATGCGCTGGGGATCACCACCGTGCGCCTGCTGGCGGACCGGACCCTGCTGCTGCCCCGGAGCCTCGAGCGCCACGATCCAGAGCTGGTGCGTCAGCTAGGGCTGCTCGAGGTGGAGGGGCTGTCCGCCGACGCCCTGGGCGCGCTGCGGCGCCTGCTGGCGCAGATGTGTGCCCTGAGTCCAGCTCAGCGCCCGAGCGCAGCGGAGGTCGTCGAGGCCCTGGAGGCGCTCGCGCCTGCCGTCGATGCACGCACGCTGGCGGACTTTGGAGCGCGGAGCGTGGCGCTGGCCCGACGCGATCGCTCGGTCCAGCCCCCCCGCAGCCACCCCGACTGGCCCCACGTCTCATTCCTCGATCCCGACGAGCCCAGGCTCCTGCCCCACCGCCGGGGCAACGCCGGGCCACTGGCGGCGCTGGTGCGGATCCTCAGTCAGCTGTCCCTGCGTCCCCGCCGACGGGCCCTGGACTGAGGTGGGCCAGCGCCCGGCGCCCGAGCGCGCTGTCGCTCCAGTGGGCCAGGTGCCCCCAGCGCAGCGCCTGGAGGGTCGGCTCCAGACGGGGATCTCCAGGCTGGAGGCGGAGGACGGCCTCTGGATCGAGCACGTCGCCCGGCCCCGCCTCGACCCCGGTGAGCCCATTCCGGACGGCCCCCAGCCTCGCCCACGCGTCGGGCCCCAGCGCCTCCCTTAGGGAGAGGATCCGTTCTGAGTCGGGGCCGACCACCACCCGCTGGAACGGGAGGGGATCGGCGAGGCTCGCCACGATCGCGTCCACCACCCGGGCGGGATCCTGGGGAGGCTCCAGCACCTCGTCCTTGCGGGCGGCCCAGATCCTGCGCAGGTGGGCATAGGGCGAGTCAGGGCCTGGATCGGGGCTGACCGCAGCGGCGGTGGCGAGGAACTGGGTCTCGAACGAGCCCGGCTCGACGAGCCGGACCCGGATCCCGAAGGTGCACACCTCCTGGAACAAGGCCTCAGACAAGGCCTCCACCGCGTGCTTGGTCGCAGCATAGAGCCCGGACTCAGGGAACGCGGTGCGCCCCGCCACGCTCGACAGCTGCACCACCACCCCACGGGTGCGGCGCAGGGCGGGCAGCAGCGCCTGGGTGACCCGGATCACCCCCAACACGTTGACGTCGAACAGATCCCGCACCGCCTCTGGATCGACCTCCTCCTGAGTCGCGAACAGGGCGTAGCCTCCGTTATTGACCAGCAGATCCACCTCGCCGGCGGCGGCGGCGGCGGCGGCGATGGACGCCTCGTCGCGCACGTCCACCGCATGGATCTGCAGCGCTGTGTGGGGAGCCCCCAGGGCGGCGGGCCAGCCCTCGGTGGAGGGATCGGTGGCGACGACCCTCCACCCCAGCTCGAGGAGGCGGGCAGCGAGGAGGTGGCCGAAGCCAGAGGCGCACCCGGTGATGAACGCTGTCGGCATCCGGGTGGGTAACTCGCTACCCCATCGCGACGAGCTGCTCGGCGGTCGCTAGCTCCTCTCCGTCGCCGAGGGCGGGCATCTGGACGTGGATGGGCTCCTTGACCCCGCGCCCCTTTGCAAAGCGCATCAGCCTCGCCTTGATCGGGGCCGAGATCTCGTACCCCTGCGGCACCACCACCACCCCACCGATCGTGCGGATCGGCTCGAGCAGGATCATCCCGGACATCAGCTCGTCGATCGTGACCATCTCCGTCGGCCGGGAGCGCTCCCGGTACACGCTCTGCATCGCCTCGAGCACCGCTGGGTTGTACACGTTGCGCACCCTGCGCAGGTTCCGCAGCGCGATCATCGGCTCTTCGCCCGCGACCAGCTGCTGATCGAGATCCAGGGCCGCCCGCAGGATGTGTCCACCGAGGGCCTCGGCGTCGTTGCGCTTCAGCGCCCGCTGAGACGCCACAGGGGAGGTGTCCCGTGTCTGGTTGGCGATCATCCGCGACACCGACTCGAGGCGGGGGATCCGTGCCAGCAGGCGCCTCGCGATCTCCGGGTGCTCCTCGATGTCTCTGCGCTCTTCGGCGTCCAGCTCCAGCCCCTGGGCGGCCCGGACCAGGACCGACTCCTCCACCCCGACCAGCCCGATCTGCGACAGCATGGCCGCGAGCTCGTAGCGCCAGGGGTGCTCAAGCCCCATCTCCCGGACCACCCAGCGCACGGTGCGCTGGATCCGGTTGGCCCGACCGAAGGCCACCGGGGACGCCAGCGCCATCACCTCGGATAGGACGGAGACGGCCCCCTTCAGGGTCTGCTCCAGCAGCTGCCGCTCGGCGATCCGCAGCTGGTACTGGCGGCACCCCTCCTCCACCGCCTCCAGCAGCTGGGAGGGAGGACAGGGCTTCGTCAGGAAGCGGAAGATCCCGCCCTCGTTGACCGCCTTGACCGCAGCGGGGACCGCGGCATGCCCGGTGAGCAGCAGGCGGGTGGTGTCCGGGGCGGACCGCCGGACCTCCGAGAGGAAGGTCGCGCCGTCCATGTCCGGCATCTGCATGTCGCTGAGCACGACCTCGAAGGGACCCTTCTCCGCGATCAACAGCAGCCCGGCTGCTCCATCGGAGGCGGTGAGCACCCGGAAGCGGCGACGCAGGAACGCCACCAGGCCCTCGAGCACGTTGTGTTCATCGTCCACGCACAGGATCCGGGGCCGTCGGGAGACCTCCCCGAGCGTTCGGTTGCTCACGCTGCCTCCTCGAACTGTCCCCGCCACTTCTTCACCGATCGCTCGAGCCCAAGCTCGAGCACCAACCGCTCGTCGACCGGCTGGACCGCCACGATGGCGTCCGCCAGGTGGACCGCCACCACCGCGTCCACCTGAGTGTGTGGGATCCGTCGTGGCTCGTGGTGCCACGCGACCCCCTCGACCACCACGTCGGGCAGCCCCCAGACCCCGAGCAGGTAGGCCCCGGCCTCGGGGTGGGTGACCCCGAGCCGTGACTGCTCCAGCGCCATCAGCGACTCCCCACAGCGCCGCGCCGTCGCCATGATCTCCGCGTAGCGGGCGCCGAACTGGACCGCGAGGAGCAGCTTGCCGACGTCGTGCAGCAGCCCCGAGGTGAACGCTGCGTCCGCACAGTCGCGATCCGCGATCCGACGGGCTGCGGTGGCGACGGTGAGACCGTGCTGAGACGCCTCCTCCAGCGACATCCCGCTCAGGCGATCCTCCATCGCACCAAACAGCCCGATCTGCAGCACCAGCCCCTGCAGCAGCGACAGCCCAAGGAACGACACCGCGTCCCGTACGTTGGTGATCCGCCGCACCCGGGAGAAGAAGGCGGAGTTGACCAGCTGCAGGATCTTCGCCGACATCGCCGGATCCCGCTCGACCAGCTCAGCGACCTCGCTGATCTCGATGTCCGGATCCAACAAGGCGTCCCTGAGCTGCCAGTACAGGCGCGACGGCGTCGGCAGATCCCGCATCGCCCCCAACACCTGGATCCGCTCCTCGCTCAGCAAGGAGCGCAGAGACTCAGAGCGCTCGATCCGGCCGATGAGCTCCATGGGCTCACAGGGCATGCTCAGGTACTGGTGGGCGAACGGGATCGCCCGCATCGCACCCTGGGGATCGACGTTGCCGGACAGCACCACCCGCACCGCCCCCGGCTGGACCTCGGCGATCCGCTTCAGCAGAGACAGTCCGTCCCGCTCCCGCAGGACCACGTCCACGACCACGACGTCGTATTGATCGACCTCGACACGCTGCTCGGCCTCCAGGCCCCCGAGGAAGTGCATCACCCAGCGCCGTCGATGGCGCCGCAGCGACGCCCGTAGCCCCGCGAGGACGGACTCGTCGTCGTTGATGAACAACACCCGGAGGCTCACGCACTCCTCCGGGGCTGCACCGGCAGGCGCACGATGAAGGTCGTGCCCTCGCCCTGGGATGTCTCGAAGCGCAGCTCACCGCCGTGACGCTCCACCACGATCGCGTGAGAGATCGCCAGCCCCTGCCCGGTGCCACGCCCGATGGCCTTCGTGGTGAAGAACGGCTCGAAGATCCGGGACTGGATCGCGTCGGGGATCCCACAGCCGGTGTCCGAGATCCGGATCTCGACGTGCTCCCCCAGCGCGCGGGTGGACACCCGGATCGTCCCCCGCCCCCGATCGGCGTCGGCGATGGCGTGGGCTGCGTTGACCAGCAGGTTGAGGAACACCTGGTTCAGATCCCCCAGCCGACAGGTCACCAGCGGCAGGGGCTCGAGATCCAGCTCGACGTCAGCCACGAACTTCACCTCGTTGCTGGCCACGACCACCGTGCTCTTCAGGGCCCCGACCAGGTCCGCAGGGGCCGCATCCACCGCGTCGGCCCGGGCAAAGTGCCGCATGGCCCGCACGATGGTCGACACCCGATCGCAGCCCCCCCGGGTGCGCTCGAACGCCCGCGGGATCTCCTCCAGCAAGAACGTCAGATCGATCTCCTCCATAAAGTCGCTGACCACCTGCTCCTCCCCCACCAGCGAGCGCATCAGCTCCAGCAGAGCCACCAGATCCTCGAAGGCCCCCTGGAGGAAGAAGACGCTGTCTCCGACGAACTGGATCGGCGTGTTGATCTCGTGGGCGATCCCTGAGGCCAGCTGCCCCACTGCGTCCATCTTCTGGGTGTGGCGCAGCTCTAGCTCCATCCGCCCCTGGATCTCCAGGCTGCTCACCAAGCGCTGGTGGCAGTCCACCAGGGCCGAGACCACCGCACCTGCGCTGGCGTCGGGGACCGACGGAGGCAGCGGGACCAGGCGAGGGCTCGCTCCAAGATCCGCCACCCGGGCCCGGATCCCCCGCTCGGATCCACGCAGGACGAGGGTCTTGCCGGATCCCTCCAGCAACGGCTGGAGCGCAGCGCTGTCCAGCGCGTCGGCGTCCACCACGAGGACCCCCTCGAGCTTCTGGACGGCGGGTGTGTCGAGCACGGGCATGTCCAGCCTCCCAACAGCTCCATCGGATGTTCCCCCGGCTCCTTGAGGCGATCTGGAGCCCCCGGATCCCACCGGAGAAAGGCGGGCCTACCTCCGCTGGCTCCAGGCGCCAGCGCAGCCGCCCTGCGCGGGCTCCAGGCGCTGGGGGTGTTGCCCTGTCATCCATTCGTCGCCGCAGCGACACCGCGGTGGATCCAACCCCCGAAGCGGAGCATCCAGGACGCACCTGGAGGGACCGATGTCATCACAGTGGTTATCCGCCTTTTGCCTAGAAGATCTACCTCCCGGCCAGGCCCGATTGGTCCGACACGGGGTTGATCGGATCGCGGTGTTCCACCTCGGAGACGGCCAGCTAAGAGCGATCGACGATCGCTGCCCCCACGAGGGCTACCCGCTGTGCCAGGGGCAGCTCCGCGGCGAGGTGTTGACCTGCTGCTTTCACAACTACAAGTTCGATCTCCGCTCGGGTGCGTGCCTGCTTGGGGACGAGCGTGTGCGCACCTGGCCGGTGCGGCTGGTGGACAAGGTGGTCCAGCTGGACGTCACCCCCCCCGATCCAGCGGCTGAGCTGGCCCGACGCTGGGAGAGCCTGGACACCGCGCTGCTCGAGGATCGGATCGGCCAGATCGCCCGGGAGGTCGTCCGCCTGCTGGCGCTGGGGATCGCGCCCGGAGCCCTGGCGGCCGCCGCCGCTGCCTTCGACGGGGCCCGGGCCCCCTATGGCTCCAGCCACACCCTGGCGGTGGCCGCGGACGCTCCACACCTGATCAGCGAGGGGCTGGCCGCTGCAGGCCCGCTGGTGATCGCCTTCGAGATCGCCGCCCGACGATCGGCCCGCAGAGCGCCCCACCCCCCGGCCCACCGCCTCGATCCCGGAGACCCGGACACCTTCGCCGCCCGGATCCGGGCCCGGGTCGAGGCCGAGGAGCTCGAGATCGCCGAGGGCCTGCTGCGGGGCGCGCTGGCGGCGGGCTGGGATCGCTCAGTGCTGGAGGCCACCTTCCTGTTGCTGGCCTCAGATCACTTCCTCGACTACGGCCACGCCCTGATCTACGCCACCAAGGTGGGGGGGCTGCTAGAGCACGCCACGCCCGAGCAGGTCACCGACATCCTCTGTGGCCTGCTGCGGGGGATCACCTGGGGGACCCGGGAAGACACGCTTCCGGCCTGGCGGGGCTGGCGCCGCCGGGTCGAGGAGGTGGCCCCCAGGCTCGGGGCCTGGGGGGCCCAGGACGCAGAGGTGCCCGATCCTGAGGCGTTGATCGCGGCCCTCCTCGACGGAGGCAGCCGCGTAGCCCTCGACGCAGTCCTGGCCCGGCTCGACGCCGGGGTGGGACCCAGCTCCCTGGCCCGGATCCTGTCGGACGCTGCGGCACGGCGGCTCCTCCGCTTCGATCCACGCCACGATCTCGATCCGCAGGTCCAGGATACTTGGTTGGCGGTCACCCACGTCCAGACCTTCTGCCACGCGGTCCAGCGTGCGCTGGAGGCCCTGGATCACCCCGATCTGGTGCGGCTGGTGCTCCAGGCGACCCGGATGGTCGCGATGACCCGACCCCTGGATCTGCCTGAGGACGAGCGCACCCTGCCTGCCCCCCGGCCCGGTGGACCCGAGGCGGTGATCGCCGCGATCATCGCCGGCGATCCAGAGTCCGCGGTGGCCGCCACCCTAGGAGCCGAGCCCGACGCGCTGTGGGCGCCCCTGCTCGAGCTGATCCTCGACGATCCCGTGACCCGGCCGCTCTACGCGGGTCACCTGATCAAGCAGCTACCCGTCGCCTTCGCGGACGCTCGACAGCTCGGTGATCTGCGCCCGATCGCGGCCCTGGTGCGGTTCCTTGCCTCCCCCCGGCAGGAGCGCACCACCGCCCGCCGCGTCCGCGAAGCGATCGCCCTGGTGCGAGACGGCGCAGTGCCCCGGCGGCTCGTGAGCTAGAGGTGATCCGGGCACGCGCCAACGGCGACCCCAAGGCTCAAAGCCCCGACCCACTACACAGCCCTGAGCCCCTGAGCCAGGCACCGACGGTGCCACCACAGGGGCCTGCTCCCAGGCGTGCGCCACCGCCCTGCGGCTGCCTGCGGCCCCCCTGCGGCGCCCGGCTGTCCTGGCCGGTGAGCGCCGATGCGCTCCCTGCGCCCTGATCTTCCGCTACGTTCAAGGAGGTGAAGCACAGATCCTCGCCCCTCCGTGGCCTGCTCCATCCCGCCTGCGGTCCCGTCCTGAGCGTGACCGTCCGGGCGAGCGGTGGCGCCAAGACCCGGGGCCTGGCGGTGCTCGACACCGGCGCGAGCCTGTCCGCGATCGATCGGGAGGTGGCGCTCGGGCTGGCGCTGCCCACCCACGGTGCAGCCCAGTGGTCGGCGATCTCAGCCCTGGGCCCGGACCGTCCGATCGCGCCGCTGCGCACCGCCACCCTGAGCCTGGCGGACGATCCCAGGCTCTGGGAGCTCGAGCTGCTCGAGATCCCGGGGCTGATCCAGGCCGCCCGGGGCTCCCGGGTGGTGGCCCTGATCGGCTGGAACTTCCTCGATCAGTGTGTGTTGTCGTGCGACGGGCCGTCCCGCACCTTCTCTCTCACCCTGCCCGATCCGGTGGGCTCGGCCCACCGACGGCGCTGAGTCAGCAGAGACCGATGGCTACAACCTCAGCGCGGTGGGCGTGCCGCCCCGGTGCACGATCACCCTGGGCATCAGCAGGTCCCCCCGGGGGGAGTGGACAAGGAACAGGTGGGGCCCCGCCACGATCTTTGGGATCTCGACCGGCAGCCTGCCGACCAGCTCTCCGTCGATCTCCAGCTTGGAGCCCGTGAGGGTGGGGGCCGTCACCACCAGCGCACCAAAGGCGCGCGTCTCCACCCGCTCCTCCAGCCGATGCCGGCCCTCGGCGATCTGCTCGAGGGCCTGCTCGTGCTGGAGCCCACAGAGCAGCGCGAGCTCATAGTAGCCCAGAGCGAGCTCGTGCTCTCCCATGGCCTCGTGGGCCCTCGCTGCGTTGAACGCGACGTTTCCGCTCGGGGCCAGCTCGAGGGAGCGCACGAACGATCGCCCCGCCTCGCGGTATCGCCCGACCTTGTACGACGCCATCGCGAGCAGGAAGAGCTCCTCTGCTTCGGCCTCCTGCGCCTCGGGCACCTCCGGCCAGGGGTCCGGGTAGAGGGGGCGCTCCAGCGACGCCGGGCCGATCGGAGGGATCCACAGCAGCTTGACCACCGCCATGTTGGACTCGTCGAACAGCACCTGGCGCGAGAACGTCTGCTCGATCTCGCCGACCTGGAGGGTGAAGGTGTGGGTACCGGCCTCGAGGCCGTTCACATAGGTGGGGACGCTCCCCTCGGGCTCCCCGTCCACCGACAGCTCCGCCGCGGACACACCCGAGATCGTGATCAGCACGACGCCCGTCTCGGGCCTGCCGAGGGGGGTGTGGCCCGTGGAGCCCTCGGGCGCTGCCCGGGCCACCCCACCCAACAGGCCCCCGATCGTGGCCCAGAGGTGGACCCACAGCCCCCAGCGACGACAGGTATGGATCGCCCGCAACCATCCCCCCCCGAGAGGATACCCGACACCCGGGTCTCAGATCACGAGCCCCCGCGCCTATCATGCCCCCCGCGCCTATCATGCCCCCCGGACGTCATGCCTCCCAGACGTCGGGCACGACCAGCGCCAGCAGGGCCATGAACTCGAGGCGCCCCAGCACCATCGCATAGCTGAAGGCCAGCTTCGTGGGGGGACCGTACACCGCGAAGTTGTCGACCCCTCCGTGGAACGGCGCGGGGCCCATGTTGGAGATGCAGGTCAGGACGGCCCCAAAGCCAGTGCCCAGCGGCACGCCCTCCCACAGCACCACCAGCCAGGTCCCCAGGCCGAGCGAGGCGACATACAGGCACAGGAACGCGCTGACCTCCAGCAGCAGCTGTGGCTCCACCGCCCGCCCCTCGAGGCGCACCACCTGGATCACGTTGGGACGCACCGCCCGCCGCACCTGGGATCGCAGCGTCTCCAACACCAGGATGATCCGGCTGAGCTTCATCCCCCCTGCGGTGGAGCCCGCACACCCTCCGACGAACATCAGCAGCAGCACCAGCGCCAGCGACGGCGGCGCGAACTGCATGTAGTCCTCGGTGCCGTAGCCGGTGGAGGTGATGAAGGTCGCGGTGGTGAACAGCGCATAGCGGACGCTCTGTGGCCAGCTCCGATCCGCGATCAGCTCCCCGTCGACGTACAGCTGGCGGTTCATCAGGGTGAACATGGCGATGCTCGCCAGCACCAGCAGCACGTACGCCCTGAACTCCGATGAGCGGAGGAACAGAGACGGCTTCCGGGCTCTGAGCACGCCGTAGTAGAGGCCGAAGTTCACCCCCGCCGCCAGCATGAACAGCGAGAGCGTCACCTCGATCGAGGCGCTGTCGAAGGCCCCCGCTGAGGCGTCCCGGGTCGAGAACCCGCCGGTGCTGACGGTGGTGAACGCATGGCAGATCGCCTCGAACACCGGCATCCCACACCCGATCAGGGCCGCACACTCCACCATGGTGAGGGTCACGTACATCGCGTACAGCCACATCGCCGTCTCGCCGATCCTCGGCACCAGGCCCGAGGCCACCGGCCCCGGCACCTCCGCCTCGAACATCTTCTTTCCGCCGGCCCCCACCCGGGGGAAGAAGGCCACGAACAGCACGACGATGCCCATGCCCCCCAGCCACTGGGTCAGGGAGCGCCAGAGCAGCAGCGGTCGGGACAGGGTGGCCTGGATCTCCCCCACGACGGTCGCGCCGGTGGTGGTGAAGCCGCTGGCGGCCTCAAAGATCGCGTCCGCGGGGTGCATCCCCGCGTCCAGCACATAGGGCAGGGCCCCGAACAGCGAGGCCGCGAGCCAGATCGCGGCCGTGAGCACGAAGGCGTCCCGCCGGGTGAGATCGGCGATCTCGAGGCGGGCGCCGCTCCAGTACAGCCCAGCGCCGCTGATCGCGGTCAGCGCCGCGGACGCGAACATCGCCCCGATCGCACGATCGTCGATGCCGGGGCGCACATAGCCGACGAGGGCGAACCCGACGGCGGACAGCGCACACACCAGCATGCCCGCGGCCAAGCCAAAGAGCACGACCCCGGTGGGCCGGCTGACCCGGAGCATCACCCGGAGGGGACGATGCCTCACGGTGTCGCCGGAGCGAGCTCGTCGCCCCCCCGATCAGCTGTGGAGGGCAGCGTGCCCCCCCGGTGCAGCGGAGGGTGCTCGTCGGGGGCGCCCGTGGCCCCCACTAGGCGCGCTTGCCCCAACCAAAGACCCTGCGCAGCACGATCGTGACCGGATCGTAGAATCGATCCACCACCCGCTCTTTCATCGGGATGATCCCGTTGTCGGTGATGTTGATGTGCTCGGGACACACCTCGGTGCAGCAGCGGGTGATGTTGCACATCCCCGAGCCGTACTCGTCCCGGGTCGCGGGGATCCGATCGACGGTGTCCAGCGGGTGCATCTCGAGCTGCGCCACGCGGATCATGAACCGGGGCCCGACGAAGCCCTCCTTCTTCTCGTGATCCCGCAGGATGTGGCAGGTGTCCTGGCACAGGAAGCACTCGATGCACTTCCGGAACTCCTGGACCCGATCGACGTCGACCTGCTGCATGCGGTAGTCGCCGTCCTCCGGGAGCTGGGGGGGGGTGAACGGGGTGATCCGCTCGTTCTGCCGGAAGTTCCAGCTCACGTCCGTGGCGAGATCCTTGATGATCGGGAACGTCTTGAGCGGCTGGACTTGGATCACCGCCCCCTCTTCGTAGTCGGACAGCCGGGTCATACAGGAGAGCTTCGGCTTGCCGTTGATCTCCATGCTGCAGGAGCCGCACTTGCCGGCCTTGCAGTTCCAGCGGCACGCGAGATCCGGGGCGTGGTGTTTCTGGACCTGGTGGATCAGATCGAGGACCACCATGCCCTCGTCGACATCGCAGGTGTACTCCTCGAACTGACCGGAGCTCCCGTCTCCCCGCCACACCCGCAGGGTTCGCTGCCTAGACATCACCGGCCTCCAGCTGCTCGAGGGTTGCCCGAGCGATCTTGGCCAGGTGGGGCGGATCTTCGCCCCGATCGACCCGCTCGATGCTCATCTGCCCATCGTCGCCCTTCTTGATGACGATGTTGTACTTGCCCCACTCCTCGCGCTCGCCCTGGAAGTCGACCCTGGAGTGAGCGCCGCGGCTCTCCTGCCGCATCTTGGCTCCCCGGGCGACCGCCTCGGCACACAGCAGCAGCGAGTCGAGATCGAGGGCCTCGGACCAGCTGGGGTTGTACTGGCTGGAGCCATGGGCCTTGACGTTGGCGACGCGGGCGCGCATCTGCTCGATCACCTCGATGCCGGCGGCCAGGCCCTCTTCGTCCCGCCAGATCCCGACGTGGGCGGTCATCGCGTCGCGCAGCTCGTCGTGGAGCACGTAGGGGTTCTCCCCCGACTCCCGCATCAGCGGGGCCTTAGCCCAGTCGAGGATCTTGTTGGCCTGGGCCTCGTCGAGGGCCGGCAGATCGGGGTTTGCGTCGATGAACTCCTTGGCTCCGAGGCCCGCCCGGCGACCGAACACCAGCAGATCGGACAGGGAGTTGCCCCCCAGCCGGTTCGCGCCGTGCAGCCCCGCAGCACACTCCCCACAGGCGAACAGCCCGGGGACGTTGGTCATCTGAGAGTCATGATCGACGCGGATCCCACCCATCGCGTAGTGGAACGTCGGGCCGACCTCCATCGGCTCCTTGGTGATGTCGACCTCGGCTAGCTCCTTGAACTGGTGGTACATCGAGGGCAGCTTCTTTTTGATGTACGCCTCGCCCCGGTGGCTGATGTTGAGGTAGGCCCCGCCGTGCTTGGAGCCCCGACCTTCCTTGACCTCGTTGTAGATCGCCCTCGCCACCACGTCGCGCGTCAGCAGCTCGGGCGGCCTGCGGGAGCTGTCGTCGCCGTCGAGCCAGCGCTGAGCTTCCTCCTCGCTGTCGGCCGTCTCCGGCGCGAACCGCTCGGGGATGTACTCGAACATGAAGCGCTTGCCCTCGCTATTGCGCAGCACGCCCCCCTCGCCCCGGACCCCCTCGGTCACCAGGATCCCGGCGACCGACGGCGGCCACACCATGCCGGTGGGATGGAACTGGGTGAACTCCATGTCCATCAGCTCAGCGCCGACGTCGTAGGCCATCCGCTGGCCGTCGCCGGTGTACTCCCAGCTGTTGGAGGTGATCCTCCAGGCCTTGCCGAAGCCTCCGGT
The DNA here is from genome assembly GCA_011376105.1 of Deltaproteobacteria bacterium. Classification (GTDB taxonomy): domain Bacteria; phylum Myxococcota_A; class UBA796; order UBA796; genus DRPG01. Next base: position 21,091 of record DRPG01000336.1, read on the forward strand.
GGCGAAGATGATGGCCTTGGCCCGGAAGATGACGAACCGACCGGTCTCCCGCCAGTAGCAGACCAACCCCGAGACCCGACCCCCATCGGTGAGCAGCCCCAGGGCGGTGCACTCCATGTGGACCGACAGCCCCGAGTGCACGCCCTTGTCCTGCAGGGTGCGGATCAGCTCGAGCCCCGTGCGATCCCCGACGTGGGCCAGCCGGGGGTAGCGGTGCCCTCCGAAGTTCCGCTGGTTGATCAAGCCTTCCTTGGTACGATCGAAGACCGCCCCCCACGCCTCGAGCTCCCGGATCCGATCGGGGGCCTCCTTGGCGTGGAGCTCAGCCATCCGCCACTGGTTGAGGAACTTCGCCCCCCGCATCGTGTCTCGGAAGTGGAACTTCCAGTTGTCGCGCTTGTCGGCGTTGCCGAGGGCTGCGGCGGCGCCCCCCTCGGCCATGACCGTGTGGGCCTTGCCCAGGAGGGACTTGCACACCACGCCACAGTCCAGGCCCTGGCGGGAGCACTCGATGGCGGCACGGAGCCCCGCCCCCCCAGCCCCCAACACGATGACGTCGTGGGTGATGGTGTCGATTTCTGAGATGTCTGTGGGCATTTCCTGTCCGGTCGGGCTCGGTGGACGGTGACGTCGAGAGCGTGGGATCATCCTCGCGGAGCGCTCCAGGGCGCGGCGAGGACAAGATCAGTGGAAGTCCGCGATCCAGGAGATCCCGTTCCAGGTGTTGATGTCGGGCAGGTAGCCCATGGACATCAGGCGGATGAAGACATCCGTGAACAGGAACCAGTACAGGGACATCCAGGCAAAGCGCATGTGGCGGATGTTCAGCCAGGTGGTGAACCGCCACGCCCCGTGGCGAGCCTCGCTGATCCCGTCGCAGGAGAAGCAGTTGAGGCGGCCCCCGATCAGGTGGCGCCACGCGTGACACCCCAAGGTGTAGCCGGTGATCAGGAAGCAGTTGATCGTCAGGATCACACTGCCGAGGCCGATCCCGAGCTCGCCGCCCCACGAGTAGCTCAGGGCCGCCTCGTAGTACAAGATCGGGAGCAGCAACAGCGCGAGGTACAGCGTATACCGGTGTAGGTTCTGGAACAACAGCAGCCCGGTCTCGCCGCGGTAGTTCACCGGGCGGGGGCCGACCGCACAGCCGGGGGGCATCCCGAAGAAGGCGCGGTAGTAGGCCTTCCGGTAGTAGTAGCAGGTGACACGGAAGGTCCCTGGGAGGAAGCCGAGGATCAACGCAGGCGTGATCAGGGCCGGCCACCACTCGGGCCACATCCCCCAGAACGCATAGGCCGGGGAGGTGTCGGTGACCGACGTGGGGTGGGTGTAGGTGATGTAGAACGGTGAGATGTAGGGCCCCGCAGCCCAGTACTTGCCCTGGAACGCAGCCCAGGCGTAGTAGAGCAACCAGGCCCCCAGGCCCCCAGCGGTCGCAGCGGGACCGACCCACCATCGGTCGGTTCGATTGGTCTGTCCAAAGCCCTGGACGTGGCCACCAGTCGTTGCCATGGTGTTGGCTCCTGGGTAGGTCGATGAGTATAATTTGAGGTTGCGGACAGACAAACAACCATCCCCACCCCCAGAGATATGGTTCGAGACAAGCTGTTTTGGTTGTGTGCAGCGGATCGCTGCAACCCCCGGGGGCACCCCCGGGGCCTCCGAAGAGACAACGCCCACACCTACGCCCTGGACCCGCCCCCCACCGCTCGGTGCCTCCAGCGCCCGCGCTGGTCCTGGTGATGCTCCCCTGGTCCATGCTGCTGGCCTGCACCTCGTCCCCCAAGGCTAGAGAGGCGCTGATCGGGGATCCGGCCCTGTTCGTCCGCTCCGTGGGGCGCGGCCTCCCCTTGGTGGTGGTCCATGGCGGACCAGGCAGCAGCCACGATCACCTGGAGGTGATCGAGGACATGGCCCCCGAGGGCTACCGGATCGTGAGCTACGATCAGCGGGGGGTAGGCCGCAGCGAGCCGCTCACCTCCGGGAGCTGGCTCGATCTCGAGGCCCACGTCCGTGATCTCGATCGGGTCCGCTACTGGTCCGGATCGACCCAGATCGACGTGCTGGGGCACTCCTGGGGGGGCATCGTGGCGTCCGCCTACGCCGCGGCCCATCCAGATCGGGTCCGGAGCTTGGTCCTGGTTGGATCCGGGGGCCTGAGCAAGGCCGATCACCTCCGTGGGGCCGAGGCCCTCCGGAGCCGGCGGGAGGCCCTGGAGGCGAGCGGGGCGATGCCCGACACCCCCCCAGAGGGGATCGAGCCAGGCTGTCGGTACCTGTGGAGGCAGCTCGCGGCCAGCTACGCAGATCCCCGGGCCCTGGGGCGGAACCCTGCCCCGGTCAGCAGCTGCCACCCCGAGCTGAACTACCAGACCTGGCGCGCCGTCGGTGGCTACGATCTGACCCAGGCGGTGGCCGCGATCACCGCCCCCACCCTGGTGCTCTATGGGCGCGAAGATCCCCAGGCGATCAACGCTGAGAAGATCGCAGAGCTCCTGCCGGGGGCCACCGCCCCCACCTGGCTCGAGGCGTGCGGGCACCAGCCGATGCACGAGTGCCCCAGCGCGTTCGAGGCAGCCCTCGATGCGTTCTATGGAGATCTCGATCCCTGATCGTCAGCGGGCCCAGGGCCACGACCAGGGCGAACCCCTCGAGCAGGCCGCCCCCCCGAACCCCCGATCCGCGAACACCTGCCGGCCTACAGCGAGGCTCCGCTCGGTGGCGGGCCCCTCGACGCCCTCAGAGCGGGGACGTCCCATGTCCAGGAGGGGATCGACCCTCAGACAGATGAACAACCGCGCCGCCGATCAGCCAGCGCAGATCTGTGCCGGTGGCGTCCACCCCGTCAGGCTCCACAGCGGGCGGGGGGTCCCGGGATCACGCGCTGTGGCACACTAGCCCCCACGACACTGGAGAGAGGATGCGAGGTTGGGTGGGAGTGATCCTGGTGGGGCTGGCTGCGTGTGGTGGGAGCACCGACGTCGACGCGATCCTTGCCCTTGAGGGGGACGTGGGCAGCGGCAAGATCATCTACACCTCCCGTTGCTCCCTGTGCCATGGCGAGCAGGGCGAGGGCGGCACCACGATCCCGCTGCAGGGCAGCGTGCTCCCCCGGGACGAGATCGTCTCGATCATCCTCGCGGGAACGACTGATATGCAGGGTTTTCGCGATATCCTCTCGGATCAGGAGGTCGCCGATCTGCTGGCTCACCTCGAGGATGGGATCCTGTAGTCGAGCTCCCTGGCCCGGGGCGGAGGCCCGGGGGCGGAGGGACAGAGGGACAGAGGGACAGAGGCCAAGGGCCAGGAGCTCAGGGCCTCGGTGGCGCGAAGGCGTACAGATCGGTGTAGATCGGGGCGGATCGCCCGATGACGTGCCCGTCGAGGTACTCAGCGTACTCGATCGCCTCCCAGCGGACGTCCCACACGACGCGGCCCTCCGGCGTGGCCTCGCGGAGGACAGCGTGGGTGCCGTAGTTGTGCAGGGTGTTGCCGCCGGGCAGCCGGTGGGCCTCCCCCATCTGCTTGCCGGGGACACCCTCCCCCTCGCCAAAGCTCCAGATCTCGACGAGCCGCTCGTTGGCAACGTCGATCTCGTATTCCCGCACCACCAGCTCGAAGTCGAACTCGTCGCGGTGGGTCGAGGTCAGCAGGGTGCCCGCCTCGGTGTAGTACCCCCCATGCTGGTACCAGAACGGGGCCCCATCGAACGCGAAGCCTCCGGGGATCTGCCCGTACCAGCGCAGCAGCTCGCCGGTGGTCGCGTCCAGCTCGAGGATCGAGTTGTGGGTGAACAGCGAGTACAGGAACACCCCCTGATCAGGGTTGTAGGACACCGTGTTCGCCCCACAGGTCTCCCCGAGCCAGTCGCTGCAGTGGAAGACCTCAGTGGTGGCACCGTCGGGGGCGAGGCGGACCACCGCGTCTCCGTCCCGCGAGCCGTCGCCGTCGACGTCGAGGCTCCCGTGTCGCGCGTAGACCAGGGAGCCATCGGGCATGTCGGTGAACGGGTGGTACAGCCCTGGCGGCGCGCGCTCCTGCACCACTGTCCCGTCGATCTTCAGGTCCACCACCGTCGAGCTCGCGGAGGCCCCCAGATTGCCGCTCCGGTAGCCCCCCTGATGCAGCAGGA
>DRPG01000337.1 GCA_011376105.1 Deltaproteobacteria bacterium
CCCCCGCCGTCAGGCTGACGGTGAGCATCAGCATCACCGCCACCACCGAGAGCCAGCCACTGAGGAACGGTGCACCCATCGCCGGCTGCTCCGACGACCGGGCCGGCGTGCCCTGCTCGCCCTGCTCGCCCTGCTCGCCCTGCTCGCCCTGCTTGAGCTCGGCACGACGACGGTGTGCATGGTGCACAGTGGCACGAGCCACCAGCTCTGCGTTGGGCAGGAAGGAGTGGAGCGGAGGCAGTTCACCATCGAGGCGTGAGAGAGCGACCATGACACCCAAGGGGTCGAGAGGTGGATGAGTGGGGTGAGGATCTTGAGGCGAGGTGGACGGGGTGTCCAGTAGGTGTGCTGGAGAGCCAGTATCCAGCGCTGGGATCAATTTTAGCAAAGCCCCGAAGGTGTGCAAACTTTGAACGCAAAAAAGAAGATCAGCTCAGATATGCGGCCAGCAACGCCTGCACTTCAGCGTCGGCCCGGGGTGTCCTGTCTGGGTGCATCTCGGGCATCCGATCGCCCGGATCTGTCTCCGGTGTCCCAGCGTCCCGAGCAGCTCAGCTGAGGGCCCGAGTCCGGACAGATTCTGTCCTGTCCTCCGACTACCCACCCAGGACAAGGAGATCCAATGGACGACGAGTTGACCCAGCAGATGGACGAGTACCGAAACAACGACCTGATCCCCTGGCTCCAGGGCCGGGGCTATGCCCAGTCGGGGCGCGCCCTGGGCAGGGTGATGTTCTCCAGGGGCGAGCGAGAGATCACGGTCCCGCTGTGGTTCGATCCCGTCCGGGAGCAGGAGACCGAGGACTTCAACGCCCAGATGGCCTCATGCCTGCGGGAGGTGGCCAGCCTCGAGGGGGTCGAGCTGGATCAGCTGATCGAGGAGATCCGGCTCAAGCGCCTGGGCTGAGCGCCCGGGCCCAGGGCGCAGGGCTAGGGAGCGAGGGCGTTTCCCCCCAACCCGAGGATCCAGTGGAGTGCTCTGCCCAGATCACGCCGCCAAAGCCCCGGGCCCGACGGTGGGAGCTTCGGACACCCCAAGCGATCCTGTGGTAGAGCCCGCCGGGGGGCTCACCACCGACGGAGCCCCTCCACTACAGCTAACCCCACCAAGACGCTCGTCCCAAGCATAGAGACGACAACGCCGCTCACGCTCAGTACAAGCCACCACAGGTCGGCCCCTGCCATCGTCCCCCCCCAGGGTATGCGTCTGAACTCTAGCACATCCTGTCTCCAGAAACACCCCACCAGAGCCAACTTCGCACACCCGTTACAGTCCCTGGGGTGCTCAGTGCGGTTGGATCGAGCGCCCCGGAGCCCGGGGATCAGGGGGGTGATCAGAGACACCGCTCCTCCTCCGGCTCTCCGTGGGGTGTAGCACGGGCGGGAGGAGCCCCGGGTGCACGCCGGAGGCCCTCAGGGTAGAAGACGAGCGACCCCGGAGCTCCCATGATGACGCTGATCTGCACCAGGACCTGAGGGACCTGTCGCAAGGCGGTCGCCTTGCTCAACGAACACAACGTCGCCCACACCTACCGGGACTACACCCAAGAGCCCCTGTCCCAGGCTGAGCTGCGCGACGTGCTGGCAAAGCTGGGGCTGGGCCCCCGCGACGTGCTGCGCAGCCGAGACGCCAAGAAGGCCGGCCTCACCGGCTCCGAGACCGACGACGAGCTGATCGCGCAGATGGCGGAGAACCCCAGGCTGCTGCAGCGTCCGATCGGGATCGTCGGAGATCGGGCGGCGCTGGGGCGTCCCCCCAAGGATCTGCTCGCCCTGATCGAGCCGTAGGCCCGATCCCTTCAGGGTGAGCGCGCCCGCAGCTCGAAGTCGGCCAGCCGGGGGCGTCGGGTCCGACGGGCGAAGTCGAAGGTGAAGCCAGGCCACAGCGTGGTGTTCCGGCCGTCCGAGGTCTGGTACCAGCTCCTGCAGCCCCCCTGCTGCCACACCGTGCGCCCCATCCGGCGCTGCAGCCAGCGGTTGAAGCGCTCCTGAGCTCCGGAGCGCACGTCCATCCAGACCAGATCCCGGCGCCTCAGCGCGTCCAGCGCCCCCAGAATGAACCGGACCTGGCTCTCGATGACAAAGATCATCGAGCTGTGGCCCAGGCCCGTGTTGGGCCCCACCAGGAGGAACAAGTTGGGGAAGCCGTGCACCGCCGTGCCCAGGTAGGCCGACGCTCCCGACGCCCACACCTCCGACAGCGAGCGACCCGCGCGCCCCCGGATCGGAAACGGCGCCATCTGCTCCGCGGCGTGAAAGCCCGTGCACAGGATCAGGGCATCCAGTGGGTGGTGGACCCCGTCTGCGGTGCACACCCCCGCTACATCGATCGCCTCGATGGGCGAGGTCACCAGCGCGGTGTGCTCGCTCGCCAGCGCCGGGTAGTAGTCGTCGGACAGCAAAATCCGCTTGCAGCCCATGGTGTAGCCGGGCGTCAGCGCCCGACGCAGCGCAGGATCCTCGATCTGCCGGTGTAGGTGGGCCGTGCCCCAATGACCCGCCCAACGCAGCAGGCCCGGGAAGCGGACGAACGCCAGCGCCGCGAGCTCGGTTGTCCAGTAGATCCACTGCCGGTACAGCCACCGCAGGCCCAAGATCCGCTCTAGCGCCGCCCGCTCGATCGCAGTGAAGGCCCGATCCCCCCGGGGCAGGATCCAAGGCGGCGTGCGCTGGAACACCAACAGCTGCCCGACCCGATCCACGATGCCCGGCACCACCTGGATCGCGGACGCACCGGTGCCTACGACCCCGACCCGCAGCCCATCGAGATCGAGATCGTGGCGCCACCCCGCAGAGTGCATCACCGGCCCCGCGAAGGTGTCCAGGCCCGGGATCCGTGGCACCCGGGGACGAGACAGGCCGCCGGTGGCGAGCACCACCACCGCCGCGCCGAAGCGCCTGCCGTCCCCCGTCTGGACCCGCCAGCGCCCCGTCGCCTCGTCGAAGGCCGCGTCGGTGACCTCGGTGTGGGCCCGGACGTGGGGGCCGACGCCAAACCGCTCGGCGCAGCCCTCGATATAATCGAGGATCTCAGCCTGGGGAGCGTACCTCCGGGACCAGTCGGGCTTGGGCGCAAACGAGAACGAGTAGAGGTGAGACGGCACGTCGCAGGCAGCCCCGGGGTAGGTGTTGACCCGCCAGGTGCCCCCCAGCCCGTCGCCCCGCTCGAGGATCAGGAAGTCTTCGACGCCGGCACGCTCGAGCTGAGCGCCCATGCACAGGCCCCCGAGGCCCCCTCCGATGATCAAGACCTCGACGTCTTCCACCACGCCCTCGCCCACCGCGCCCCCAAGACCAAGTGGTCAGACCATATGGTCTACACTTATTGAGCACCAAATGCGCGGTCAAGCCCCGGGCGTGCCACGAGCCCCCGGGGCCGAGCCCCCCTACATAGGCCCTCAGGCGGACCTCATGGGCTCTGGGGCACGATCTCCACCTCGATGGGCGCCGCCTCGCGGCCATCGACCCAGGGCAGGATCCTCGAGTAGCCCACATCGGCCGCGACCAACGCCCACTCGTAGTCGTCCCGCTTCAGGGGATCGATCTCGAACACCCGCAGATCCTCGGCCTCCAGCTCGATCGGTGTGTCCAGCTCCAGCGACGCCCCGTCCCGGTAGGCGTAGGAGGTCACCGTGACCACGATCCCAACCGGGACCACGACCGAGTCCCCGACGGAGACCGGCAGGGGCGTCGAGCCGACCTGCTCGAGGACGACAGTGA
>DRPG01000338.1 GCA_011376105.1 Deltaproteobacteria bacterium
GATCGGGCCCATCACCTCGCTGGGCTCGGTGAAGCGGGTGAGCATGTACTCGAAGTAGGCCTCGTCGGGGATGCCCAGGGCCTCCCGGAACTTCAGCACCAGGGCCGACTTGGCTGTGCCGGGGGGCCCCACGAGCAGCAGGGGCTCCTGGGCCACAGCACACAGGGTCATCAGGTCGATGACCTCCTTTTTGGCGACGAAGAAGCGGGACAGCGAGGTGCGGAAGCGGTTGAGCCGCTCCCGGATCGCCTGCGCCTCGCTCGCCAGCGCCTCGAACGACAAGGTCTCGACGTCTTCGTGGGTAGAGGTGCTCAGAGGTGATCCTCCTGGTGGATGCGCAAGCGCACGAGGTGCTCGTCTTCGTCGATCTGAGCCCGACCTTCCGCAGACAGCAGGCGATCGGGGTGCACATGGGCCGCAGCGAGCACCTCGACCACGCGCAGGTAGGACAGCGAGAAGTGGGAGTTGGTCGCGAAGAGATCTTCAGCCCGGGCGGCCTGGGGGACCAGCCGCCCCCACAGCGCGATCGCCTCGTCCAGCGGCAGGGGGGTGGCTAGATCGGCGGTGGCGTCGAGGATGGCGAGCCGCTCGTCCAGCGACAGCTCGACGTTCTCGAGGCGCTGCAGCGCACGCTGGGCCTCCCCCTCGACGCTGCCCCCGACGCTGCCCAGCGCACCGGCGAGGCGCAGGCGCACCGTGGCCGTCTCGTGGCTCACCGCGACGGCCTCCCGGAGGCTCCCGAACAGCTCCCGGCCCGCCCCGGCCAGATCGCAGCGGGCCAGGGCCCTGGGCAGGACCCGGATGAACGGCTTGATGCTCTGGGGATCGCGCTCCAGCAGCCCGTGCAGCCCCACCGACAGGGCGGGCAGGATGATCTTTGCTGCGTGGGGGCGCCGCAGGGCCGCGGCCACCCCCACCGCCTCGGTCAGCACCGGGACCCGATCGTCGGGCGCCTCGAGGTCCACCGCGGCGGCGACAGCGCGCTCGAACAGCTCGATCCCCGTGGCCTCGTCCAGCGCCACCACGCCCTGCAGCACCGCGAGCAGCGCGAGCCTCTGATCCTCCTCGGACGCCAGCTCGTCGAGGCGACGCCGCAGCTCGGGCAGCAGCTCCTCAGGGGCCAGCGCGGGCAGATCGGGACGCTCGGTCAGCACGAAGGCGTGGAAGGGATCGGCCATGCCGGGCTCAGCGAGGATCGACAGGGACTGGTTGCGCAGCCTGTCGACCTTGTAGCGCTCGAACCTCGGCAGCCGCTCAAGCTCCTCCCTCACCTCCAGCGGTGGAGGGGTCTCCTGGGGCAGCCCCCCCCGGGCGGCCTCGATCGCAGCCCGGTACAGACCGAACAGCACCCGGTGGATCGGATCGTCGAAGGGGAGATCGTCGCGGGCAGCCTCCAGGGCCGCCTGAGCCGGCTCGTCGATCCCCAGCGAGGCGTGGGCCCACGCCAGCGTCAGCCGGGCGTAGCAGCGGCTGTACCGGGGCTGCCCCGAGTGGGGGGCCGCCGCCAGCAGGTGCTCCTCCATCCAGGTGAGGCTCGACGTCAGCTGGTGGCGCTCCTCTGCGGTGGTCGAGGTGCGCAGGAACGAGGGCACGTCCCGGATCGGGACCAGCCCACTGCGGATGCTGGCGAGGATCGCGTCCCGGGCGCGGGCCAGGGCCAGCGCGTCCCCTCCGGCGAGCTCGGCGACCCTGCGCCGGGCGAGCCAGCGGCTGCGCACGTCGAGGACTGGATCGTGGAGATCGAGCCAGCGCTGGAGATCGGGCGGCGACGCGATCGGGGCCCCGGCGAGCAGGTGGGCGACCACCGCGGTGACCGGGCCCGGCGTGGCCTCCGTCGGCAGGGACTCCGGCAGGGGCAGCTGCTCGGCCCAGCGGGCGACCAGGACCTCACGGGAGGCTGGCTCGGCCCCCCACAGGGCTCGGGTCCAGCACAGGGCGGCCTCCCGGGGATCGTCGAGCGCGTGGTGGAGCATGGCCATCGCCGACCACAGCTCGTCGCGGGTCGGCTCCTCCCGCCAGGCCGCCTGCAGCCGGTGGAGCTCCCGCTCCGCCGCCCCGGGCGTGGCCAGATCCGCGGTGACCCGCGGCACCAGCGGGAGATCGGGCTCAGGCCCGGGCGGCGCGGCCCCCCGGCGGCGCTGGATCGGTCGTGGCTGGGGGGCCTGGGCCGGGCGCGGACGGGAGATCTCAGGCTTCACCGGAGCAGGACGCTGCGGCTGCCCGGCCACCGGGAGCCCGAGGGGCGCCCAGTCGAACAGGCTGGAGCCCATCCAGGCCTCCATCGCGGCCGCGTCGTGATCCACGAGGTACAGCACGTGCTCCAGCAGGGGAAAGAACGCAGCGTCGTCGATCACGTGAGCCCTCAGCCCCTGCTCCTCGGTCATCACCCAGCCGATCCGACCCGGCCCGGGATCGAGGAGCCTGCGCACGGTGCGGGGCTGGAGCGGTGGATCGAGGGTCTGCCCCCAGGGCATGAACAGCGCGCCCAGGTGCGGGTGGGGCACGAGCGGCACCAGCCCCTCGAGGGTGGGCGGAGGCGTGCCCGGGCGCGCCCGGATCAGGGCAGCGGGCTGCCCCTCCTGGCCGAACCGGGCGAACTCGAGGCGCTCGAGCACGTCCTCCGGGAGGCCCGAGACCAGCGTGTCGAGCCGCTCGTCGGCGGAGGGAGGCACCCACCACAGCGAGGGCGGGACCACCCGGGGGGCGGAGACGAGGCGGAGCCGCACCACCAGCCGCTCCCCCGGAGGGGCCGAGGTGTGCGCGGTGGCGGGCGGGAGCGCGAGCTCCATCCGATCGGTGAGATCGGTCCACCGGGGCGTCGCCACCCGCCGCCAGCTGCCGTCCCGGGCGATGAGGAGCAGGGTCCCCTCCGGGACCCAGAGCTGCCGGACCAGGGGGTGCTGCCACCCGATCTCCACCCAGATCTGATCTGAGCCTGCCCGGGCGTAGGCTGCCCCCGGACCGTCGGAGACCCGCAGCACCCCGTAGTAGGGCGCCCGCTGGGCCCGGATCGCCCAGTCACCTCGATCGAGCTGACCGATCGACTGCTCCCCACAGCCGAGGCGCACCAGCTCAGCGGCCAGGGGGAGCCACCCCCCGCCCGGGGGCAGGACGAAGAGCACCTCGTGCAGATCGGTCTCGGCGTCGGGGAGCGGCGAGATGAGCTGAGCCCAGTGTAGGAAGGGCTCTCCCTCGACGGCGGGGCCCTGCTCAGCCCCCGCCTCCAGCAGCGCGATCGCGACCTCGGGGGGCAGCGGAGCGTCCACCACCACGGAGCCATCGTCGCGGGCCGCGAACCGCCCCCCCCGGGCCTGGATCTCGGGGGGGATCAACCCGAGGATCGCCCAGATGGCTTCCTCGCTCGGGAACCGAAGCGGCATCTACTGTGACTCGTCGAGCGCCTGTTCGCTGGAGAGCGCCCCGGGCTCGGAGGCCGAGGACACAGGCGCCTGCTCGGCGCTCCGCTCGATGACCACGTTGTCCCGATCGGCCTCCGTGATGGCGCCCGCCTCGATCAATCGATCGACGATCGCACGATGATCCTCTTCGTGCTCCATGGGCAGCGCATCTGCGTCGCTCGAGTACTCCACCACGACCGTCTTCCGACGGGTCTGGGGATCGACCCGCAGCCGCAGGGTCACCTCAGCCATCGACACCCCTCCCCTTGAGCGCCGACAGGCTGGTGGCATCCAGCGTCTTGTGGCGCAACAGCTCATCGCACAACGCCAGCAGCTCCCCGCGGTGGGAGGTCACCAGCTCGATCGCCCTCGCCTCCGAGTCACGGAGGATCTGCAGGACAGCAGCGTCGACCTCAGCTCGGGTCGGATCGGAGATCTTGCCCACGAGGTAGGACTTGGGCTCGGGACCCATACCGAGCAGCTCGACCATGCCCCGGGCGATGCGGGTGGCCTGCTCGAGATCGCTGCCGGCGCCGGCGGACAGATCGTCGAGGAGCACCTGCTCGGCGGCTCTTCCCCCGAACGACACACACATCCGATCGAGCAGCTGGTTGCGGGTCATGACGTAGCGGTTGACCGGATCCTCGAGGCGGACCATGCCCAGGGTGCCCCCGAGATCACCCTGGATGGTGATCCGCTGGATCGGAGGTGCGTGCTCACAGTACAGCGCACAGATCGCGTGACCACACTCGTGGATCGCGACCACCCGCTCCTCCTCCGGGGTCAGCCTGGGCCGGTCGACGTGTGCGGTCAGGGCCGCCTCGATCTCGGCGATGGTGCTCGGCCCTGTCCGGCGCCCACGCAGCCGGGCCCGGGCCAGGGCCCGACAGACGGCCTGGATGTGATCACCGGAGTAGGGCTGAGTCGAGCCCTCCACAGGATCGGAGGAGCGCTTCACCGCGTACTCGAGGCCCGCCTCGCCGAGCTGGAGATCCATCTTCCGATCGTAGATCTTCAAGATCTCCCGACGATCCTCGTCGCTTGGCCAGGGCACCCTGATCTTGAACTCGAAGCGCCCTGGCCGCATCAGGGCGGGATCGAGGGACTCGACGAAGTTGGTGGTGCCCACCACGAACACCATCTCGTTCTTTCGGAAGCCATCCATCTCGGTCAGCAGCGTGTTCACCATCGCGTGCTCGACCCCGGCGCCGCCGTCGTAGGTACCCCGGGCGGACGCGAAGGAGTCGAGCTCGTCGAAGATGATCACCGCAGGGGCGCTCCGGCGGGCAGCTACGAACACCCGGCGCAGGTTGGCCTCGGACTGCCCCACCCAGCGGCTCTTCAGCTCAGGCCCGCTCACCACGATCACCGCAGCCCCGAGGGAGCGGGCCATCGCCTTGGCGAACAGGGTCTTGCCTGTGCCCGGTGGGCCCCAGAAGATGATCCCACGGGGGATCAAGCCCTCGATCCGACGTGCCTCACCGGGGGTCGTCGCCTCCTGGTGGGCCCGGGCCAGATCGATGATCTCCTGCTGGAGGCGCTCCTTGACCGACTCGTAGCCACCGATGTCGTTGTGGAGATCGATGTCGGGCAGCTCGATGTCCGAGGTCAGGGTGGACTGGCGGAGCTGGCTCCAGGCGGGGCTTGGATCCGTGGGGTAGTCCTCGCCGTCGATGGCGCTCAGAACCCGCCGCAGCTGGACCGCGTTGACGCCGGAGACGTGGCGGTACAGCTGGAAGGTGTGCAGGCCCCTGCCGAACTTGCGGGCCTCGGCCTGGGTGACCAGGCGGTCCAGGCGATCGCGGGGGACCCCGAGGATGTGGACCTTGCGCGGGAACAGGTTCTGGATGACGGGCGGGATCGACAGCGTCAGATCCTTGAACCCCAGCCACACGATGGTGGGGTTCTCGTACAGCAGCGCCACGACCTCCCTCGCCTCGCTCGACAGGGTGCCCCCGGCGGCCCCCCCCATCACGAGATCGAGGTGGGGCAGCACCAGCACGCGCTGCTCGACGGCTCCACGGACCGCCTCGGCGAGGTGGAACAGCAGACGGCCCATCAGCCCCAGGCCCGGTGGATCGTCGGGGCGGGGACGGCCATCGAGGTACGACACCTCGAACCCATCGGCCCGCAGCTGATCACGCAGGGGGCGGTAGAAGAAGGGCACGAGCTGCTTGTCGCACTCGACCAGCACGGGCAACCCGGCCGCCAGGGCCTCCCGGCTGCTCGCCAGCTCCCCCGGGTAGGCCGCGGCCGTCGCCTGGAAGGGGTTCAGCGACGTGGACAGCGCTGCCTCTTCGACGAGGACTGAGCTCATGGCTCCTCACACCTTGACGCGGATGGTCATCTCGCCAGACTCGGGGTCTTCAGCGACGTCGATGATCTCCCCCATCTGAGCCGCACGCTCTCGCAGCGCGGATCGGTTGACGCCGTTGCTCACCTCGTCGAGCTCAGCCTTCATCCCGGTGAGCACGCCCTCGAGGCGGATCGCCAGATCGTCCTGGGCCTCCTGCTCTCGCTCGGCGGCCCGGGCCGCGAGCTCGGCGTCGGCGGCATCGGCGAGCTGGTTGCGCGTCTGATCCGCGCGCTCTTCATAGACCCGGCGGGTGCGCTCGACCTCGTAGGACTCGTCGATCTGCTCCTCGGCTCGCAGCGCGACGGTCCCGGTGGTGGTGTCGACCTCCACCACCACCCCATCCACCGATCGACGAGCGACGCCGTCTACGATCTCCCAGCCCCGCTCAGCGAGCTCGGCCGCGAGCAGATCAGAGGTGCGCTCGGGGGCTGCGATCGGCAGCAGCTCCAGGCGAGCCTCGATCCCGTCCTCCACCCTGCGGTGGTGCACCAGCGATCGCTTCACCCGGATCTCATATGCGCGGCTCATGTTACCTCCGGCAGTCGCTCAGCGTGGGTGAGAACCTCCCGCAGGGGGCTCAGCGCCTTTAACCCGCGCTCGAATCGTCGTAGCTGACGTTGTGCCTCATCGTAGTCGTCGTCGATGAAGCCCGTGCTCCGCCAGCGAGTCTCCCATGCACCCGCGGCCTCGGCGATCGAGCGTATCAAGGCCACGCGCGCCCGGCGAGCCCGCTGCCACACGGTGATCGCGTGATCCCCACGGCTGGGGTCCCACGCCTTGGCGGGCAGCGCAGCCCACTCGACCAACAGATCGATCAGGAAGGCGACCTCGCCCGGATCTGAGCCCGCGAGGGAGAACAGGGAGCGGACGATCTGCTCCTGTGCAGCGCCGTGCTCGATCGCTCCGGGGGCATCGACCGCCCGCACCCGGCGGGACCAGCGCGCCCAGACCACACGCAGCCTGCGCTGTGATCGGCGCAGCAGCCAGCGATCCGGCGTGAGGCGCTCGACGAGCTGTGCCTCAGAGAGGCGCGGGGACAGCCCCGCATCGGCGAGGTGCTGGCCCGCGAGCACCCACACCCAGGGCTGATCGAGCTCTGGAGGGGGAGCGCTGCGGGCGGCGACCATCAGCTCCAGAGCCCGGGCAAACAGCAGCGCGTCGGCCGCGGACGGGCTCGAGCGCAGGATCAGGGGGGGTCGGCTCGGGGCCGCGATCGGGGCCGTGTGCAGCCAGTGCAGCAGATCGAGGGTGGCCGAGGTGAACCGCAGGGGGGGGGTGGACGCCCACGCCGTGGATCCGCCCCCCAGCACCAGCTTTCGAGCGAGGCCCCGGCTCAGGATCTCCTCCAGCGAACCCATCGCCTCGGGGGACAGCCCAGTGGACAGCCCCTCCCGGACCAGGGCCCGCAGGTGCATGTGGGGATCCGTCTCCTGGACCAGTGCGATCGCCAGGCGCAGGACCTCGTGTTCGGGTTCGGTCAGCGGCACGCGGGCGCTCCGACGAAGAGGTAGAGGGGGCGGGGGCGAGGATGGGGGCGAGGGTGGGGGCGGGCTCCAGGGGGATCAGGTGGTGCTCCCGGTAGGATCGAAGGGTGTTGTTGTGGATATCTCCTGCTGCCTCATCCCGGGGAGCTCGATCAGTGGATCACCGGACAGGTTCAGTCCGCCCGGTGACCGATCAGCGCAGCTGCACGCTCAGCCCGCTGGGACTTGCCCGCCCGACGGGCCAGCCGGATGGCGAGCTCAGTGGCCCAGCGGCTGTGGGGCCCGTGGTGGGCCTGTGGATCGGTGAGCAGCTGGCCGAACCGATGATCGAAGTCCTCCCAGTCTCCGGCGCCGGCGGCGGCGGCCAGCTGCAGGGCACACAGGCCCGCCACCGCCCCCACCCGTCCCTGCTGGCCCAGGGTCAGCAGCACGGCCCGCAGCAGATCCCGAGCCTCGTCGAAGCGCTCGGCCCGCAGCCGCAGGGCCGCTAGATCCGAGCGGGGCTGGACCACGTTGCTCGAGCCAGCGACCTCGTACAGGTGGATGGCCTCCCCGAAGCGCTCCTCCGCCAGCACCAGATCGTCTCGATCGGCGGCGGTGCGCCCCAGGCCCGCCAGGCAGTCGGCCTGGCCCACGATGTTGCCCTGGCGCTGGTAGAGCTTCAGCCCCCGCAGCAGCGCGTCCTCTGCCTGGCGCTGGTTGCCCGCGATCTGCGCGGTGGTGCCGACAAGCCGCCAGCACTCGGCCAGGGCCCGGCTGCTGGCGGCCCTGCGGAGCAGGCGGATCGCCTGGGCGGTGTGGACCTTGGCGTCCTCCGCCCGCCCTCGACGGGCAGCGATCAGCGCTCGCTCTGCGTGGGCGAGGCCCCGCTGGGACTCGTCGGGGGAGCGGGCGAGGATGTCGTCGAACATCCGATCGGCGCCGTCGAGATCACCCAGCGAGGTCTGGATCCGGGCCACGGTCAGCCGAGCGTCCAGGGCGTGCAGCTCCCACCCGGGCAGGTGCTCGGCGAAGCGGAACAGCCGGGCCGCGATCCGCTCGGCCTCGGCGATCTCCCCCAGCTCGGCGCACAGCATGGCGCGCAGCTGCCAGGCCTCGCCCCAGCGTGGATCGTCCTGCGGCAGCTTCAGCTGACGGATCGCCTCCTCTGCGGTCGCGAGCAGCCCCAGCGCCGCCCGGGCCCCCGCCGTGTCCCGCCGGGAGACCACCCCCCGCAGCAGCGGCTCGACGGCGGGCTCGTGCATCCCCGCCTCCAGCAGGTGGCGGCCGAGGCGCTCGGCGTTGCCCTCGGCCTCTGGCCCGTGGCGGAGGATGGCGGCACAGGCCAGGTGGTGCTCGCTCAGCCGACCCGAGGCCCGGGCCCGCTCGAGCAGGGCCTCGCGGATCATGCCGTGGGCAAACCGGAGCCCGGTCTCGGTCCGCTCTGCGAGGCGCCCCTCCACCAGCCGGGCCACCAGGGTCTCGCGCAGGCGGGCGTTCTCGGGCACCACCCGCACCCGCCCCACCGCGGCCCAGCTCCCGTCGGGATCGTCGCAGGCCCGCTGCCACTCACCCTCGTCCACCTCCAGCCCCAGCGCCGCGGCGCGCTCTAGCACCGGCGCGGACTTGGGGGCGAGGCCCTCGAGCACCCGGGCGACCTGATCGGTCCAGGCATCGCGCATCGCAGCAGGCAGCCCCGCGCGCTCACCCCGGCGGACCTCGAAGCCGGTGGGCCCCAGGACCAGCAGCCCCCGCTCCACCCAGTCTCCGATCAGCTGGACCGCGAACAAGGGGTTACCTCCGGTGCGCTCGGCGACCTGGGCCGCCAGGGCGGGGGACAGCCCGAGGACCTCCTCGATCAGGGTCGCATGATCCCGGGGGGGCAGCGGCCCGAGGTGGAGCCCAGCCCCCCCCAGGGAGTGGAGCAGCTCCCGCTCCCGGTGCTGATCCACCAGGGCCTCGGAGCGGGCAGTGAGCACGATCAGCAGGGGGAACCCTGGAGAGGCTGAGAGCAGGTGCTGTGCCAGCAGCAGCCCGTCCATCCCGACGTGCACGTCGTCCATCCACAGGATGACGGGACGCTCCCGCGCCATCCCCCGGAGCATGGCCTCAGAGCGCTCACGCCGGTCGGCGGCCTGCCCCGGCCCCACCAGGACCGCGAACGACTCGACGGATCCCTCGACGTCGTGCAGGGCGAGGACCCGCTCGAGCCAGCGCCCCCGGGCCGCGGGCTCGACCTCAGCCATGCGGAGCTCCCGGGCCCACATGCGCCGGATCGGTGCGTCCTCGGCGTCCTCGCCGAAGAAGCGGGTCCGCATCGGGGCCGCGACCCCCAGCTCGTGGGCCCGCTCACACAGCCAGCGCACCAGGCGGGACTTGCCCACCCCCGCAGCACCGGTGACCACCGCCAGCCTGGGCTGCTGGGCCCGGGCCGTCTCCCGCAGGCAGTCCCACAGCATGTCTCGCTCGTCGATCCGCCCCACGAGGGGGGGCTGACGGACCCCATACAGGCCCAGCCCAGCCCCCAGCAGCTGCAGGGAGCGGCGCTGGGTGTCGAGCCTGCGCCACTCGGGGATCTCGGTGAGCACCTGGCCCGTGCGCAGCCGGGACGACACCGCGTGCACCCGCACCGGCATGGCCAGCGACACCAGCCCGGTGGCCAGCTCCAGCTCCTCGGGCAGCCCGGTGTCGGGGTTGAGCTCCGAGGGGAGCGGCTCCGCGGCGATGGGGGCGGTCGAGGTGCCGTCCTCGTCGAGATCGAGCCGCACGGTCGGCAGCACGTCCAGCACAGGGCCGGGGGTCCGGGTGGAGCGGGTCGGCTCTCCAAGGCTCAGCAGCGCGCTGGCAGCGTCTGCGGCCCGGAGGAAGCGTGCGCTCGGCTCCTTGGCCAGGCACCGGCGCAGCCACTCGTCGAAGCCCGCGGGGACGTTGGCCTCAGGCAGGGGCAGCTGCTCCTCGAGCTGTGCACGGACCAGGGCGACCCCGCTGTACATCTGGAACGGCACCTGGCCGGTCAGCAGCTGCCAGGCGACGTTGCCCAGCGCATACAGATCGGTCCATGGGCCGTACTCCCACGTCTCGGCCCGGATCTGCTCCGGCGCCATGTACTGGACCGTGCCCACCGCGGCGCGCTGGGCCCCGCTCGCCTGATCGTTGCGCTCGACGGCGTGGGCGATCCCAAAGTCGGCGAGCTTCAGGCCCGCCCTGAGATCCTGTGGACCGCACAGCAGGACGTTGGCGGGCTTGATGTCGCGGTGGATCACCCCCCGGGCGTGGGCGTGGGCCAGCGCATCCAGCAGGGCGAGCAGGACCTCCCGGACCCCCTCCCACGGCAGCCCCCCCCAGTCGCGCAGGGTGCCCCGGCTCGCGTGCTCCATCGCGATGTAGGGGCACCCCTCCCGCAGGCGCGCGCCGCTGTCGGCGGCGGCCTTGGCGTCGACGATGCCGACGTCGAACACCCAGACGACGCCTGGGTGATCGAGGCGGGCCACCGCCCGGACCTCGTTGCGGAACGCCCGCCCC
>DRPG01000339.1 GCA_011376105.1 Deltaproteobacteria bacterium
CGCCACCACCGCCCGGTTGATCGCGATCCGCTCGACCGCCGGATCCTGCTCCAGCAGCTCGGTCAGCCTGCGCTGATCGGCGGCGGGGATCGCCCGCCCCAGGAGCATCCGCCGGTTCTTCGCGACCAGGAACAGCGCGACCAGCCCCAGCAAGAGCCCCACCGCCAGGGTCCCGTAGGCATCCCAACGGGGATCGTGGGTGACCCCCGCCAGCCAGATCGCCCCAGAGGCCAGGACCACCCCCAGGACCGCCGCCGAGTCCTCCAGCAGCACCGCCACCCCGAAGGGATCCTCCGTGGTGCGGACGTTCTCGATCAGACCCACCCCGCGCCGCCCCGCCTCGTCCCACAGAGCCTTGATCGCGATCGCGAGGCTGGTGCCCTCGACCAGGAAGGAGAACGCAAGGATCCCCAGCGCCAGACCGCCGGCGTGAAAGGGTCCCTCACGGGGATCGAGCAGGGAGTGCACGCCATGGGCCATGCTGACCCCACAGCCGAGGAAGAAGATCCCCACGGCGCTCATCAGGGACCAGACGAAGGCGTCGCGGCCGTACCCGAAGGGGTGCTCGGCGTCGGGCACGCGCTGGCTGTTGCGCATGCCCACCGCGAGCAACACCTGGTTGCCCACGTCCGCGAGGGAGTGGATCGCCTCCGAGAGCATGGCGCCGGAGCCGGTCAGCCCGAACCCCACGAACTTGGCGACCATGACCAACGAGTTGCCGCCAATGGCGGCATAGACCGCAGCCTTGCTGCCTCCTGCCACGATGGACCTCCAGGTGCCCGGGCCTCGCCCGGACAGGAACGAGAACCTATCCGAGCTCGCCGGAGACAGCGGGCCAGGAGGAGCAGGATCGAGGACGGAGGCGAGGATGGGGGTGGGTCCCCGGGGAGAGAGCTATAGGGGCCTGCAGGGGGGAGTGATGGAAGCCAAGGTCGTCGACATCCTGAGCGTCGCCTTCGAGCGCGCGCGGATCATCTGCTTCGAACGATTCGATCCCAACAAGTGGCTCGCCATGTCCCTGGCCTCCTGGCTCGCCTGGCTCGGCTCCTCGAGCGTAAACTTCAACCTCCCGGGGGGCTCCGGAGATCTCCCCGAGATCCCGCAGGAGGGGTACGACTGGCTCCTCGAGCACGGGCCCTGGATCGTCGCCGGCGGCGTCAGCGTCGCGCTCGTCGTCACCGTGCTGTGGCTGGTGTTGACCTGGCTGCGCTCCAGGGGTCAGGTGATGTTCATCGATCTGATCACCCACGACTCCGCCGCGGTGGGTCAGTCCTGGTCCGCTCAGGGTCCCCTGGCCAATGATCTGTTCAAGGTCCGGGTGGGGATCGATCTGATCGCGTCCGTGGTGATGCTGATCCCCACCGGAGCGACGATCGCCCTCGCCCTCTCCAGCCGCCCCTCCAGCCTCGAGCCACTGCTGGTGCCCCTGCTCCTCAGCGGGGGCGTGATCGCCGTGGTAGGGCTGATCTGGTCCATCGTCACCTTCGTGCTCGACGAGATGGTCGTGCCGATCGCCTATGCCTGGCGGGTCCCGATCCGAGAGGCCTTCCCCGAGCTGCGCAGGATGGCCAGCGACACCCCCGGCTCGCTCCTCACCTACCTGCTCGTCCGATTCTTCGCGGCGTTTGTGGTGGCGCTCTTCGCGTTTGTGCTGTCCTGCCTGCTGTGCGTCGTCTCTTGGCTGCCGTTCATCTCCGCGGTGCTCCTCCTGCCGCTCCGGGTCTACCTGCAGAGCCTGCCCCTGGCCTTCCTGCACCAGCTGAACCCCGAGGCCTACAGCATGTTCGGACCCCTGCCCCGGGAGGGCTGAGGGCTCGCTCCGCTCTAGCTAGGCCCCAGGCTCCAGGCTCCAGCCTCCAGGCTCCAGACAGCTCAGGCCCCGGCTGCGCTCGCCCCCGCTCCTGCGGCGGGTGGCCTCCAGGGCAGCCGGGGGGGCTGCCTCCGGTCCCCGGGCCGGCATCGACTACATCGTCTCCCCCGACAAGCCGTGACACAGGGCGGGCGGAGGCGGCAAAGAGCACCGGATTACCTGCTGAGATGCTCAGCCGACACCCCGCCCTGCTCCTCGTCCGCTGGTGGTGGCGCCTCGTCGCGCGTCCCCTCCGGGATCATGGGGTGATCCGGTGGTTCCTGCTGTCGCTGCTGTGGGTCGAGCTCGACGCCATGATCAACCTGGCGGAGGCCTCGCGGCAGCTGCGCGGGGCACCTCCGGCGCTGGCGGCGCTGGCCCTGGGGGCGCTGGTGAGCCTCCAGGCGATCTCCGAGGCGCGGATCACCCGGGATCTGATCTTGAGCCGGCGATCCGCCCTGCTGCGCAGACAGCCGGTGCCGGGCTGGACCCACGGCCCGGCCGTCGCGGGGATCCTCGCCGTGCTGGTGGCGCCGGTGGGGGGGCTGGGGCTGCTGTGGTACCGCACCCCCACAGCGGGGCTGCTGTGGACGGGCCTGGCGATGAGCCCGGCCCTGCTCTGGGCCGGGCGCAGGCCCCTGTCCGCGCTGGGGGCCACCGCCGCCGCCGCTGGGCTGGCGGCGGCGGCCCAGCGCTGGCCCGGGGCGATGGCTCCGCTGGCTGGAGCGATCTGGCTCGTGGTGATCCCCGGGGCCGGCCTGGGCACGGTGGCCTGGGCCGAAGACCACGAAGCCCTCCCCCACCGGATCCCCTGGAGGCCCCGCTCCGCGGTGGGGGCCCTGCTCCAGCGCGATCTGATCTGTCTGTGGCGCCGGGAGCGGCGCCTGGTCCTCAGATCCCTGGGGATCGCCTCGCTGCTCGGGCTGGTCGTCGCGGCGATGCGGATCAACGGCCCCACCGCGGCCCCGGGCCTCGCGGTGGGTGGCCTCGTGGGGCTGTCCTTCGTCGCCCCCGGCGCCCTCAGCGCCCTCGGCGCCCTCGGCCGGCACCTGGGGCCCCAGCTCGACCCTCCGACGTGGCCGATCCCCGCCCTACACCGGGCCGCGGGCCTCGCAGTGATCGGGGCCACGACGTTGGCCCCCTCCTGGGCCGCCGCCGCGGTGGGGGGGGCCCCGATCCTCGGCCCCTCAGGCCACTTGAGGATCGCTGCCTTCGTGATCGCGGTCTCCGCCGGAGCGTCCTGGGCGCTCTGCGCCCGCCCAGATCGTCCCGACTATGGACTGTTTCCCTGGTGGATCGCCCTCTGCCTCGCGAGCACCCTGCTCCACCCGGTGCTCGGTGGCCTCGGCGCGCTGCTCCTGGCCTCAGGCGCGCTGTGGCGGGCCACCCAGGCCCTGGTGGCCCGCAGGTGGGCCCGATGAGCGAGCTGATCGCCCAGGAGCTGACCTACCGCTACCCCTCCGGCTTCACCGCCGGCCCCCTGGACCTGGAGCTGGGGCCCGGGCTCCACCTCCTGCTGGGGCCCAACGGCTCAGGCAAGACCACCCTGCTGCGGTGCCTGTGCGGAGCCCACCGACGCGCCCGGGGGGCGGTGACGATCGACGGCCTCGATCCCCGGATCGATCCCGAGGCGCGCCGCCGGATCGCCCTGCTGTCGGCCGAGCCCGAGCTGCCCGACGTGCTGACCGTGGACGAGGCCTGGTCGCAGCTGGCCGCCATCCGCGGCGCACCTCTGTGGGACGGCGCTGCGCTGCGGCGTGCGCTGGACGTCCCCGGCCACCTGCCCCTGAGCCACTGCAGCGCGGGCCAACGCCGCCTGGCGGAGCTGCTGGCCGCCGCCGCCGGTGATCCAGGCGTGCTGCTGCTCGACGAGCCCCTCGCCAACCTGGATCCAGGGCACCTCGAGCGGGTCTGTGGGCTGCTGCTGCGGTGGCGCTCAGATCGGGTGGTGCTGATGACCTCCCACACGATCCCACCGGTGCCGCTGGACAGCACCGTACACCTCGGCGGCCGATGACTCGGCTCGGCCGAGGGCTCACAAGGGATGACGCACCGGCGCCCAGGGCCCGGCGCCCAGGGCCCGGCGCTCAGGTGCGGACCCCTCCAGGGCGATCGTCGAGGACGATCCGACGCTCAAACGTCACCTCCCCAGAGTCACAAGAGACACGCCCGGTGAAGCGCACCTCGCCGACCGGCACACCGTCGGGCCAGCTGAACCGGTAGGGGCCCATCTTCAGCGACTTGCCCGCGGCCAGGGGCGCCCACTCCGGGATCGGCCCCAGCCTGGAGATGAACTCCCGACGATCGCCCTCGAGCACCGCAGCCAGCTCCAGCGGCTCCCCCGCCACCTCGATCTGCGCCGCGAGGGTGACGCCGGGCCGCGAGCCCCAGCGCACCACGAGCTCCACCGGCGCTGGCCCGAGGTTCTCCACCCCCAGCTCTACGACCAGGTGCGAGCCCTTGTGACGTGCATCGAGCGCGATCTTCAGCTCGGGGGGCTGAGACCCCTCCTGGAGCTGGATCGGCTGAGGCTGGCGCCGCTGGGGCTTGAGCTGCTGGGGCTTGAGCTGCTGGGGCTCCCGGGCCCGCGCGGTCTGGGCCCCTGTCAGGGCCAGCACGAGGGAGCCAAGGGTGAAGCTGCGTCGGGTGGCCATCCATCCTCCAGATCGGATCCACTACCTATGCACAGACACCCGAGCGTACGTAAGGGTTCAGTAACCTCGCCAAGATCTCCGCAGGCCCGGCTCGAGACGCCCGGCTCAGGCGCCGAGGGGCTCGATCCCCCGGGCCCGCAGGGGCTCGATCACCACCCGCCGCAGGGAGCGCTGCGCCAGCCGCAGGTAGGCGTCGGTCTGCATCCAGCCGAGATCGCCGGCATGATCGTCCGCTGCGGCGGGGCGGGCCCGGATCGCCGCCCAGTTGGCCTCGACACCGGCGATGGCCCGGGCCGCGGTGTGGCTCAGGGCCTGGAGATCTCCGGGCTCGAGGTGAGGTAGGAGCCAGTCGAGGCAGGCCCAGCCGAAGGTGCCATGATCGGCCTCGTCGAGCACGATCCGCTTGAGCACCGCCCGGGTCAGGGGGTGGGTCGAGGCCCGCCAGGTGCCCTGTAGCAGGGGGATCGACAGGGCCTCCCCGACACAGAAGAAGCAGACCACCTGGTGTGCAGCCCGCGCCAACGGTGGATCCATGGCCCCGACATCGGCCACCAGCTCGTCGGGACGGTAGACGAGGGAGACGCCGCCCCCTAGCTCCATCGCCACCCTGGAGCACAGCTCGACGTGCACCATCTCGTCGAGGGGGAACCGGGCCGCCAGGGCCACCAGATCCAGCGGAGCCCTCGCCTCGATCAGGGAGCGCAGGGTGGCGGCGCAGGCCGCGCCGGTACGGTGCTCCTGGAACGCCGCCGAGGTCCACGCGGTGCGGGCTGCCTCCCGCACGTCCGGGGGGAAGGCTCCGGGCTCCAGCGTGCCCCAGGGCATCGCCTCGACCTCGGGCCGCATCTTCCGGTAGCGCTGCTCGATGGACCCGCCCACCAGCTCTAGCTCGAACAGCTCCTCGGTCACTTCGGCAGCTCAGGGGGCGCCATCAGGTTGCCCACCGGCCGGGGGGGCCCCGTCAGCTCGAGCCGCAGGGGCGCCAGCTCCTCGACCAGCTCGAGCTCCCGCACCACCGCCGCCCGCCCCGGGAGCAACACCTCGACCCGCACGGTGTCGCCCTCGCGGCCCTGGACGGGGGTGCAGCGCTCGGAGGTGGGCACGCCGTTGATCGTCACCGTGGCGTCCTCGGGGACCACGTCTACACACAGCTCAGGCTCGATCAGGGGCGGAGCCATCAGGTTGCCCACCGGGGGCTCAGGCTCCTGCTTGCCCTTCCCTCCACAGCTGACAGCCAAGGCCACCCCCGAGGCCAGGAGCAGGGGTCGACCGGTCAGGGTTCGTCTCGTCGCGATGTTCGCCTCCCCGGAGCTCCTAACCGCAGGGGCCCGCCGCCGGGGGCCCGCCGCCGGGGGCTCCGGCTCGATCATCGCGCTCAGCCGCGGCCCGCTCCTCGCCCCGGATCAGCGGCTCTCCGGGCCCGCAGCGACAGCCCCTGGCCGAGGCCGGCCGCCAGGGAGCCGAGCAGGTACGCCGGCAGATCCGCCCACTGGAAGCTGGTGCCCAGCACCAGGGCGGACAATCGGTGGATCCGGTACAGCGCCAGCGGCACCCCCGTCAGCTGGAACAGCTCCACCGCGACGCTGATCCCCAGCGTGAGGGCGAACAGCTGCCCCCCCGGCAGGGACGGCCGCACGGCGAGGATCAGGCAGGCCACCAGCACCGACCACAGGGCCACCCCCCCGACGTTGGCGACGGCCCCGGTGAGCACCGCACGGGCCCCCAACCCCGCGCCGGCGGTGAGCAGGGCAGCGAGGAGGGGGACGATCCGGGGACGCAGCCAGGCTCTGGGCTCCATGGCCCCAACCTACACCGCCCACGGGCGAGCGGATCAGCAGATCCCGGGCAGGATCCGATCAAGATCTGTGCAGCGCGGGCCGGATCCGATCCCGCCCCACACGATGATCAGAGCCCACGCCCACGGGACAGGGACTCCTGCAGCATGCTCAGTCCCTCGACACCGATCAGGATCTCCACGTCCTGCTTGAAGGCCTCCCGGGCGCGCTCGCCCTCCTCCTGCAGCGTCACTGGATCGACGTCGCCGTCGCTCCGCAGGGCACGCCAGCGCTCGGAGCGCTCCTCCATGTAGATGCTCAGCAGCGTCCGGAGATCTTCGGTGGTGGCCTCGTCGAGATCGAGCTCGACGGAGACGTCGTCGATCGCACGATCGGTTATGTGGGACATGGTGCGTTGCCAGCGCTCGCGCATCCGCTCGGCCACCCCGTCGTCGAGCGCTGCCCGGCCGCCCCCGGACCACAGGTGCTCATCGACGGCCACAGCCTCGACCCCCTCCCCAGCAGCGGCTCCCTCGACGACCGCGGGCTGAACAGGCTGCCTCCGGGCCTCAGCCGCACGGACCGGGGCCGGGCGCCTCCTACGGGCAGAGGCCTCGTCCGCCGTGGACTCGATCGTCTCAAGCCTGCGATCGACGTCCTCGACCTGCGTCCCGACATAGACCAGGCCCACGACGATCACTGCCAACATCCCGGTGTTCAGCCAGACCTGGATCTTCGGGTTCATGGTGCTCTCCCTCTGCTGACTCCCCCCTATAGCCCCGCGCCCGCAGCCCAGGAGCCCGAGGACTGACCGCTGCTGTCGTCGCCCCAGCAATGGATCGCGCCTCCGTCGGCCAGCCCACAGGTGTGCGCGCCCCCCGCCGAGACCCGGGCCCAGCCCCCCTCCTGGAGCTGAGGCTGGCCGGCGGGGACCTCTCCCCAGCACACGATCGTCGCTGAGGCGTCGACGGCGCAGGCGTGGCCCCCGGGGCCGACGCTGAGATCGGTGAAGCCTCCTCCGCCCGGAGGATCCACGGCGGGGCCCGCGCCCCAGCACGCGATCGAGCCATCGGAGGCCCGGATCCCACAGGTCAGCCCGTCGCCGGTGTCCACCCTGGACCAGGGGCCCGTGGCGTCGGCGCCGGGGCCATCGAGCCAGGGCCCGGGGGCGCCCCAGCAGGACAGCCCCCCGTCGGCCCGGATCCCACAGCTGTGCCGGCGCCCCGCCGCGATCGCGAGCCAGGTGTTCCCCGGAGGCACCCGGAGCTTGCCGTCCACCTCGGAGCCCCAGCAGCCTGCTTGCCCGTCCAGGCTCAGGGCACAGGCGTGGAACGTCCCGGCGGAGAGCGCCGCGGTCGGCGCCACCGGAGGCTCAGAGACGATCCGCTGGAGATCGTCGCCCCAGCAGCCCACCCGGGCGTCGGCGTCCAGGGCGCAGGCGTAGTCCCAGCCGGTGACAACCTCGGTGTGACCCACAGCTGCAGGGGCCTGATCGACGACCCCATAGAAGATCTCCCCCCAGCACGCGATCGCGCCGGTGCTGGACAGCCCACAGCTGTTGCGCTCGCCCGCGCTGACCCCGATCCACGGCCCCAGGGGCGAGATCGGCCCGTCGCTGCCGCTGCCGCTGCCGCCGCCGCCGCCGCCGCCGCTGTCGCTGTCGCTGTCCACGTCGCCTAGATCAGCGGGCTCGATCTCCGGGGGACCGGCGCAGCCGAGGCCCCCCAGCTGTAGCGCGATCCACCACCGTGCCCGCCACATCAGGGCCTCGAGACCACGACGAAGCGATCCGGTGCGATGTCGTGGGCCTCGACCTCGACGCCGTCGGGCCAGCGCACCCGGAGCCGATCGATCCGCTCGACGTCGCCGAGGCCAAAGTGCGCCTCGACGGGATCGTTGCTCCCGAAGTTCGAGCCCAGCCGCAGCTCCTGCAGCTGGGTCACCGCCCCGGTGGTCACATAGATCCGGGCACCGACCCCCTCGGTGTTGGGTGCGTGGTCCCGCAGGGCCACGTTGAGGAAGCGCCCACCGCCGACCAGATCGTTACGAAACAGCCGGGGCGGCTGATCGTGGGTGGCGACGAACAGATCGATGTCGCCGTCTCGATCGTGATCCATACAGATCAGCCCCCGCCCCTGGGAGGTGTCGTCGAGCAGCAGCTGCAGCCCCACCTCGACGAAGGTCCCGTCGCCGCTGGACAGGAACAGGCGCGAGCGATCCTTGCCGTACTCCTCCTGGTTGATGTCGGCGCGATCGAACCACCCGTTGACGTGGAACAGATCGCGGTGGCCGTCTAGATCGAGATCAGCGAAGCAGGCGCCCCAGCCCCAGCCCCCGTCGCGGACCCCGGCCTGCTCTGAGACGTCGATCAAGTGCCCGTCGCCCTGGTTCTGGTACAGCCGGTTGCCCAGCACACCCCACAGGTGCTCAGACACCCCGTTGGGATCGTAGATCGCGGTGACGAACCAGTCGAGATCTCCGTCGTTGTCGTAGTCCGCCACCGTGCCCCCCATGCCGTTTTCGTCGGTCAGCTCGACCTCACGATCGACGAGGAAGGTGCCGTCGCCCT
The DNA here is from genome assembly GCA_011376105.1 of Deltaproteobacteria bacterium. Classification (GTDB taxonomy): domain Bacteria; phylum Myxococcota_A; class UBA796; order UBA796; genus DRPG01. Next base: position 8,848 of record DRPG01000339.1, read on the forward strand.
GGTTGCGCAGGTAGACCGAGTGGCCGTGATCCGCTGAGATCATCAGCTCGGGGAAGCCGTCGTCGTCCATGTCGGCGAAGTTCGGCGTGAACGACTGCTGGATGTCGAGGAAGTACAGCCCAGAGGCGGCGGAGGCATCGGTGAAGGTGCCGGTGCCATCGTTGAGGTACAGGAAGCCCGGATCGAGGTGATCCGCGATGGCGAACCGGGCCACGAACACGTCGAGATCGAGGTCTCCATCTGGATCCCCCCACGCCATCGAGTGGGTGCTGGTGCCGGTGGTGGGCAGCCCGACCTGCGCCGAGATGTCGGTGAAGGTGCCGTCTCCGTCGTTGCGGAACACCCGCGACACGCCGTGATCGAACATCGGCGCGATCAGATCGAGATCGCCGTCTCCGTCGAGATCCACGAACGAGGGCGACGCCACGCTGGTGTCGTCGATCGACACCCCGGCGGCCTCGGTGGCGTCTTCGAAGGTGCCGTCGCCGCGGTTGCGATACAGGTGGGTGGTCCCCGCGTCCCCCCGCCCGGTGTACAGATCGACGAACCCGTCTCCGTCGTAGTCGCCCGCGGTGGCGCCGCTGGTGGTGGGCCGCAGCACCCCGGGCTCTTCGTAGTGAAACGGTGCGGTCAACCCCACCTCCGGCGCGACGTCAACAAAGCGCCAGGACGCCCCGTCGCCGCTGGGTGGCCGGGGCTCGAGCCGATCGAGCAGCTCGGTCTGGAAGTCGATCTGTAGCGGCGGCACCTCGCCTGCGTCGCTGTGGTAGCCCTTCAGCGAGAGGTGGTGATCCACCAGGGAGCCCAGGGACGCGGCCGGACGCAGGATCAGCTCCGTCCCCGAGGGATCGAGGGAGGCCTCGAGCGCGATCCCCGCGCTCAGGGTGGCGGTGCCCCCCCGCACCGGCTGATCGAACCGGACGACGAAGGGGGCGTCGACCGGGACCCCGACAGCGCCGTCGGCGGGGACCACCGACACCACCGCGGGCGCGGGGGCGCCACAGGCCACCAGCAGCAGAGGCCAAGCCGGGGCCCTCATCGGCTCAGGGACCTGGCGATCACCTGGACCGTGTCGCTCGCCTCGTTCCCGAGCTCATCGGTGGCTGATAGCACGATCGAGACCTCCTTCCCGTCGAGGTAGCTCCCCGGATCCTGATCTCCGATCCCCGGGACCGCGCTCGTGTCGAGGAAGCCAGGCATGTCGACGCGCTCTCCACAGCAGTCGCCGACGTCGAGGGTGGCGGCCAGGTAACCCACATCGGACACCGCCACCGACGAGAGCTCATCGAAGATCTCGATGTGGAGGGTGAGCGGAGACGCCATGTGACACGCCCGGACCGCGATCGTGATGTGGTACCCCCCCTGTGGACCGAACACGAGCTCCACCTCGTCGAGATCCTCCAGGAGCTGGAACGTATCGACCCCGGTCCCGACCTGCAGCTCAGCCTCAGCTGTGGCACAGGTGGCCGGCGGTGTCGCGGTGTCGCCGGTCGGGGTAGACCCGGGGGGAGAGATCGACGCGATCGGAGGAGGATCCCCCGAGACACAGGACAGCCCGATCGCTCCCCACCCCACAGCCCACCCCAC
>DRPG01000340.1 GCA_011376105.1 Deltaproteobacteria bacterium
AGATCCTCGGGGGCGTCGACGATCTTGCAGCCGCTCAGGAGCACGATCAAGATCATGGGATGTCCTCCCTCCACCCGAGCTTACCACCGGACGAGCTCACCACCGGACGAGCTCACCACCGGACGAGCTCACCACCGGACGAGCTCACCACCGGATCATCCGGCGTGGGGGGATCATGCCTCAGGCAGGAGCCCCTCGTGGCGGAAGACCCGCCACAGGTACGTGACCGGCATGTTGCCCGACTCGAGGAAGATCCTGTGGAACACCCGATCGAGCTCCAGCCCCTCGAGCTTCCCCGCCTGGGCCTCGATCAGCTCTCGCTTGAGCTGCCAGACAAGCTGGTTGCCCGTCAGGTAGCTCAGGGGGTAGCCGCGCTCCTGGGAGTACCAGTTCAGCTCGGCCTCGATCCGGGGTGGCACGAAGCCCGTCACCGCCTCCAGTAGGCTGCCCGCCGCGACGAAGGGATCGGAGCTGGACAGATCGCAGGGCACGCCCACCTCGAGCATCGAGCGATCGCCGGTCATGAAGAACAGATCGATGGCGACCCTGGCGCCGATCCGGGCGATGTCGCGCTTGCCACAGAACCGGGCCTCGTCGGTCAGCTCACCCATGTAGCCCTGATCCAGCATGTAGTCCTCGAGCATGGTGGTCCAGCCCTCGGCGTGCTCCATCCCCTCGAAGTGGCGGCGGATCGTGCTGGGGTGCCTGCTGGCGGTGGCCAGCTGGAGGTGGTGCCCGGGGATCCCCTCGTGGATCATCATCGAGGGGATGCTGATCTCGGTGTGTTCATCGAGCAGCTCGGGCCTCAGGGTGAGGTAGACCAGGCTGGTGCGCACGCCTTCACGGAAGGGAGGGGGCGACATCATCGCGCCCGCGGGGATCGAGGGCTCCATGAATGTGGGGGTGCAGAGGATCCGCATGTCCTGCCCCTCGAACACGGGAAACAACCTGCGCTCCTCGATCCACTCAAGGATCCGGGCGCGCTCTCGCTGGTAGCGCTCTAGCACGTCGCTCATCCGGCCGCTGGGCAGGGCCACCCGGTGCCTCGCCGCCAGGTGCCGCTGCAGGGCCTCGGTGGAGGTGTCGGCGGGCAGCCCGTGCTTGATCACCAGGCGCTGGCGCAGCGACTCGATGATCTCGTGGGTCTCGGTGAGGAACGTGCACGCCATCGTGTGCAGCTCCTCGACGCTGCGATCCACCGCCTTGAGATCGATGATCCGCTGAGCGTCGCCTCGATCGAGGTGGAACACCTCGGTGGTGGGCAGCGCCTCGAGCGCCTCGAGGTACCGCGACACCGCCGCCTCAGCCTCGATGCGGGCTGAGAGCAGCCGCCGATGATCGGCGTACGCCACCTCCTCGGACCAGCCCGTGAGGGTGTCGAGCAGGGTGTCGAGCCCTCGGAGCTTGGTGGCCTCGATCTCGACCCAGCGGGCCACCGGGGTGTCGAGTCGGTCGAGCAGGGCAGACAGGTACGCCGGCGTGGCCTCGAGCCGGGCGGTGATGTCAGCGAGACGCTCCGGGGCGGGCCTTGGATCGTTGGCAAACAGGAGGAACAGCCCATCTCCGATCTCGTCTCCGGCGCGGGGCTGCTGCTGGCGCGTGGTGCGGCCGTTGAAGGTCAGGCTCTCGGCGTGGAGCTCGCGCTGGAGCATCAGGCGCGCCAGATCCATGTCGAGGGCCTCGTCGAAGCTCACCGTGGCTGGATCGAGGGCGTCGAGCTGCTCCAGCAGGTCACGGGCGCTGCGGATCCGGCGCTGGCCCTCCTCCAGGCCTGGATCCGGGAGCTGGCCCAGATCGTGATCCAGGCCGAGGACCAGCCTGGCGTTTGGATCCGAGGTGGCGTGGCGGTGGAACGAGGTGATGAAGGCATCGAGGTCACGATCCATGGTCTCTCCGCGGCGGAGAGCCTATTGTCGCCACCGCCGGGGCGCCAGCGGGGCCCTGCTCGCCGCTGCGTCAGCCCTTGAAGGTGAGCACCGGCGCACACCGGGCCACGGGATCGAGGATGCGGGCCTCGACCTGAGCCTGCACCACGGGCTCGATCGGCTTGTAGGCCACCGGCGCCTCCTCGATCACCCGCTCCGCCCGCAGGGTGACGCAGTCGACGCCCTCGAGCCCCAGGGGCCCGTGCCGGGCGCCCTGACGGGTCATCTCGAATCGCCCCAGGCGCCGACCCGTGCCGTGGGAGGCCGAGCACGGGTGGGTCTCGCTGCCCCGCCCCACGGCGAGGTACGAGGCGGCGCCCATCGAGCCGGGGATGATCACCGGCTGGCCGGCGTGGGCTGGACATGCGCCCTTCCAGGTGATCCAGCCTGGATCGTGGGGGAAGGTCAGGTTGTGGGGCAGATCGAAGATCAGGGGGATCGGGAGATCGCCAAACTGCTCCCGCAGCCGCAGCCGCACCCGCTCCGCGAGCAGGGCCCGGTTGAGGAAGCCATAGTTGGCCGCCGTCGCCTCAGCGCGCAGGTACTCCCCGATCTCGTCGGGATCGACGAGGGGGAACAGCCCGCCGGGGGGGTGGCGGTGTCCCTCGGGCCAGCGGCTCCGGGCCCGATCCCGCCACAGGCCGCCGATGGCGCGGCCGACGTTGCGGGAGCCCGAGTGCACCAGGATCGAGAGCTGACCCCGGCGCACCCCCCAGATCCGGGCCAGGGACGCGTCCAGGATCTCCTCGACCACGCCGATCTCGACGAAGTGGTTGCCTCCACCGATCGTGGCCAGCCCTCCGTCCCGGATCTCCCCCCGGTCGGGCGCGAGCCCGGCGGGGACTCAGCGCAGATCCCCGGGGAGCCCTCCCCCGAGCAGGACACGATCGAGCTCGTCGAACCACTGCTCCCGATCGATGTGGGCCAGATCCCCAGGGGGACCGTCGTCGAGGGACAGCAACATCCCGGCGAGGCCCTCGGTGTACAGGCCGGCCGCGGCCTGGGCCGGGAGCACCAGCTCGCGGGTGCCGAAGAAGAGGTCGCCCTTCAGCGCCTCGACGAAGGGATCGCGGCCGGCGAGGAAGCGATCGAGCGACAGATCGACGGTGTGCAGGCGCATGCCACAGTTGATGTCCCCCCCCACCGCGGCGGGGACGACCAGATCGGTCGTGTGCATCACCGATCCGATCGGGACGGTTCGGCCCGGGTGCAGATCGGGGGTGGCACGGACGGCCTGGACGGTCCCTCCGCTGGGGTGGGTGACGGCGGCGAGATCGGCGAGCTGGCTCAGGGCAATGATCTAGAGCTGGGCCTCGTCGGGGTGGGGGCCTGCGCTGCATCGATCTCGCCCGAGCAGGCGAATATAGGTGGAGGTGCGTTGCGCCTGAGGCTGGGATGTGGGCAGGGTTGGGGCTGATCTACTGGGGCATGACCGGGCTCGGGGTGATCCTCACGGGGCTCTCCTTCTTCGTGGGGGGAGACGACGCAGATCTCGGCGCGGATCTCGGCGCGGATCTCGGCGCGGATCTCGACGCCCCCGCCGGGGGCCTGGGGTTCTCCGCCCTGCCCTTCGCCAGCATCCGGTTCTGGATGTTCTTCGCCGACACCTTCGGGCTGACCGGGTTGCTGCTGTCGTTCGTCGGGCTGACCCCGCAGGTGGTCTTTGCGGTCGCCGGCGCAGCGGGCACAGCCTTTGGCTATGCAGGCTTCAGCCTGTTCCGGCACCTCCAGCGGGAGGTGGTCACCGCCGACACCACGCTGCATGCCCTGCAGGGGCAGGAGGGGCGCGTGCTGATCCCCATCCGGGGCGAGTCCATCGGCAAGATCGTGGTCGAGCGCATGTCCGGCCGGGTCGAGCTGCGGGCCCGCTTCCCGGCGCCGGGGGATCTGGATCGGGGGGCGCCGGTGGTGATCGTCGCGCTCCAGGAGGGGGTGGCCGAGGTCGCTCCGACACACCCGGCCCCATGAGGCGGGGGCACAGTTAGGGATCGAGGGGGGGACGCCGTGTGGATGAGCTGGATCCTGGGCTGTGTAGAGCCAGAGCCTCCGATCCCCGAGCCCCGGGACTGGGCGCCCGGGGATCCAGTGGTCGAGCCAGCTCAGCCCCCGCGCAACGTCTTGATGCTGTCGATCGACACCCTGCGTCGGGATCACATCGATCGATACGGGCCGCTGGGGAAGGGCTACATGCCGTTCCTGTCGTCCTGGCTCGAGTCCGCGGTGGTGCTCGACGATCACCAGCAGTGCTCAGACTGGACCTATGCCTCGACCTCCTGCACCCTGAGCGGTCGCTACCACGAAGACAGCGGGTTCTTCCCCAAGCTCACCCAGGACCACCGGCTGCCCCTGCCCAACGATCAGCCCACCTTGGCGCGGGAGCTAGGTAAGCACGGGTTCTACTCGATCCTGCTCTCCTCGAACACCTGGCTGTCCGAGGAGTGGAACAACGCACAGGGCTACACCCGGGCCGAGCCCCCCACCGGTGGATCCACCCGGTTCCTGACCTCCCAGGGGCTCTCGCTGCTCTCTGAGCGGCTGCAGCAGCCCGATCCGCCCGAGCGCTGGTTCCTGCACGTGCACGTCATCGAGCCCCACGTGCCCTACACACCCCCCGAGCAGTACCTGAGCGAGCTGGATCAGCTCGAGCCCATCCCCTGGGATCTGGAGACCCGGGACGGCCACTATGAGATCACCGAGCGGTGGCCGGAGCTCTCGGGTGAGGAGCGGGCGCTGCTCGAGGCCCACCTGCGGGCCCGCTACCGTGGAGAGCTCCGGTTCCTCGACGATCAGCTGGCGCTGTGGTGGAGCGAGTTGGTGGCGGAGGGCTGGCTGCAGGACACCCTGGTGGTGATCTGGAGCGATCACGGCGAGCAGTTCTGGGAGCACGGCCACCAGAGCCATGCCTGGGGGCTGTCCGCGGAGGAGAACGACGCGCTGCTCGGGTTCTGGGCCGAAGATCTCCAGCCCAGGGGCTTCGACGGCCCGACCCACGCGATCGATCTCGTCCCCACGGTGCTGCACGCCCTCGGTCTGCCGCCGTCGGAGCGCGCGATGGGGGAGGTGGCGGGCACCGCCAGCCCGTTCCGGGCCCGCTTCAGCGCGACGGTGGGCCGGGCGGGCCCGCTGCAGAGCGTCACCCAGGAGGGCTACAAGCTCCAGCTGGCCTGGAGCACGGGGCGGCTGCGGCTGTGGGAGCGCAGCGAGGATCCAGCAGAGCAGCTCGATCGGTTCGATCCAGATCATCCGATGGTCCCGATCCTCTGGCCCCAGCTGGAGGCCCAGGTGCGAAAGATGGCGCCGCTGGTGCCCGAGGCCACGCTGGTGTGGCCCGATCTGTAGGGTCGCCCCCGGCGCTCCCGCCCTCCGGGTGACCGCGCCGGGGGTGGGGCTGCACCGCGGGATCGTCAGCGGCTCAGGCGGACCCTCCCTGGTCCGACGTCGGTGTGGACTGTCTCGACGCCGTCGGGCCAGCGCACCCGCACCTCGTGGACCGGCCCGGTGTGGGGACCCAGGCCGAGGTGGACCCGGGGCTCGGGTCCTCCCATGTACAGCGTGTTGGCGTGCAGCAGCCGCACCTGGCTCGGGCCGGTGGGGGTGGACCGGACCGTGATCTCAGCGCCGATCCCGTAGGGGTTGGGCCCCGGCTGCTCCAGCTCGAGCTGCAGCCAGCCGTTGCCCTCGGCCCCGTGGGCCAGCCAGAGGGAGGGGGGATCGCTGGACGAGACCAGCAGCAGATCCTGGTCTCCGTCTCCGTCGGCGTCCAGGGGCAGCAGGGTGCGGCCCTGGCCGTGGAAGCTCCAGCCCGAGGCGCAGGTGATCTCATCGAAGTGACCGGCGCCGTCGTTGCGCCACACCCGGCCCGAGCGATCCAGGAACTGCAACGCGTTGAAGCCTCCGGTGGTCACCAGATCAAGATCCCCGTCGAGATCGTGATCGACGAAGATCGAGCCCCAGGTCCACTGGCCCTCTGCGACGCCGGCGTCCGCGGTGCCGTCGACGTACCCGGCGCCCTCGCTGCGGTACAGCCGGTTGCCGCTGCAGCCCCAGCTGGGCGGGCACTTCAGCACGTCGTCGTAGATCCCGGAGATGAACCAGTCGAGATCACCGTCTCCATCGACGTCCCCCAGATCGCTGCCCATGCCGTTCTCATCGCTGAACACCACGTCAGAGAGCCGGACAAAGCTCGAGCCGGTGTTGTGCCACAGGGCGGAGCCGCCCCAGTCCGCCACCATGTGGAGATCCTGCCGGCCATCGCGATCGACGTCGTGCAGCAGCATGCCGAACACTGCGTGATCGCGGGCTGTGTCCAGGCCCCAGGCCGCGGTGGCGTCGGTGAAGTGGCCGGTGCCGTCGTTGAGCAGCAGCCGGGTGCGATCTCCGGTGCCGAGCTCCATCTCCTCCTGCCAGCCCGCCACGAGCAGATCGAGATCACCATCTCCGTCGACGTCGCCGGCGCTGACCCCGTACTGATCCGAGCAGCCCCCGGGGGGCAGGGCCACCCCCCGGGCCACCGCGTCCTCGGTGAAGCGGCCGGTGCCGTCGTTGAGGTACAGCCGGGCCCGGTCCTCCCCGAGGCTGACCGCGAACAGATCGAGATCCCGATCGCCGTCGACGTCGACGAACAAGGCCCCGCTGCTGCCCCCGTCGAGGGTGGAGGGGAGGCCCGGGGCGGGCAGGAAGCGCCCGGTGCCGTCGTTGCGCAGCAGCGCGTCGCGCTGGTACAGCCTCGGCAGGAACAGATCGGGGTCGCCGTCGCCGTCGATGTCGCCCACCGCCGCCCCCCCGATCAGCTCCTCCTGGGTGCAGGGGCGGGAGAACTTGTCCCAGTGGGGCAGGAGCAGGCCCGACGCGAACGGAGGCGCCGCTTCCCAGTACAGATCACCCCGCTCCCCGGCGATCGTCGGATCCCGATCGTTGCAGTCGTCAGAAGTGGCCACATAGCCCGCGGGCAGCTCGCACGCCGCCACCGCGTCCCGCCGGTCGGGGGAGCCCGCACCGTCGAGGTCTGAGTCGAGGTACCAGATCCGATCTGGATCCTCGTCGATCCGGCCGTCGCAGTCACTGTCGTGCCCATCACAGGGATCCGGACCCGGCCGGCAGGCCCCGATCGGCGCAGGCAGGGTGATGGAGGGGGGCGGGGCAGGGATCGTGGGGATGGACGGCTCTGGGCCATCCCGGCACGCGATCAAGGTCCACAAGCCCAACATGCAGGCACTCTATCCCCGCACACGTTAGCTCGCGCCCCGGAGGAATGGATGGCGTACGAGGCAGAGCTCAGCGCAGCGATCGATGCAGTGGAGAAGGCGAGCAGGCTCTGTGAAGCCGTCCAGCGGCGCCTGGTCGCTGGCTCCGCCCTCGAGAAGGGCGATCGCTCTCCGGTCACGGTGGCGGACTTTGGAGCACAGGCGGTGGTGAGCCAGCTCCTCGCGCTGGAGTTTCCCCACGATCCGCTGGTCGGCGAGGAAGACGCCGACGCCCTGCGACAGGACTCCAACGCAGAGCTACGAGGCAAGGTGATCGATGGAGTCCACTCGATCCTGCCCGATCTGTCCGGGGACGAGATCCTCGCCGCGATCGATCGAGGCACCTACAGCGGGGGCGCCACCGGCCGACACTGGACCCTGGATCCCATCGACGGCACCAAGGGCTTCCTGCGCCTCGATCAGTACGCGGTCGCCCTGGCCCTGATCGAGGACGGGGAGGTGGTCCTCGGGGTGCTGGGCTGCCCAAACCTACCCCACGACGCTGAGCGGCCCGACGCGGGGCGGGGCTGCCTGTTCTGGGGGGTCGAGGGCTCCGGAGCCCGCTGGCGACCGATCGGAGGTGACACCACCGCCCCGATCTTCGTCGACGAGGTCACCGAGCCTGGCAGAGCCCGGTTCTGTGAGTCGGTCGAGGTAGCCCACAGCAACCAGTCCCACTCTGCACAGGTCGCCGCCCGTCTGGGGATCACCAGGCCCCCGTTCCGCATCGACAGCCAGTGCAAGTACGCCGCCGTCGGCCGGGGTGATGCCTCGATCTACCTGCGGCTGCCGACCCGGGCCGACTACGTCGAGAAGATCTGGGATCACGCAGCGGGCTTCCGGGTGGTGACCGAGGCCGGGGGCCGGGTGACGGACGTGACCGGCGCTCCGCTGGACTTCAGCCTGGGCCGCACCCTGTCGAGCAACAAGGGCGTGATCGTCACCAACGGCCCGATGCACGATCGCGTGCTCGAGGCGGTGCAGCAGGTGCTGGGCCTCTGAGTCAGCGCAGGCGGGGGAGCGTGCCCGCCCGGTGGGCTCGGACGGGCTCGCCCGGGTGCGGTGTGGCGCTGGCTGCGCTCAGAAGGGCCAGTGACGGATCACGGCCCAGACCAGGGCGCCGACGCCCCAGGCCATCAGGTGGTGCAGGCCCGCGATGACCAGGGCCTGGCCACCGGAGATCCGCAGACGGGTGCGGTACACCGCCGAGGTGATCACCAGCCCGACGAAGATCGACAGCGTGGCCGCGAGGGGCTTGCTGAGGAAGCCGAGGAGCAGCCCGAAGGTGCAGCCCCAGGAGCTCACCCCGATGAAGGTGAGGATCCCGGCGATCAGGGAGGTGAGCAGGGCGCGGCCATAGCGCGGGGCAGGATCCCCGGTCAGGGCCACCGCGGTCTGGAGCAGGAAGCCCTGGATGGTGATCAGGAAGCAGGTCACGAGAATGGGGGCGAGCAACGACATCGATCCTCCGGCTCCCGGGTACGTGTGTGGCGCCGGGTCCATTTCACACCGTAGCCGAGTTTCGCGCGGGCGGGGTGAGGCCGGAGGGTGGGCCTGGACCCATGGGACCGGGGGGGTGGGTGTGCCCAGGGTGCTCCACCCCCCGCGGGGGTGCGGCGATAACAAAAAAACACAACCCGGGCGGGGTGAGGCGCCCAGGGCTCACTCAGCGATCAGCAGCGCGTCCAGATCGTCGAATGGATCGTCCCCGGCTCCGTCCGGCTCGGGTGCCCCGGCCCTGGGCTCGGCCCTGGGCTCGGCCCCGGCCCTGTCCGGCTCGGGTGCCCCGGCCCCGGCCCCGGCCCTGTCCGGCTCGGGTGCCCGGGCCTGTCGCCCCCGCTTGCGCCTGCGCCTGCGCCTGCGCTTGCCCCCGCCCGGCCCGGGCTCCTGCCCGGAGGGGCCCCCGGAGCCCGATCCTCGCCCGGGGCGCGCCCCGGAGCGCGCCCCGGAGCGCGCCTCGGAGCGCGCCTCGGAGCGCGCCTTGGGTGCGTCGCTGCTGGAGGTGATCGGCTTGGGGGGGGGACCCTCCCGGAGCTTGGGTCGCCGGGCGGGCCTCGGGGGGGGCAGCCCCAGCGCCTCCCGCTTGCGGCGGCTCTCGCGCTCCAGGGCCTCGATCTCCTCGAGCAGCGACATCGTGTCGGCCTTCCTCTGGGAGCGCTGGAACCGGCCCGTCAGCCGGGTCTCGGGATCCAGCTCGCCGCGCTCGTACAGCTGCCACATCTCCTGGCCGTAGCGGGTGCGCCGCAGCCGGGTGTCGTAGCGAGCGAGGAACTGGGTGAGGTTGTCGACGTCACGGATCAGGAGGTTCCGGGCGTTCCGGTTGGCCGCGGGATCGACGGCCTGGGGGAAGTCGATCACCACGGGGCCCTCGGGGGTGATCAGCACGTTGAAGTCGGACAGATCGCCGTGGACCACCCCCGCACAGAGCATGCGCACCACCTCCTGGAGCAGGTGCTTGAACAGCGCGTGGGCCTCGTCGGGATCGAAGGTGACGTCGACCAGGCGTGGAGCGGGCTCGCCGTCGTTGCCCCGGATCAGCTCCATGATCAGCACCCCGTCGACGAAGTCATGGGGGGTGGGGACCCGGACCCCGGCGGCGTGCAGCCGGTAGATGATGTCGACCTCGGCCGCCCGCCACTCGGCCTCGACCTCGGCGCGTCCGTAGCGGGAGCGCTTGTTCATCGCCCGCTGCTTGCGTGTGTTGCGCACCCTGCGGCCCTCGGTGTAGTCGGCCCGGTGCTTGAAGCTGCGGTTGTTGGCCTCCTTGTAGACCTTGGCGACGCGCTCCTCTCCCTGGGACCAGACCAGGTAGACGTCGGCTTCCTTGCCGCTCATGAGGGGGCGCAGGACCTCCTGGATCACCCCCTGGTCGATCAGGGGGCAGAGACGGTCGGGCGTACGCACAGCGGGTCCAGGGCGTTGGTTTGTGGGGGGGGCTCCCTCAGACGTTATCCCACAGCGGAGCCCCCGAGGCTCGAAGTTGGATGTTGTCCACTTGGAGCCATGATCTCTCCGGGTCGCTGCCCTGCGGAGGCCAGGAGCGGACGGACGAGGGCCCCGGCGGTCCAGGGATCACGCTTGGGTGGCACGGTCCAGGGTTCACGCTCGGGTGGCACGGTCCAGGGATCACGCTTGGGTGGCACGGTCCAGGGGGTCACGCTCGGGTGGCACGGGATGGCACGATCCGCTGTGAGCAGTTCTTCTACCCGCGGGCGGATCCACCCGCTCACTCGGCTCGACGTGGAGGAACCGTGCGCTTGACCATATCTGTGGCCCTGATCCTGGCTAGCTGCGGAGGGAGCGAGGCTGAGTGTGACTGCTTCTGTGCCTGCAGCGATGAGTCCAGCGCCGTGGCGAGCGCGTTCTGTGATCCAAGCGACCCTCAGGCCTGCTGCCTGGCGGC
>DRPG01000341.1 GCA_011376105.1 Deltaproteobacteria bacterium
TCAGGAGGGGGTGGTGGTGTACTTCCGCTCTCCGGGCAAGGACGCCCCCAAGGCGCCCCCTGAGGGCAAGCAGGGCAAGGGCAAGCTGCCTCAGAGCCTCTTCGGGGGCCTCCTGGATCGGAGCGGCGAGCTGGAGGTGGGTCGGTTCTCCCTGAAGAACGCCAACCAACTCGCGGGCTTCCTGTCGGATCGGGGTCTCTCGGCTCCGGTGCACTACGTGATCTGTGAGGACGCCTTCAAGGGCCTGGTCGCCCAGGCCCTGTTGGCGGACGGCGGGATCCAGCCGTTCGAGCCGGGGTGCATCCACGAGCTCCGCCTCGAGGGTGCCGAGGGCAAGCCGGTCGCCTTCGCCCTGACCTCCACCGGCCACGAGGCCCTGATCGATGACGTGACCTCGTTCTATGGGGGTAACCCCGACGGGCTCTGGCTCACCCGCGCAGATCGGAAGATCGTCGATCCCCTGCGGGAGGATCCGGGCTTCCTCGTCGGTGGCGCCCGGCTCGTGGCCGACGCCGACGATCCGGACATCCCCTACTTTGCCCCGGTCCCCGATCAGCCCCTGCGGGGGGACGACGCCCACCCCCTGATCTATCGGGACGAGCGCGTGGCCCCCGCCCCCAGGGCGTGGACTGCCCTGGTGTACGAGCAGGGGCGCTTCGAGCTGTCCACCGTAGAGAACCTGGGCGGATGCTCCAAGCTGCGGGTCGAGACCGGCGCGTTCGAGGGTGGGGGCTGGGGTCGGATCTTCCCCTCGACCTTCATGTCGATCGAGGAGGTGGGCTGTGGAACACAGCGAACCCTCAAGAACATCGGCTACAGCATGATCAACAGCGTGCACACCTTCCAGACCTCGGATCAGGCGCAGGTCCGGGTGGTGGTGGAGGGGGGGATGTCGAGCCGGGGCGCCGAGGTCCGGAGGGCCCGGATCACCTACCGGAAGGCGCCACAGTAGCTCCAGGTGGTTAGCTCCAGGTGGCGGCGGCTTCTGAGCGGGCGGGCTCGATGTGGGGGCGATCAGAGCCGCCGGAGCGCCGGAGCCGCGACGTGGCAGCCCCTGAGCGGATCTGGATCTAGGGGATGATCCTGCGGTAGACACCCACCGCGACGCCGATCACCTTGACGTCGCCATCCTTACGGTCGACCACGATGGGCTCCATCGCGGAGTTGGCTGGCTGCAGGCGGATCTGATCCCCCTCCCGGAAGATCCGCTTCACGGTGGCGTCTCCATCGACCATGACCACGGCGATCTCGCCGTCCTTGGCCTCGTCTCGCTGGCGGACGAACAGGGTGTCGCCGTCGAAGATGCCGTCCTCGATCATCGAGTCGCCGGTGACGACGAGGGCGAAGATCTTGCCTCCGGGGGGCAACATCGCCTGATCCACCCGGATGGAGCCCTCGTAGTTCTCCTCCGCCAGCAGGGGGCTGCCGGCGGCGATCCGACCCAGGACCGGCACGACGGTGACGCTCTCAGTCTCGATGAAGCCCGTGGACTTCTCGGTCAGGCGCAGGGAGCGGGGCCGCCCGGGCTGGCCGACCCGCTCGACGTAGCCCTTGCGGATCAAGGCCTTGAGGTGATCGCTGACAGCGTTGGTGGAGCCGATCCCGAGCGCGGCGCCGATCTCGCGGTAGCTCGGCACGATCCCCCGCTGCTCCACCGAGGAGATGAGGAACTCGAGGAGCTCGCGCTGTCTGGGAGAGAGGTCTTCGGAGCCCTGCCTCGATGGACGCTCGAAGTTGTCTTTCAAGGAGAGCCTCACTGTACGGTTGTCTGGATGAACATTCGTACAGTAGCGCGTCGGCCTGACTGGATCCAGCCCCGGGGGGTCGCCCGACGAACCGCATGGATCCTGGAGCCGCAGGGCCCGAGGGGCTGTCATCCCTCGTCACACAGTCGATCTTGCGGAGCGAGCGGGGTTAGCCTCCTCGATGGACCTTGTCGGGGAGAGGGCGTGGCCGAGGACGCACACTACATCCGTCGCTTCGTGGCGTTGCTGATCCGTCGCGAGCGTGGGCTGTTGGTGCTCCGGATCGTGGCGCGTGCGGCGTTGTTGATCCTGCTCGTGCTGGCGATCACGATCCTGGCCTCCCTGGTCCGCGCCGATCGGAGCACAGCGACCCTGGGGGTCGTCGCTCTGGCCGGGATCGGGGCCTGGGTCGCGGTGGCGTGGCCGCTGCTGATGGAGTGGGGGGGCACCGGCGACGCCCTGCGGCAGGCCCGCAGGGTCGAGGCGCTCCGTCCCGAGCTGCGGGGCCGGCTGGTGACCGCGGTGGATCACGCCGACGAGGCCACGGGTGAGGGCGACAAGCCGCTGCTGGCCCTGGTGGTCCACCGTGCCGCCGCGGCCCTCGAGGGGCTGGGTCCCGGAGAGGTCCACGACGCTCGTCCCGCCCTGATGTGGCTCGGCGCCGCCACCCTGCTGTGGGTCGGGGTGCTCCCGATGCTGCTGGTGGCCTCCGGGGGGCCTCGGTCCGTCGCCCGGTTCTGGCTGTCGGGCACCACCGCCCACGCCGAGATCGCAGATCTCGACGTCGTGGTGCCCGAGGAGCTGGCCCGGGTCGGGGACCTGGTGATCCGCTACACCTACCCCGGCTACACCGGCCTCGATCCCAAGATCGTGCCCAACTCCACCGGAGACGTGACCGGTCCCCCGGGCACGCTGGTGGAGGTCACCGCGCGCTCGGGGGAGGTGGTGGAGGCCGCGGGGCTGGTGGCCTATGGAGAGGCCCTCGAGGCCAACATCACCGATGCGGGGCGCACCGTCACCGGCAGCTTCTCCGTCCGGGCTCAGGGGGGCAGCTACCACCTGCTGCTGTACCGCGACGGCACGCCGGAGCCCTCGCGGGAGTTCCGGATCCTGCCCAACGAGGATCTGCCCCCGGAGGTGATGCTTGACGCGGGCCAGCAGGACGTGCTCGAGGTGGCCGCCGACGAGCCCTTCGAGCTGCTGTGGCAGGCGAGGGACGACTACGGGATCCGCAGGGTGGGCCTCGCGCTCGATGGCCACGATCTGGATCGGGTGCTGCGGCGCCCCGAGCACCGCAGGGCCGAGCTCGGCGATCGCTTGCTCCTCTCCCCGCGGGACCTGGGGCTGCAGCCGGGCTCCAGGGTCCGGCTCGCCGTGGTCGCGTGGGACAACGACACGGTCTCGGGGAGCAAGCGTGGGAGCTCCCGCGAGGTCGAGATCGTGGTCCTCGGCGCCCGGGGCCTCGATCGCCGCGCCGCTGAGCGTCGCGACGAGCTGCTCAAGGTGATGATCCCGATCCTCGCCCGCTTCCTCACCGAGCCCTGGCCCCCCGGGGATCGCTCAGGGGAGCTGGCCGTGTGGGGGGAGGAGGTCTCCCAGCGCTACGATCCCTTCGTGGACGCGGTCGAGTCGGTGTGGTCCGGCATGAGCAGCAGCAGCCACGATCGCGCCGTCGCCCAGAGGGTCGTCGACACCGGCCGCGATCTGGTCCGCTACACGCAGGTCTCGTTCCTGCCCGGCTCCAACGAGATCCCGAGGGACGATGCCTTCCGCATGACCGCCGAGCTCAGGGGATCGGCGGTGACCGCCCTCGAGGACGGGATCCTCGCGTTCCACCGGATGCAGCGCAACCAGGCCCTGGCGGCCCTGGTCGAGGCTGCGGGGGATCTGGAGCAGATGTCCGAGCAGATGTCCGAGCTGTTGGCGTCCGAGGAGCCAGACGCCCAGGCGCTGCTGTCCAGGCTCGATCAGCTCGAGCGCATGATGGCGCAGCTGGCCGAGAGCGCAGCCAAGCTCGAGGAGAGCGGCCTGCGCGAGTTCCTCAACACCCGGGAGAGCGAGGCGGCCAACCTGATGGAGGAGATCCGCGACGCGATCGCCCAGGGGAGCCTCGAGGAGGCTCAGGAGCTGATGGAGCGCCTGAGCAAGCTGGTCCAGGAGATGAGCCAGGGGATCCGCGACGAGATGGAGCGCCGCACCCAGCAGGGGGAGGACACCCAGGATCAGGCTGGAGATCTCAAGAGAGAGCTCGAGGCGCTGGAGTCGGAGCAGCGCGAGCTGCAGTCCGAGGTGCGTGCGCTCCGGGAGGCCGACTCCAGCTCAGCGGATCGGATGTCCGAGCTGTGGGCGAGGCTGTCCGAGCTCGCTGAGCGGCACCGGGAGGCTGCTCAGGGCTATGTCGAGGGCCTCGAGGCGAACGATCGTGCCTTCTACGAGCGAGAGCGGGCCCGGGCGGGGTCTGAGGAGGCCGAGGATCTGCGCTCCGCCGTCACGGCCCGGGACGCCCGGGGGGCGCGCACCTCGGTCGGAGAGGCCCGCAGGGCCTGGGGCATGACCATGCGGGCGCTGGAGGTCGAGCGTGGCCGTCGCCGGGGCCTGCCGGGGCCCGGGGCCCAGCAGCTGGCCCAGCTGATGCGCCAGCTCGATCAGATCGAGGCCCTGCTGGATCAGCTGGATCGGGCCGAGCAGCATCTGGATCCTCAGACCCTGCAGCGATCCCAGGAGCTCCAGGCTCGCCAGCGCGATCTCGACAACCGGCTGCGCCGGGCCCAGCAGGAGGCTCAGCAGCTCCAGCAGCAGTTTCCGGTCCGGCCCGAGGGCATGAGCGAGGCCCTACAGGACGCGGGCCAGCGGATGGAGCAGGCGTCTCAGGATCTCGACGGAGGCCAGCTGATGCAGGCTGAGGGCTCCCAGGGGGTCGCCGCGCAGCGGATCCGCGACGCGATCGAGTCCCTGGAGCAGGCTCAGCAGCAGGCTCAGCAGCAGGCTCAGCAGCTCGGTGGGGGCGGCGGAGAGCGGCGTCGGTCCGAGGAGGGCGAGGGGGGGGAGAGACACGGCAACGATCACCAGGATCAGCAGACGAACAACCTGGAGATCCCCGGGCGGGAGGAGTTTCGGACCCCGGAGGAGTATCGCCGCGCCCTGCTCGAGGGCATGGAGGGTGAAGTGCCCGAGGAGTATCGTGCGATGAAGCGTCGCTACTATGAAGAGCTGGTGCACCAGTGATCCCCTGGATCCTGCTCTCGGCCTCCCTGGCCCTGGCGTCCCCCGGCAGCGAGGTCCGTCGCTGCCTCGAGCGCCTCGACGTGGCGTGCGCCGAGCGGGTGCTGTCGGCCGTCGGCGCCGAGCGGAGCAAAGATCCAGACGTGATCGCGGCTCTAGCCCAGACCTACTTCCAGGAGGGGCGGTACCCCGAGGCGTACGACACCATGGTCCGGGCGGTGGCCCATGGGTTCACCGATCGCTACGAGGAGCTGCCGCTGTACGAGCGCACCCTGTACGCCACCGCGGGGTGGGTTGAGGAGAGAAGAGGCAGGTTTATCGTTCGTTTTCGCCCTGGTGTCGACGCGATCCTCTGGCCCGATGCCCTGGCAGCGGTCACTGCGTCCGACGAGCACATCGCGCCGCTGCTGGGCGGGTCGCCTCCGGGGGTCACCTACATCGAGCTGTACCCCGACGGGCGCTCGTTCATCGGCGCGAGCAGCCTCAAGGCTGAGGACGTCTACACCACCGGCGTGGTGGGCCTGGCGAAGTGGGGCAAGCTGCTGGTCACCAGCCCCCGGGCCCTGCCCCGGGGCTACTCCTGGCAAGACACCATCGCCCACGAGTACATCCACCTCGTGGTGGCCCACCACACCGGTGATCGGGCCCCGGTGTGGCTGCAGGAGGCCATCGCCAAGTTCCTCGACTCTCGCTGGCGCGACGGCGGCGATCAGTTCCGCCTCACCGTGAGGCAGCAGGGCCTGCTCGCCGAGGCCCTGCGCAAGGACGATCTCGTCACCTTCGAGGAGATGCACCCGTCCCTGGCCAAGCTGCCCACCGCGGAGCGGGCGTCGCTGGCCTATGCCCAGCTGGCGACCCTGATGCAGTACTGCTTCGAGGAGGGGGGCGACGACGTGCTCAACCGGGCCCTGCCCGCCATCGCCGGGGGCCGGGATCCAAGGAACGCGCTGGCGAGCGCGGTCGGGGCGGACGACTTCGCCGCCCTGGAGGCCGACTGGCGTCGCTGGATCGCGGCCCAGCCGCTGGTGGAGCGCCGGCTGCAGGAGCTGCCCACCGTGCTTGACGGCGGCGACGACATGGACCTCGATCCCCTGCTGGCCCAGCGCCAGGATCTGGCCCGCTTCGTCACCCTGGGCGACATCCTGCGGGAGGCGGGCGAGGTGGAGGCGTCCCTGGTGGAGTACGCCAAGGCCATCCCCGAGGACGAGCCCCCCAGCCCGCTGCTATCGAACCGGATCGCCCAGGCCAACCTCGATCTCGACAAGCCCGGCCCGGCGAAGCTGGCCCTGGAGCGCTCCCTGGAGGACTACCCCGAGTTCGCCCTGTCCCACAAGACGTTGGGGCAGCTGCACCTGCAGCAGGGGCGGCTGGAGGCCGCCCGGGACGAGCTACAGCAGGCGGTGGCGATCCATCCGTTCGATCCTGAGACCCAGGCCGCCCTGGTCGAGGTCTACAAGGGCCTCGGCGACGCAGAGGCCGCGGCCGTGCACGAGGCCGCCCTGAGGATCCGCCGGCGCGGAGGGGACGACGTCGATCGGACGCCGATCCACACCCGGGAGGGGGAGTACGAGCTGCCGACCTATGACCAGCACGCCGGCAAGGCCGCCGATCGCGACGCCTACCGCGAGCGGTGGGTCGGGGAGCGGGCTCCGTCGTTCTCAGCCTCCAAGCTCGACGGCGATCCCCTGCTGCTGTCCGACTATGCGGGTAAGGTGGT
This sequence comes from Deltaproteobacteria bacterium, assembly GCA_011376105.1. Taxonomy (GTDB): domain Bacteria; phylum Myxococcota_A; class UBA796; order UBA796; genus DRPG01. The sequence continues at coordinate 6,685 of DRPG01000341.1, forward strand.
GCTGTTGGACTACTGGGCGACCTGGTGTGGTCCCTGCAAGGCCGCGATGCCCGAGCTGGCCAAGCTGTACGAGGCCCACCACCGCGACGGGCTGGTCGTCGTCGGCCTGACCGAGGAGCCCTCGTCGCGGGTGCGGGCCTTCCTGAGGGAGCGTCCCGTGCCCTACACGATCGGGATCGATCCCGGGAACCGGTCCGCGGCGGACTACGAGGTCGGCTCCCTGCCCACCGCCTTCGTCATCGATCGCAGGGGCCGGATCACCGAGGTGGTGGTCGGCGCCGGGCAGAGCGCCTACGAGGCGCTGACCCGGGCCGTGGTCGCGGCCCTCGAGGAGGCATAGATGGACGACGTGGCGCTGTTTGATCGCCTGGCCCCGACCCACGAGGCCCTCGTCGAGGAGATCGGCAAGGTGGTCGTGGGCCAGCGGGGCGTGATCGAGCTGATGCTGGCGGCGCTGTTTGCGGATGGCCACTGCCTGTTCGTCGGGGTCCCGGGGCTGGCGAAGACCCTGCTGGTGAACACCGTGGCCGAGGCCGTCGGCGTCGGGTTCGGTCGGATCCAGTTCACCCCGGATCTGATGCCCAGCGACATCACCGGCACCGACGTGCTCGAGGAGGATCGCTCCACCGGCCGGCGCGAGATGCGCTTCGTGAAGGGGCCGGTGTTCACCAACCTGCTGCTGGCCGACGAGATCAACCGGACCCCCCCCAAGACCCAGGCCGCCCTGCTGCAGGCGATGGCCGAGCGCGCGGTCACCGCGTCGGGCCGCACCTGGCGCCTCGAGCCCCCCTTCCTCGTGTTCGCGACCCAAAACCCGATCGAGCAGGAGGGCACCTACCCGCTGCCCGAGGCTCAGCAGGATCGCTTCATGTTCTCTGTCCCCGTCGGGTATCCGTCGATCGAGGAGGAGGAGGAGATCGTGCGCCGCACCACGGTGGGGGAGCTGGCGCACGCGTCCGCGGTGCTGACCGCCGAGCAGCTGGTGGCCTACCAGGTCATGCTCAGGCGCCTGCCCGCCAACCCCGACGTCGTGCGCTACTGCGTCCGCCTGGCGTCCGCCACCCGGCCCGACAGCGGGCTGGACGCCACCAAGTGGATCCGCTGGGGCGCGGGCCCCCGGGCGAGCCAGTACCTGGCGGTGGGCGCGCGGGCCTGGGCCGCGCTGCGGGGCAACGAGGTGCCCACCCCCGACGACGTGCGGGCGGTGGCCGGAGCCGTGCTGCGACACCGGGTCTTGCTGAACTTCGAGGCCGACTCGGCGGGGGTCACGGTCGATCGTGTCGTGGCACAAATCCTGGAGGAGGTGGGCTGAGCATGGACCAGCCGATCTGGGACGCGGTGGTCCTCTCCAGGGTCCGCCACCTCCACCTCAAGGCCCGCTACCTCGCGTCCGCGATCCTGCAGGGGGAGCACCGCTCGCGGCGGGTGGGGCAGGCGGTCGAGTTCGCCGGGTATCAGGAGTACCTGCCGGGCATGGATCTGCGTGGGCTGGACTGGCGGGTCTATGGGCGCAGCGATCGCTACGTGATCAAGCGCTTCGAGACCGAGACCGAGCTGCCGTGCACTGTGGTCCTCGATCTGTCCGGGGACATGGGCACCGGGGCGAGCGGGCGGGTGGCCCTGCCGGATCTCGAGCGGGGCAAGGCGAGCTACGCGATCGTGCTCGCGGCTACCCTGCTGTACTTCCTCCACCGCCACGGGGAGCCCGTCGGGCTGGAGCTGGTGGCCGGAGAGGGCGTCACCCACAGCTCCCTGCCCCCCCGCAGCGGCCGAAACCACCTGCAGCTGCTGTTCCTGCAGCTGGCCTCGGTCCGCCCCGGTGGGGTCGCGGATCTGGGCCCGTCGCTGGCCCGGGTGGGGCAGCGCACCCGGCGTCGGAGCTGGGTGGGCGTGATCACCGACGGGATGGAGGAGCCCGTGCGCTGGCTGCCGGCGCTGGGGGCCTTCGCCCGGCGGGGCACCGATCTGAGGTTGTTCCACCTGTACGATCGGAGCGAGTGGGCGATGTCGTTCTCCGCCCCCGCGCTGTTCTACAGCCCGGAGGGGGGTGAGCCCCTGGCGGTGGATCCCCATGGCGCGGCCGCTGCGTTCGCTGAGGTCGCACGGGAATACGTAGACGAGGTGCGCGGAGGTGTCGTCCGGTTTGGAGGCCGCTACCTCCCCGTGCCCACCGATCTGCCGATGGAGCAGGTGATTCGGTCCGCTGTCCTCGATCGCCCCCTCGGGGTGGAGCTTCCGTGAGCTTTTCACTGCTGGCCCCCCTCTCCATGCTCCTGAGCGCCCTCGTGGTGCTGCCGGTGCTGGCCCACCTCGCGCGCCGGATCCCCCGTGATCGTCGGCCGTTTGGGGCGATGCTGCTGCTCGAGCGGGTGGTCGAGCGCCTGCGGCGGCGGCGGCGGGTCAAGGATCCCTGGCTGCTGCTGTTGCGGATCGCCGCGCTGCTCGCCCTGGTGTTCGCGGCCACCGGGCCCAGGCTGTCGTACCCCGGCGGCACCTCTGAGTATGGAGCCAGCGGGCGGGTGGTGCTGGTGGTGGATCGCTCCCTGTCGATGAGCCTGGCCGACGGCGGCGCCACCCTGCTGCAGCAGGCCCGGGAGCGTGCGATCTCGGTGGCGCGGGATCTGCCCGGGGGGGTCTCGGTGGGCCTGATCGCCTTCGACGACGACGCGCTGCGGCTGACCACCTCGCTCACCGCCGATCACGAGCGCGTGATCGCCCGGCTCGAGGCGCTGCAGCCCACCTCGGGGGCCTCGGATCTCCGCGGTGCGCTGCTCGAGGCCCGGCGGCTGCTCGGTGGAGAGCCCGGGGAGATCCTGCTGTTCAGCGACGAGGCCGGCCCGAAGATGATCGGGGAGGCCGCCACCGAGATCGCCAGGCTGGTCGAGGCTGGCTCAGCGATCATCCCCCAGGACGTGTTCGCCGAGCCCCCGCGCAACGTAGCGGTGACCGGCGCACGGTACGGCGACGGGCTCGAGGGGGGCCAGGTCACGGTGCGGGTCGCCAACTATGGCCCCGACGCCACCGAGGTGGGCTGCGAGGTCACCCTGCCCGATGGAGCCTCGATCCCGATCTTTGTCGATCTTCCCCCCGAGGGAGAGGCCGAGGAGCGGATCACCATCCCCACCGAGGCGAGGGGCGGGGTGGGGGAGATCCGGTGTGACGATCCCGATCTGGCGCTGGACGACGCCCGCTACTTCCACCTGCCCCAGGTCGGCGCCAGCCGGGTGCTGGTGGTGGACGGTGATCCGGGGGACACCCCCACGCGCTCGGAGATCTACTTCCTGGAGCGGGCGCTGGCGCCGTGGGGGGGGCTGAAGTCCGGCGTCACGATCGACGTGACCAGCCCGGTGGGGCTGATGGATCTCGATCCAGAGCGGCACCGGGTGGTGTTCCTCGCCAACGTCGCGGATCCCAGGCCCTTCGGTCCCAGGCTCACCGAGTTCGTCCGTGGCGGCGGAAACCTGGTGATCACCGGGGGTGACAACGTCACCGCGGATCGCTACAACGCAGCGCTGGCCAGCATCCTGCCTGCGCCCCTGCGGAAGTCCCGCTCGGTGGCCGCCCCCGGGGAGGAGGGCGTCCCCGTCGCGCTGCCCGACATCGAGGAGCCCCTGCTGTCGCCGTTCCGCCGCGGCGGCCGGGCCTCGTTCACCCGGATCCGCAGCCACACCCTGCTGACCTTCGAGCCCTACCAGGACGTGCCCGACGAGGTGCGCACCCTGCTGCGCTACGACAACGAGCTGCCCGCGATGGTGGAGCGCCGGATCGGGCAGGGGCGGGTGGTGGTCTGGACCGGCACCATGGATCTGGGCTGGGGCAACCTGCCGCTGCAGTCGGTGTTCATGCCGATGGTCCAGCGCCTGGTGTCCTACCTCGGGGGCGAGGCGGGCACCGGCGCTGCACGGTTCGACGGGGTGGTGGGGCAGCCGGTGGTGGTGCCCCTGCCGGATCTGGCCCTGGAGCCCACGGTGATCGGCCCCGACGGCACCCCGGTCCGCAGCCGGATCGACGGAGCGAGGCTGCTGTTCACGCCCCCCGACGCCGGCGCCTACCGGCTCGAGCTCGACAGCGCCCCACCGCTGGCCCACGTCGCGGTGAACACCGATCCCGACGAGAGCGATGTGCGTCGCTATGACTCAGTCGAGGAGATGGAGCGCGAGCTGGCTCCGGATCTGCTGGTCCAGCACGCCGATCTGTCCAGGCCGCTGCTGGCCCTGGCCCTGGCCCTGGCCCTGCTCCAGGCCCTGGTGGCGATGCGTGGTGCGTCGAGGGGGAGCACGTGAGGATCGTGCGGAGGAGGCGGACGTGAGGCGTCGGGAGGTCATGGCGGGGCTCGCGGCCACGCTGGGGGCCGCGGTGACCCCCCGGGCGGCGCGGGGGTTTGGGCGGCCCACCCAGGTGGATCTGTGTGAGCTCGATCTGGGGGCGGGCACCTTGAGCCGTCCCAACGCCTGGAAGCGCCTGCTGTACGAGGTCGAGCAGACCACCTCGGTGGAGTGCGAGGCCCGCTCGGTCCGGGTCTCCCCCGAAGATCAGGAGTTGTTTCAGCACCCCCTGACCATCCTGCTGGGCGACGGCGCCTTCCCCCCGCTGCAGACCTCCGGCCTCGAGCAGCTCGAGCGCTACCTGCAGTACGGTGGCTTCCTGCTGATCGACGACGCCACGGCGTCCGAGCAGGGGCCGTTTGATCGCTCGGTCCGGGCGCTGGTCTCGAGGCTGTACCCCACCCGGCCGCTGGGGCCGCTGCCTGCGGATCATAGCCTCTACCGCAGCTTCTTCCTGCTCCGTAGGCCCCTGGGGCGGGTCGACCGCTTCCCCTACCTCGAGGGGGTGACGGTGGGCAACCTGACCCCGGTGGTGTACTGCCGCAACGATCTGTCCGGGGCCCTCGATCGGGGAGACGATGGCAGGCCCACCCACAGCTGCGTGCCCGGGGGGGAGGGGCAGCGCCGGGAGGCCCTGA
>DRPG01000342.1 GCA_011376105.1 Deltaproteobacteria bacterium
CCTGCGGATCTCGTGGGCTCTGCGAGCCCTCTCCGCCCGCGGGGGCCGCATGTCCGGGCTGGAGCTGCTCGAGCACCCGCCCCAGCGCCTCGAGCTCCCGGCCAAAGCGCGCCCAGTCACCGCCCCTCGAGGCCTCGTTGGCGGCCTGGTAGTGCTGGCTCGCGGCGCGGAGGAGCTCTGTGGGGGTCTGGTCCGATCGTGGTGTGGAGCCCCCGTCCTCGGTGGACGCCTCGCTCCCCTCGGGCGCCTGGTGGCCTCCGAACAGCTCGGCCAGGCCCTCCTCGAGGGTCGACGACATCGCGATCCGATCCTCGTAGGCGACGATCACCCGCTTGAGCTCTGGGATACTGTCCTCTGCGGCCTTGAGGTACAGGGGCTGCACATAGATCAGCGACTCCTCGATCGGGATCACGAGCAGGGTGCCGAGCACCACTGAGGATCCCTGCTGATCCCACAGGCTGATCTTCTCGGAGATCTCGTCGTCTTGGTTGATCCGTGCGACCACCATCTTGGGGCCGTAGACCATCGTGTCCTTGGGGAACTTGTAGACCCGGAGCTCTCCGAGGTGTGCGCCATCGGCCCGGGCCACCATCCACGCCGCGAGGTTGGGCTTACCCTTTGGGGAGAACGGCAGCATCAGGATGAACTCCTCGCTGGCCTCCCCGGGCAGCCGCATGATGGTGAAGTATGGCGTCATGCGCATCCGCTCGATCGCCGGGACCTCCCACTCGTCCTCCCGGTTGTAGAAGATCTGGTGATCTTCCATGTGGTAGGTCGCGAACAGCTGGGCCTGGACCGAGAACAGATCGATGGGGTAGCGCAGGTGGGCCCGGAGGCCCGGGGACATCTGATCGAGGGGCCGCAGCAGCCCAGGGAAGGCCTCCGACCAGGCCCGTGCGATGGGATCGGACTCGTCGACCCACCACAGATCGATCCCGCCGTCATAGGCATCGATCGTGATCTTCACTGAGTTTCGCAGGTAGTTTCCAACGCCGCTGACTTGCTGGGCGTAGGGGAAGCGGTGGGTGGTGGTGTAGGCATCGAGGACCCACACCAGCCGCCCCTCGTCGATCACCATGTAGGGATCCCGATCGAGGGCGAGGAACGGGGCGACGCGCGCAGCGCGCTGGGCGACGTGGCGGTACAGGAGGATCCGGCTGTCGGAGGTGACGTCGCTCGAGAACAGCAGATCGGTGGAGCCCAGGCGCAGGGAGAACAGCAGGCGCCCCAGCGGGCCGAGGGGCACGCCCGCGTCACCGTCGTAGACGGTGTACTCGTTCTTGTCGCCGGCGGGGTAGTCGAACTCGGGGTTCTTGGTGTCGATGAACACCGGCTGGATGGTGGCCTCCCCAAAGTAGATCTCGGGCCTGGTGATCGCCAGGGAGTCCTCGAACTGGACCTTTGGGGGCAGATCCTGGATCCACAGCTCGGGCAGCCCCTGCTCGTTGACCCGGTTGACCGGACCCAGGGCCAGGCCGTAGCCATGGGTGTAGGTCATGGTCTCGTTGACCCAGGTGCGCGCCTGCTCAGGCAGCGCGCCCACGGTCAGCTCCCGGGGGGAGAGCATGATCTGGCGGAGCTTGCCGTCGACCTGGTAGCGATCGTTGTCGACACCGACGAAGCCGTAGTAGGTCCGGATCTCCTGGACCTGGGTGAAGGTGTCGAGCAGGGGCTGGTGATCCCACAGCCGGACGTTCTCGATGGTGGGCACGTTGGCGTCGATGTCGGCCCGCTCGAGCCCGTCCTTGCCGGACAGGGCGAGCTCCTCGACGGCGTCGAGCCCAAAGGCCACCCGGGTGGCCTCGATGTGCTTGATGATCTGGGGGCCCTCGCGGGACAGCTCGTTGGGATCGACGTTGAAGCGCTGGACCATCGAGGGGAACATGCTGGTCGCGGCGGAGCTGGCCACCACCAGCACGACCGCCAGCAGGGAGGCGGCGGCGGATCCCCGATCGATGCCGACGAACGCGATGAACGCGGCGATGGCGGTGGCGACGGCCTGCAGCGTGAGCAGGGGCAGGGTGACGTTCAGATCGCTGTAGCCGGGGCCCGCGAACAGGCCGGTCTGGGCGTACATCAGCTCGTAGCGCTGCAGGTAGATCCCGATGGCCATCACCGCGAGCAGGGCTGCGGCGAGGGAGGCCACGTGGCGGCGGACCTCGGGGGGCATGAACACGCCGCTGGCGACGACCTGGCCGTCCTGCTGGACCATCTGGACCCGGATCACCCCGCGGGCGACGTAGATCCCGATGGCGACGACCCCCGACGCACCCAGCAGCAGGGCCAGCGCCGAGCGGGCGCTGAGCAGCAGGGGCAGATCGAACACATAGAACGAGGCATCGAGATCCCAGACAGGATCGGCCCAACCAAAGGAGCCTCCGTGCAGCAGCAGCAAGGTCTCGCGCCACCAGCCCGAGGCGGTGAGGCCCGCGAGGATGGCCACCATCAGGGTTAGGCCGTCCGCCAGCGCGGTGGGGGAGGTCTGAGCCAGCAGGTTGCCCAACGGGTTCTCCTCAGCGGAGACCAGCGAGGGCCGTGGGCGCTTGTGGGCGTGCTTCGCCGCCAGCCTCGCCGAGCCGCCGACCACGAGGATCGCGAGCACGGCCCCCGCCAGCCCGAGGCCGAGCTGGGTGAGGAGCTGGGTCTGGAACACGTCGAAGTAGCCTACGGTGGCGAACCACTGCCCGTCGGTCACAAAGGTCGCGAGGGGACCGCTGCCGCCCAACACCAGCGCAGCAACGAACGCGACGATCCATAGGGTTTTTCTGGACTGCATAGGGGTGGGGGTGTAACCTCCGACCGGCGGGACTACACAGACGGAGCGCCACAACTGCCTGAGATCCGGGACTTTGGGTCAGAGATCGTGGGGCTCACCACGGCTGAGGGGCTCACCACAGCTGAGGGGCGTGCCGCAGCGGGGGGCGTGCCGCAGCGGGGGGCGTGTCGCAGCGGGGGCGCACAGCGGGGGCGCACAGCGGGGGCGCACAGCGGGGGCGCACAGCGAGAGCTACTCCTCCCCGGGGGCGGGGATCAGGGGCCGGCGTGACCGCTGCAGCGCTCCATCGCATCGGTCGGGCATGCCTCGGTGGTCAACCACTCCTCGATCAACAGATCGAGCGCGTCGGTGTGATCCCGGTTGAGATCCTTGAGGACAAGCAGCAGGTGATCGACCTGGGCGGGCCGGCCTCGGTATTCCTCGTAGAACGCCGCCAGGGTCTGGTCGAGCTGCTCGATGCCGATGAGATCGCCGACGTCCTCGAGGAAGCAGGTGCCCTTCACATGGGGGACCGCGCTCCACAGCGGTGCGTCGGGGTTGACCGCGCCCGAGCAGCCTGAGGGCATCGCGACCGTGTTGCTGTCAGGATCGCTGCAGATGTCTGCGATCCAGTCTCCGTACAGTGGCCAGGGATCGTACAACCCCAGCTCCTCGACGGCGTGGGCCGCGAGGTAGGATGCCACCCCATCGGACAGGACGAGATCCTCCCAGCAGCCGAGGCGGACCCCGTTGCCAAACCACCCGTGGGCGGCCTCCTTGGCGTGGTTCCCGGGCTCGCTCAGGGCGGTGTCGGACACGTGCCAGTAGGGGTGGTGCTCTGCTCCCCCGTAGTTGCCGCCCCAGGGTGCCTCGACCGTGCCGACCTCGTCCCCGAACAGATAGGGGCCATAGGTCTGCTCGTAGAAGTCGAAGATCTCGACCATGTGGGACGCCCCGGCGAGCATCCGGGTGCGGGAGCCAGGCAGGTGCCAGGCGTTCACCGAGGTGCCCGCGGTGGTGGTTCCCAGCTTGATCTGCTCGTAGTCCCCCACCGCCATGGCCAGCATGTACGACGGTGCCTCCGCCGGGATCTCCTCTGGATAGATCGCGATCTGATCCCCGACCCCCCGAAGGGACATGGAGAAGGTCGATCCCTCCGAAGGATCCGGCCTGCAGGGGAACAGGTGACCGCAGTGATCGGGGAACAGGTAGCTGACCCCGAGCTCCGGCATCCACCCGACGAAGCTGATCTGGTTGTCGAAGTTGTAGCGGATGTCGACGGTGACTGGATCGGATCCACTCGGGAGCTCTAGATCGAGGTGATCGCTGCGGCGGAGGTGAGACAGCGGCCCATCGGGCCCGGTGACATCGATGATGTCGAGATCGTACACATCGAGGGAGGTGGAGCTTGAGCTGGTCGATCCCTCGAAGGTGATCCGGGCCGTGGCCAGGTGGCTCAGCAGATCGAGCTCCAGCTGGGTGTGGAGCACATCACGCTCCCAGTCCGTCTCGGGTGGGCCTGCGGGGGTGGTGCCTGTTGGATCGGGGGTGGTCTCGGTGAGCACCGCCGCTGGTGGCTCTACAGAGCGGGAGCAGCTGATCTGGAGCAGGGGAGAGAGCGCGAGAGAGGTGAGCATAGAGACTCCTTGCCCTGCAGACCAGGGACCCCATTTTACTCTGCGCCGCTCTGGATCTGCTGTGTGGCGGTGTCTAGCCGGGGATCGGATCGTGCTGGGGGAGGAGGCTCGGTGTCCCGGAGCAGCTCCCTCGCCAAGGCGGCCACCTTGGGGTTTGAGGAGGCCGTCAGCGGCTCGATCAGGGACCACCAGTCCGCATCGGACGACCTGCGCTGCACGCCCTGGACGGCCTGGATGCTGGCCAGCACTACGTCGTGGTTGGGGTGTCGCAGCCCAGGTGCCAGCAGATCGGCACGATCTCCGTTGCGTCCCATGGCCCGGGCCGCCTCGATGGCGGCGCGCTCGCCTCCATGAGCCAGCTGCCAGCCCACGATCTCCTGGAGGGCTCCGTGGTTCCCCAAGCGCTCGTCCCAGCGGGTGATCACCAGGGCCCAGGCGTGCTGCCGGACGGAGCCATCGTTGTCGTCCCGGACGAAGGCCCCGAGGATACGATCCGCCTGAGGATCGCTGCGATCGACGAGGTTGTCGAGGCCCCGGCGACGCTCTCTTGGATCGTCGCTGGCGAGAAAGGTCGTGAGCTCGAACGCCTCGAGCCCCTCCAGCTCGGCTCCGTGGCCACCCCCCTGGGCCTGCCCGGGGCTGCGGGGCTCGACGAACTGGACCTCGTTGGGGGGGGCGGTGAGCGTGAGGTCCCCAGGCCCGGTGGACGGCGATGTAGGGGAGCCGGGGTCCCTGTTCACCTGCGCTGGTGACCTCGGTCCTCCACTCAGGGCTGGAGCCTGCCAGGGCCCACCCTCCCTGGTGTGTGCGTCCTTCGCCTCACCGAGCCCTCCACCGGGCTTCCCGGACGCCTCCCCGCCGAGCCCGGCGCGCTCCCCCCCGTCGAG
>DRPG01000343.1 GCA_011376105.1 Deltaproteobacteria bacterium
AGATCCGAAGGGCTGCTCGTCTTGGGCCTCTAGATCCGAAGGGCTGCTCGTCCTGGGCCTCTAGATCCGAAGGGCTGCTCGTCTTGGGCCTCTAGATCCGAAGGGCTGCTCGTCTTGGGCCTCTAGATCCGAAGGGCTGCTCGTCCTGGGGCGCGGGGATCGGTCGCAGATCTGCTCACCGCGGAGCTCAGGGCTTGGAGGACTCGGGCGGGGGGGTGTCGAGGGCTAGGCCTCCGCCCTCCGTCGCCAGCGAGATCTCGCCGCCAGAGACGCCACCCCGGGCGATGATCCGATCGCGGGCCTGGCTCGCGGCCTCCTTGAGCCTGGGTCGGAGCATCCCTCGGGTCAGGGGGAGCAGCTCGGGCAGGCTGTGGGGGGTGCCTCGATCGCCGAGGTGGGTGATCACCCCGATCCGCGTCGATCCGCTGCAGCGCCTCAGCAGCGCCAGCAGGAGCTCCTCGCTGCAGTGGGCCAGCAGGTGGGGTGCGTCGGAGATCCGGGCCAGCGCCAGCGAGGCGAGGGCCTCGTCCAGCGGGGGGCCCAGCCCGGTCAGCGTCAGCAGGCGCTCGATGTGTTGGGGCGCTGTCCCGGGCTGGGGCTCCGGGCGCTCCTCGGCCAGGGCCTGCAGCGCCCTCTCGCGGATCTTGCTGGGGAGCTGGGGATCGAGCACCAGCTCGATCAGGACGTCTTCGCCTCCGCTCTTTAGCCTCTGGGCGAGCTGGAGCCGGACGGTGGGGTGGTGGGCCCGGATCAGGAACCTGCGGTAGGTCGTCAGGCGCACTGGATCGTGCTCGGCGAGCTGCTGCAGGGCAGCCAGCGCGATCGCTTCGTGATCATCGCTGGCTGCGATCCGGCTCAGGCGCGGGGCGAGGCGCTCGGGGCGCAGGGTCAGCATCCGGGCGAGCTGCACCAGCTCGTAGACCTCACTCCGCAGGACCCCGGGGGTGACGTCGGGGGGCCAGACCTGGGTCAGGACGCCGTCGGCCAGGGTCAGCCCCCGGGGGACCCACGCGATCAAGGCCCGGCGCACCGGGGGGGTGGCCAGGGCCACCAGCGCGCCCCGATCGCCCTGGAAGCAGACCCGCAGATCGAGCTCGGGCAGCCCCAGGCGCAGATCCCCCAGGCCGACGAGGCGCCGCAGCCCGACGGCGGGACGCTCGGGGCCAAGGTGTAGCCGCTGGGCGACGCCGGGCAGCTTGCCCCGCAGGATCGGGGCTCGATCGAGCTCCACCACCAGGGAGGCGCCACGGGTGCGGAGGCGGACGCCCCCCTTGTAGACCTTGAACCCCAGCGAGCGCAGGGCGCTCCGGCGGGAGCGGTGCGTCGGTGCCTCCCCGGCGGCGCCGGGGGCCTCGTGCTGACGGCGCTCCTCAGGGGAGCGGTGCCTTCGCCGGCCCACTACCCGGCTCCGGGCGCTGCGGTCCGGGCGCGCGCCGGGCCAGAGCGGGACCCGCTGGCCACCACCAGCTTGATCATCGCCCGGCCCTGGATCAGAGGCGACAGGCCGTGGAGCCCCGCGGCGATCTGGGGCCCAGGGGCGTCGAGGTCGCTGCCGCCGAGCTGGAGCCCGGCGGCGGGCCTGGGCGTGGAGGGCACCAGCGGTGCGAGCTTGGCGACGTCGTTGCGCTCTCCGAGGGCCACCGTGTCGAGGCCGATCTCCACCACCGGGCCTGCGCCCTTGCCGATCAGCGCGCTGGTGATCATCGCCTCGTGCTGCAGCGCGAGGCCGGTCTCGAGCAGGGCCTCTGAGATCTCCCGGCGCCACCAGTCGCCGCAGCCGGGGGCCCCGAGGCAGGGCTGCAGCAGGCTCGTGCCCTCGGCCAGGGTGGCCGAGGGCTGGGCGTGGGCGATGGAGACCGACAGGAGCAGGTTCAACCCTCTAAGGTTAACCGGCCGCCATGACTGTGAAACCGTTCGAGCGTGTGTTGATCGCCAACCGAGGCGAGATCGCGGTGCGGGTGATCCGAGGCTGTCACGAGCGCGGGATCGAGGCGGTGGCGGTGTACTCCGAGGCGGACGCCGCCGCGCTGCACGTCCGCCTCGCCGACGACGCCTACCCCATCGGGCCCGCCCCCAGCAGCGAGAGCTACCTGCGGGCCGACGTGCTGCTGCGGATCGCCGCCCGGGCGGGGTGTGATGCGGTGCACCCCGGCTATGGCTTCCTCTCGGAGAGCGCCGCCTTCGCCGGGGCCGTCTCCGACGCGGGCCTGGTGTGGATCGGCCCGCCGCCCGGGGCGATCTCCTCGATGGGCAGCAAGACCGCCGCCCGGAGGCTGATGACCGAGGCGGGCGTGCCGGTGGTGCCCGGCGCCATCGATCCGATCACCTCTAGTGCGGAGGCCGCCCGGATCGTGGCGGAGATCGGCCTGCCGGTGATGATCAAGGCCGCCGCCGGGGGTGGGGGCAAGGGCATGCGGGCGGTGTTCGACGCCGACGAGATCGCCACCGCGCTCGCCGCTGCCCAGTCCGAGGCCACCAAGTCCTTTGGCGACGGCAGCGTCTACGTCGAGAAGCTGGTGGTGCAGCCCCGCCACGTCGAGATCCAGATCCTGGCGGACGCACACGGCAACGTGGTGCACCTGTTCGAGCGCGACTGCTCGATCCAGCGGAGGCACCAGAAGGTGGTCGAGGAGACCCCGTGCCCGGTCTTGCCCGGGGCGACCCGGGCCGCGATGTGCGCCGCGGCGGTCGAGGCCGCCCGGGCGGTCGACTATGTCGGCGCCGGCACGGTGGAGTTCCTCTACGATCCTGCGTCCGATGCGTTCTACTTCCTCGAGATGAACACCCGGCTGCAGGTGGAGCACCCGATCACCGAGGTGGTCACCGGCGTCGATCTGGTGCACGCCCAGCTGCGGGTGGCGGCGGGGGAGCCCCTGTGGTTCACCCAGGACACGGTGGCCCAGCGGGGGCACGCGATCGAGTGTCGGATCTATGCCGAGGACGCTACGGCTGGCTTCCGGCCCTCGCCCGGCCCCCTGCGGGGCTACCGCGAGCCGTCGGGGGCCTGGGTCCGGGTCGACAGCGGCGTGGTCGAGGGCATGGAGATCCCGATCCACTATGATCCGATGATCGCGAAGTTGGTGGTGTGGGGGCCGGATCGCGACACCGCCATCGCGCGCTGTGCCCGCGCCCTGCGCGAGTATCACATCGTCGGGATCCCGACCTCGATCCCGTTCTTCCTCGCCCTGTTCGACGATCCGGGCTTCCGGCAGGGGCGCTACGACACCTCCTTCATCACGCCGGAGTGGCTGGAGGAGAACCTGGGCGAGCCGTCCGTCCCGCCGGAGCTGGCGATGGCGGCTGCGGTGGCTCGGTTCGAGGCCGATCGCAGGGCGCTGCGTGCGCCGGGGGCGGGGCCGGGGGGCAGCGACTCGGGGGGCAGCGACTCGGGGGGCAGCGACTGGAGGCGGATCCATCGCTGGAGGACGATGAAGGGGGTGTGGCGGTGAGCCGCTACGAGGTACAGCTGGGGGCACACGCTGCCGTGGTGGACGTCCGCCTCCACCCCGAGGGGGGCTGGTGGGTGGCGCTCGACGGCGCTGATCCAGTCCACCTGCGGGGGGGGGCGGTGGGGGCCGCCGAGTGGCGGCTCGACGGAGACGGGCAGCACCACAGCGTGGCGGTCCATGTCGACGGAGAGCGGCTGTCGGTGCAGAGCGGGGGGCACGGCCTGAGCGGCACCGTCGTCGATCCCCGGGATCGTGCGCTGGATGCTTTGTCCACAGATGCACACGGCGAGATCGTCACCCCGATGCCCGGCGCGGTGGTCCGGGTGCTGGTGGCCGCCGGGGCTGAGGTGACCGCAGGTCAGGTGCTGGTGGTGGTCGAGGCGATGAAGATGGAGAACGAGTTCAAGGCCCCCGCCGCGGGGGTCGTGGAGGCGGTGCACGTCCAGGCCGGGAGCTCGGTCGATGCGGGCGCGCTGCTGGTGTCCGTCCGGACTGAGGAGGGCGCGTGACCAGAGACGATCTTCGCCGCTGGCAGGAGACGGTGCGGGCCCGGGCCTTGGCCCGGGTGCCCGAGCGTTCACGCTGTGTGCGCTCCGGCGGTCGCCCCGTCGCTGCGCTGCACACGCCCCTCGATCTGCCTCCCTTCGAGCGGATCGGGTTCCCCGGGGAGTTCCCCTACACCCGGGGGGTGCAGCCCACGATGTACCGCGCCTCGCTGTGGACCATGCGGCAGTACGCAGGCTTTGGCACCGCCGCCGAGTCCAACGCCCGGTACCGCTACCTCCTAGAGCAGGGCACCACCGGCCTGTCCGTCGCCTTCGATCTGCCCACCCAGATGGGCTACGATTCCGACGACGAGATGGCGCTGGGCGAGGTCGGCCGGGTCGGGGTCGCCATCGACTCGATCGAGGACATGCGGGTGCTGTTCGACGGCCTCCCGCTGGATCAGATCAGCACCAGCATGACGATCAACGCCACCGCGTCCACGCTGCTGGCCTTGTATGTGGCGGTGGCCCGGGAGCGCGGCGTCGATGTTGCGGGGCTGCGGGGTACGGTGCAGAACGACGTGCTCAAGGAATACATCGCCCGCGGCACCTACATCTACCCGCCCCGGCCCAGCATGCGGATCGTGACCGACATGTTCCGCTGGTGTGCCGAGCACACCCCGCGCTGGAACACGATCTCGATCAGCGGCTACCACATCCGGGAGGCCGGCAGCACCGCAGCACAAGAGCTGGCCTTCACCCTCGCCGATGGGATCGCCTATGTCGAGGCGGCGCTGAGCGCCGGCCTGGCGATCGACACCTTTGCGCCCCGGCTGTCGTTCTTCTTCAACGCCCACAACAACCTGCTTGAGGAGGTGGCCAAGTTCCGGGCCGCCCGGCGGATGTGGGCCACCCTGGCGCGGCAACGCTTCGGGGCCAGCCAGGCGCGCTCGATGCGGATGCGGTTCCACACTCAGACCGGGGGCTCCACCCTCGCCGCACAGCAGATCGACAACAACGTGGTTCGGGTCGCGCTGCAGGCGCTGGCCGCGGTGCTCGGCGGCACCCAGTCGCTGCACACCAATGGCCGGGACGAGGCCCTGGCGCTCCCCAGCGAAGACAGCGCGCGGCTGGCCCTGCGCACCCAGCAGGTGATCGCCTACGAGTCGGGCGTGGCGGACTTTGTCGATCCCCTGGGGGGCAGCTGGGCCGTCGAGGCCCTGACCGACGAGCTGGAGGCCGAGGCCCTGGCCCTGATCGACGAGATCGACGGGATGGGGGGCATGGTGGCTGCGATCGAGGCAGGCTTTCCCCAGCGGGAGATCCAGGCCTCAGCCTACGCCACCCAGCTGGCGCTGGAGTCGGGCGAGCTGGTCCGGGTCGGGGTCAACCAGTTCGTCGAGGACGGCGCAGAGGCACACACGGCCCTGCTGCGGGTGGATCCAGCCCTGGAGGAGGCACAGATCCAGCGGGTCACCGCCCTGCGGGCCCGTCGGGACGATGGGATCGCTACGGCCCGGCTCGATGCGCTGCGTCAGGCCGCCTCGGGGGCGGACAACGTGATGCCTCCGATCCTCGATGCGGTCGAGGCGAGCTGCACCCTGGGTGAGGTGGCGGGCGCGCTGCGGGAGGTCTTCGGGACCTACCAGGAGCAGCCCCTCCTGTAGCTCCTCCGATCGCCCCCGGGCTTGAGCCCCACCTGTGGCCGCTCCACGGCTTGGCTCAGCCCATGGAGGGGCTCGAGCCCCGGGCCCGGTCCTGAGGCGTGCACCAGGACACGGTGATACCTTCCCGCCGGGGAGGAGAGCCATGCCAGGATCCATCACAACATCCCCGCGAGCTCTCTCGATCAAAGCGCCCTACCCCCTGGCTCCCC
>DRPG01000344.1 GCA_011376105.1 Deltaproteobacteria bacterium
CGATCACCCCCGCCGACACGATCCGATCCCCACCGTCGAGGTTGATCAGCACGCCGCCGGCGATGGTGCCCAGCAGGATCGCCAGGTAGGTCCCCATCTCGACCAGCGCGTTGCCCGCGACCAGCTCGTCGTCGTGGAGGTGCTGGGGCAGGATCGCGTACTTGCAGGGCCCAAACACGGTCGACTGCAGGCCCATGAAGAACAGGACACCCATCAACATCTCGACGCTGTCGACGGCGAACGCGGTGGCCCCCATCCACATCACGGCGATCTCGCCCAGCTTGGTGAGGCGCACGATCGCGGCCTTGTCGTACTTGTCTGCGAGCTGACCTGCGACGCCGGAGAACAGGAAGTAGGGAGCGATGAAGATCGCAGCGGACAGGGCCACCATCTGCTCGGGGGGGACCCCCGCCACATGGACGGCGCGGAAGGTGATCAAGATCACCAGCGCGTTCTTGAAGAAGTTATCGTTGAAGGCACCCAGGAACTGGGTCCAGAACAGCGGCCAGAAGCGCACGTTCAACATCAAGCGGCCGAGCATCCGCACCCCACGAGCAAGCCTACGCTCGGTAGCGTACACTCCTCGCCCACTCCACAGGGAGCACCATGTCCACCGGGGCCGGAAAGCTCGACCAGTTCGAGTCGATGTTTCGCAGCGCGCTGCACGAAGTGTTCCGCTACAACCCCCCCAAGATCTCCAGGATCGTCCTGGTCACCGACCTCGACGAGGCCGCCGGTCAAGCCCTGATCGCCACGCTCCAGCCTCCCCTCGCCCACCTCGGGGGTGAGCAGGGCCTCGACTGGCAGCTGCTGCCACGCTCAGCCTGGGGGAGCCCCCCTGCGATCCCGACCCTGCTGAAGTGCATCCAGGCACTGCAACCTCAGCTGATCGTCGCCCATCGCCACCTGCTGGGCAGCGTCCGGGATCTCCCCTACACCCTCGGCTCGGTGATCGACACCCTGTCCCAGGCTCAGCCCGTGCCTCTGCTGCTGCTGCCCTCCAGCGGGGAGCTGGCCGGGCGCCTGTCCACCGATGGACTCGAGCGCGTGCTCGCCGTTACCTCCCACATCACCGGCGACGATCTGCTGGTGAGCTGGGCGGTGAAGCTCACCGCCGATCACGGCGAGCTGTTCCTCGCCCACATCGAGGATGACATCACGCTGGAGCGCTACCTCGATGTGATCGACCGGATCCCGGGCCTGGACAGCGACGACGCCCGGAGCAAGATCCCACAGAAGCTGCTGGATCAACCCAGGGACTACCTCTCCACCATCCACCAGGTGCTCACCGAGCACGAGATCAGCGAGACCATCGTGCCCATCGTGCTCCTGGGGCACGCCCTCACCGATCACCGCCGGCTAGCCGACACCCACGACGTCGGCCTGATCGTCGTCAACGGGCGCGACGACCAGCAGCGCGCGATGCACGGCCTGGCCCATGCGCTCGCGATCGAGCTCCGCCACCGCCCGGTGTTGGTGCTGTGATGCCCTTCGTCCCCTCGATCCCCCTCGTCCCCTTCGCCACCGCGGCCCCCCACGCCCCCGAGGCCTGGATCACCTGGCTGTTCGCCGGGCTGCTCGCGCTGATGATCACCGCCCTGGCCCTCGAGGAGCAGCTCCACGCCAAGAAGTCAGCGATCACCGGCCTGTTTGCGATCATCGCCCTGCTCGGGGGCACCGCGCTGGGGCTGCTCCCGTTCGGGGATCTCACCCTGCCCAACGGCCACCACGTGACCATGCCGGTGTACATCCCGGCCGTCGACTGGGGTGTGATCTCGATCATCCTCGGGGCCTCGCTGTTCGTCGACGTGGTGAGCCGATCCGGCATCTTCACCTGGACCGCCATCCGCCTCACCCGGCTCTCGGGTGGAGACCCCTTCTGGCTGCTGACCTACTACGCGATCCTGACCGTGGCGTTCAGCGCGGTCCTCAACAACGTGACCGCGATGATCATCGTGGGCTCCCTGACCGCGGTCTCCCTGGGCAAGCTCGGGCGTCGGGATCTGATGCTCGGCTTCTTGCTGACCGAGGGCCTGCTGACCAACATCGGCGGGCTGCTCACGCTGATCAGCTCGGTCCCCAACATCATCCTGGGGCAGCTCGCGGGCATCGCGTTCCTCAAGTTCCTCTACGTGGCCGCGCCCTACACCCTCGCCGCCACCGCCGTGACCGTCGCGATGGCGGTGTGGTGGTTCAAGATCGAGCCGATGAGCACCGAGGTCGAGCGCCGGGCGGCCGCCGAGCTGGTGGCCGGGTTCGACGAGCGCGACGGGATCGAGAGCCAGAGCTTCTTCAACGCGTCCTGGGTGATGTTGGGGCTGTTCATCGCGGTGCTGGCCGGCACCCAGACCCTGCCGGTGATCCAGGATCTGGGCATGGGCTTTGTCGCGATGGCGTTCGCGGCCATCGCCCTGCTCAAGTACAAGCACGAGGTCGAGCGAAGCTACCAGGCCTTCGACTGGGATCTCCTGTTCTTCTTCGTCTACCTGTTCGTGGTGATCAACGTCGCCGAGCATGCAGGCGTGCTCGACAAGATCGGCGAGTCCCTGGGGGGCCTGATCGCGCTGGGGGAGCGCCCGGGGGGGGCTGCGCTGCTGTGGAGCAGCGCGCTGGCCTCCAGCGTGACCGACAACGTGCCGCTGGCCGCGGTGCTCGGCAAGATCCTCGCGGCCCACCCCGACGTCTCGGGGGGCTCGTCCTTGTGGTGGTCCTGCATCTTCGGCTGCAACCTGGGGGGCAACTTCACCCCGATCGGCAGCGCCAGCACGGTGGTGGCGGTGAGCGTGATGCACAAGCACGGCCTGAAGATCAGCTTCAAGGACTTCGTGCTCCAGGCCGCCCCCTTCGCCCTGGTCCACGTGGCCCTGGCGACCGTCTATGTAGCGATCTATCCGCTCTGAGCGGGCCACTGTGCTGCCCCGCACCACGTCGCCTCCGTTGAGCAGGGCTTCGTGGCGGTGGGTGGTCTCGTCCCGGATCCAGAGCAGATCCGGCGGGGTGCCCACCACCGGCAGGTGTCGCTCGAAGATCCCGTCTCTAGACCTCCGCGAGCCCCCCCCGGGTGGCCCACGATCGCGCCATCTTCGCTGGGGTGGAGGTTGGATCAGGCCGGCGGAGGGGCCCCCGCGAGGCGATCGCGCTCGGTCTTGCGCCAGAACTGGATCATGCCGAAGAAGTGCTCGGTGAACCGCTCCACCTCGTGGGCGGGGAACAGGGCGGAGACCTTCTCGCGGACGATCTCGAGGAAGCGATCGCTGCCAAAGAACGCCAGCGCGATCTCATCGAGGTCTCCGAGGTGCTCGGCGACGAAGCCCTCAAACCGATCGGTGTCGTAGTAGGCCCTGGAGAGCACGTCGTAGCGGGCGAGCTGATCGTCGAGGGGCAGCTCGGGATCGTACAGCTCGAAGTAGCGCTCCCACTCCAGCGTCAGAGGCTTCCTGCGCTTCGTCGC
>DRPG01000345.1 GCA_011376105.1 Deltaproteobacteria bacterium
CCGAACACATACAACCCGATCAGGTTGAAGATCAGGTGCCCCGCATCGATGTGGCTGAACGTGCTCGTGAGCAGGGTCCAGATCCGAAAGCCCGCGATGGACTCGGCGCTCACCAGGAAGTGTTGGGCCATCAAGCCCTCGAGCACCGTGCCCCGGGCCTGGCTCCACAGGACGAACACCAACACGTTGATCCCCATGAGGATCCACAGGACCTGGGTGGCGCGCTCGTGATCCGCACGGACCCGACGCCCCCAGTCCACCTCGCGGTGTCGCCCGCGACCCATCCAGCCGTTGCTCATGGTTTCGCGGTATCAGGGATGCGGTCCGCACACAACACGGGTTAGGCCCCCCGCTCCACTGAGTCCGGGGGTCGGATGCGGTTCCGCCACACGTGCATCGAGGCGATGGGCTACGTGCTTCCGCCCCACATCGTCACGAGCGATCAGCTCGAAGAGACCTTTCGGCCAACCCTCGATCGGCTGGGGCTGCCTCCGGGTCAGCTCGAGAAGCTCTCAGGAGTGCGGGAGCGTCGCTGGTGGGATCCAGGGGTCCAGCCGTCCACGGTCGCGGCAATGGCGGGCGAGAAGGCGCTCCAAAACGCTGGAATCGAGCGCGATCGGATCGAGTGCCTGATCAACACCAGCGTCTGCCGGGACTACCTCGAGCCCGCCACGGCCTCGATGGTGGCCGGCAAGATGGGGCTCGCACGCCACGCCTTCTGCTTCGACATCGCGAACGCCTGCCTCGGCTTCGTCAACGGCGTCCTGACCGCGGCCAACATGATCGAGCTGGGCCAGATCAAGTGCGCCCTGGTGGTCGACGGAGAGAGCTCCCGCGAACCAGTCACCGCTACGGTGCACCGGCTCAACAGCCCCCTGGCGACCACCGACACCTTCCGCGACAACTTCGCCACGATGACCCTGGGCTCGGGTGCGGTGGCCGCGGTGGTGATGCACGAGGACCTGTCGAGGCAGCAGCACCGGGTCAACGGCGCGGTGATGCGCTCGGCCACCGAGTTCAACGAGCTCTGCCTGGGAAACCCCACCGAGATGAAGGCCGATCCCCATGGGCTGCTGGTCCATGGAGTGGGCCTGGCGGTGGAGACCTGGCCCCACGCGGCCGCTGAGCTCGAGTGGAGCTCCCCCGATCAGATCGACGAGTTCGTCTGTCACCAGGTGAGCCTGTCCCACTTCACCCACACCTTCGAGCAGCTCGAGCTGCCCCTGGAGAAAGCGCTGCTGACGTTTCCGTACCTGGGCAACGTGGGCCCCGCCTCGATGCCCCTGACGCTCGCCCTGGGGGAGGCCCAGGGTCGGATCACCAAGGGCAAGGAGCTGTGCTTGTTCGCGGTGGGCTCCGGTCTGGGCTGCATCGTGATGGGGGTGTCGTGGTGAAGGATCGCTGGGAGGCCCTGCCCGAGCCCGTCCGCCAGCTCTACCCCTGGCCCGGAGACGCGCTGGAGCTGTCGTCGGGCCACACGCTGCACTACCTCGACCTCGGCTCAGGGGAGCCGGTGGTGATGGTCCATGGCAACCCGACCTGGTCGTTCTACTGGCGCACCCTGGCCGCCCCGCTGTCGAGCACCCACCGGATCGTGGTGCCCGATCACATCGGCTCCGGCCTGTCGGACAAGCCCCAGGACTACAGCTACCGGCTCCAGGATCACATCGACAACCTGGTCGAGCTGATCGAGCACCTCGATCTGAGCGGGATCACCATGGTGGTCCACGACTGGGGCGGACCGATCGGGCTGGGCGCAGCCCTGGTGGTGCCCGATCGGATCACGAGGCTGGTGATCTTCAACACCAGCGTGTTCCTCGAGCATGTCCCGCTGTCGATCCGGATGGCGCGCTGGCCCGGCGTGGGCGAGGCGCTCGTCCGGGGCCTCAACGGCTTCGCCCGGGCAGGCCTGATCCGGGCGATCGGCGATCGGGGGCGGATGCGCGGCGCGATCCGACAGGGATACCTCGCCCCCTACGGCAGCTACCACGATCGGATCGCTCACCTGCGCTTCATCCGGGACATCCCGGTGGAGCCCGATCACCCCACCCATGCCACCATCGCGCGGCTGCATGAGGGGGTCCCCCGGACCTTCGCTGAGACACCCACGATGCTGATCTGGGGCGATCGAGACTTCGTGTTCACCCCCCGGTTCCTCGGGCAGTGGCAGGAGCTGATGCCCCACGCCGAGGTCCACCGCTTCCCCGATGCGGCCCACTGGGTGGTCGAGGACGCCCACGAGCGCATCCTGCCCCTGATGGAGGCCTTCCTCCAGGGCACGACCCAGGAAGGCAGCACGACCCAGGAAGGCAGCACGACCCAGGAAGGCAGCACGACCCAGGAAGGC